>CAZWDT010000057.1:0-15530 GCA_964632755.1 uncultured Methanotrichaceae archaeon
GATCCAGGGGTGCTGGGCGGCGGTGAGAGGGCGCTCTGGTGGCGGGGGATTTTGCGGCCTCGAACACGGGGTGGATCCTGGCATAAGGGGCTGCGATCGTAAGAGGTGGTGAAGAGCCGCACAATAGTATTATCGAGGATCGGTTTACCTTTTTTTATAAAATATTCCAAATTGATGGTTATCTCGGTCGATACAGACCAAAGGATTCATTAATGATAATACTGATTATTTTTAAGCCTCTGGCAAATCAATTGCATGAGGTTGTAGGAGGGCCCCCATATTGCCGCACCATTTCGGATGCATCATTGCAGTCGCATGCTTATGCCTTGCCATGCCGCTTGCATCATCACAATACTGCGACTTCATAGAAGGCAACGTTAGCTGGAGTAAATCCACTTACCCAGAATGGATGAAAAATAGCACTCCTATAAATGAGACCGTCGTTTGGAATGCAACCGATGATGGACCTCTTAGAGCGAGCATCCCCCTCTGGGGATTGAGCAATCTCTCAAGAGTGGTAATTGGCCCCATGGTCATCTCTTTTCGCTGGAACTGCAGCATAGAATCAGACTCGATAGACATTATCCGAAGAGATGGTAACATTAAGGGGAGCGGATTATTCTTCCTCATCGATGGTAAAGTGGAAGACAACTGCACTTCATCCAATAGTGAATACACCAAAGAGATTCCCGAGGGAGTCCACCAACTAACATGGACCCTCAGCAAGAAAACCAGGGATAATAGAGATCTTATAGGATGGATCGACGAGATCTGCATAACTTCCCCCATACCCAATTGTACGATAGACGCAAACAATTGGGCAGCTGCCAATTCTCCTGCGACAGCCAGCGTGCCCTTTGCGGGAGCAGGGGCGCAGTATCACTGGAGCGTATCAGGAGGCACTGTGGAATTTGGGAACGGGACGCAATCCATCATATGGAGCTACCCAAGGGCGGGCCTTACCAACATCAGCGTGACTATAACCAGGAATGGGACGAGTTCCTCCTGCTCAAAGCTCGTCAACATCTGGGAGTGCAATATCACCGCGCCGGATAATATTGCGCCGAACAGCACCAACATAGCCTCTGTCCCAGACGCCGGCTCCAACGCTGGATACTACTGGCTTATCGAGGGAGGCGCGGCGATATCGGGCCAGAGCGAGAGGAACTTCACCTGGATGGCAGGAGAGGGCGAATCAGTTTTGTTGATTGCAACCGTTACCATTAACGACATCCCCTACCACTGCTCAAAGACCGTCTATACAACCGGAGAGTGCCTCATCATCGCCCCAGAACAGGTTGTCGCTGGCACGACATTTGAAGCTCGAGTGGATTATAGCGGCCAATGGGGTACTCCAGAGTGGAGCATCGATGGCGAGAGAGTTTACCCCAGAGAAGACCCCGATAGAATTACCTGGACCGCGGACTGGCCGGGACAGGTAGTCATCAGCATAGCCATTCCGGGGACGGATATCCGCTGCAACAAAACGGTAGAAGTCCTCCCCAACTGCAATATCACAGCACCCAAGGCGGCCTGCGCCTGGCAGCCGAACCTCGAGGCCTCGGTCAGGGATGCCGGACCGGGGGCGAGCTACTCCTGGGGCGTCTCCGGAGGAGAACTGCTGCGCGGCCAGGGTACTTCTCTGATCGAGTGGAAGGCTGGAAGGGGTGAGGCGGATAATATCAGCGTCGAGGTGAGGGCCAATGGGGCGGTGAATAATGGAACATGGAGGATTCCCATCAACCAGAGCTGCGTCTACCTGACCTATTGCGACGATCTGCAAAGGGAGATCAAGAATAATACAAAACTGGTTATTTCCTGCGAAGATTGTGAAGGAAATCAGAGCTATCGGGGAAGACTTTCCATTGAATACATCCACGATCTCATAATCACCTCTGAGAGCAGTGATTGCAATGTATCGTTCGATGGAGATGGGAGATATGCCACCATAGAAATTGGAAATTCCAGCGATATCCATATTTTTGGAGCATCATTATACAACATGAGTGGCAGCGGAATATATGCGGAAAACTGTTCTAGCTGCAACATTTCTGAAACGGATATATCCGTAGGCCATGACGCTTGTGGGATTAATTTAGTAGATTGCGGGAATAATAATATCCAGAAAGTTGCCACGATTGGTATAAATAATTCCTCAGGAATACGACTATGGGGGTCAAACGATACGGAGATTGGGGATTGTAATATAGATAACGCAGTTGAAATTTGCAATAGAGACTCATATAGAACTAATATAATAAATAGCATTGATGAGACAGATATTATTAGATTAATTATAAACAATGAAATAAATTATTGTTATCTTGAAACGGGATGCCATTACTGCACCCAAGGGGGATATGAAATGGCCAGAGATATGGAATTTCATTGCAACGAGATGGAGAATGTGCAGGTATGCCAAACGAATTAATAAGATTATTAATAATATTAATTATATTATCTGCTTGCCACAATTCTCAGTGTGTCAGCTATAAGGGAAAGCTTGACATACCCGTTTCATCGAGCGAAGCTGAAGCCAATCGCTTTTCGGTACAATCTGCTGCCATAGGCAGTCAATACGCGGAAAGTTTATCGGGCTCAACACCCCAGATAGTCCTGGGAGGGGGAACGGAGTCTGCGGGCGGTTCTCGAGAGAGGATTCTATACTCTCCCGGCGATCCGGTTAAGATTAAAAAAATAATTTATCCTTGCAAGGAAGAGTATTACCCTGGGGCGGAAATCCCAATATATGTTGAAATAATCCCCATTGTCGGTGAATTAAAGGAGATAACGATACATGAATCCGTTGATGGAAATGTCACGGGGAAAAATGACCAATTCATCACAATTAATAATACAAGCCCTTGCTATCGGCTATGTACTCAAAAGGACTTCCTGAAATGTAGGGAAAAAGCGGTTGAAAAGGTATATAATCTACGCGCTGAAAACATATCTAATTCATATAATAATAAAATATATAGTGAATTTACAAACTATACGGAACCTAATTTTTTCACAACCGGGGTTGATAGATTAAAATTATCTGAGCATCTTATATATTGGTATGCAATTAAACTCGATAAAAATGGAACATATCGCACTGAGACCATTATTAGATTCAATGACGGGATTTCACATTTTGCTGATGTCTTTCAACCATTAGATATTATTATTAATGATCCTGATCCGAAGTTCGATATTACCGTTACACATGCAAAGAAGCATGCCAACAAGATCGAATATTTTATATCTTCTGATTCGATAGAAATTAATTACCAAATTAAATATACTGGAGGCGCCTGGGATGATCTGAATAATATTACTTTAAAGTTTCAACCAGGGGATGATGATACATTTAAATATAAGTATGATAATGGAACCATTAAGATCAACAACTGTGAAACAAAAAATTTTTCGAAAAATAAGGATTTAAATATATATATAAAATTAGCATTTTATAAAGAGGGATCTTTCAACATACCATTCATTGAAATATATAATGATTCAATGGGAGGTATTAACCGTTCTAGAAAATATATATTTGAAGGTCATGAAATAATTGTGGAGAGTTGGTGGCAGAGGAATCAGGATTATCTGCTAGCCCTTCTCGCCTTTCTAGGGCTTATTGGTGGCAAGGATTTTTGGGGTTGGATCAGAAGGCGATTGTATTGGTGGAGGAAGATACCTGAAGAAACTCATAAAAGCCTCCCTCCTGATCGCCTCACCGCCATCGTTATATCTCCAGCCCGCATAGCAAAAAAGCATGTCCTGGATGAAGTCCAACAAGTACTCCGAGAAGGATAAAGAGAAGCTGGAGACCGGAAGCGGGTTCACCCGATTGTGGACGCTGCTTGCTAACTGGCTCTACCGCGCGGTCTCCTGGTAGCCAAGCGCCTTGTCCAATTGCCCCTTTCTCATTTTCAGCAGCTCCAGCGCGAGCCGTCTCCCGCCGGCAACCGCCAGGATGGAGGCGAGGGCGCCGCCCCTAGCAATCCGCGACCCCGGCCGGGGGACGTCGGCGAGGCCCTCCACATCGAGGCGCAGATCTCGATCGATTGTAAGATCCCCGGAGGCGTAGGCGAGCGCCCGGCCGGCGGTCCTCCTCGGGGGAGCAGGCCTCGGCAGTCGGCCCGAAAATGCGGCGAGATGGTCCTCGAAGACGTTCATCCCGGTCGCAAGCTCTACGGCTTCGAGGCTTCCCTGGAAGCGCGGGTTCACCTCGACTACGACCGGCCCCTCCTCGGTCAGCATGAAGTCAATCCCGTTCGAGCCGACGAGGCCGAGGCGGCCGACTATCTCCTCTGCGATATCCATCATCTTCCGGGCGTCCCCGAGGGAGGACGCAAGGGGCGTTATATTTCCGCAGTAGAGGAAGCCGTCAGCCCCAAGCCAGCCTTCTCCTACTAGCTGCTCGTTTGCCGCAATGGCAACCGCCCGCTCCCCATCCGATATGAGCGAGACGCTTGCAGAGATGCCCTGGATGTACGGCTGGACTATCATCTCAGAGCCCGCGGGCAAGAGGCCCTCTCGATCCGAGACGATGCGGCCTCCCACGCCACCTGCGCCACGACGCGGCTTGACGACGAACGGCGGCTCCACCGATGACTCGCCGAGGAGGGATGTCGGGATCGCTGGAAAGCCCTGCCTATCGAGCCAGCGCGCGAGCCAGAGCTTGTCTGATACCTGTGCTGCAAGCCGCGGGGGGTTGTTCGCCACAAGCGGCCCTGCGGGAAGGTCGATCCCCTCGAGCCCCGGCCCGAGGACGACTGCCTCTGGACGGATGCGATCGACGAGGGAGCTGATCTCTTCAGCAGATAGCTGAAGCCTTCCGCCACCCGCCGCAAGGGAAAGCTCGATTGCCTCGCGCGCATAGTCGAAGAGATCGAGATCGCAGTAGCACTCGGCTGCCACGACCTCGTGGCCTGCAAGGGCTGCAGAGCGCGCGATGTGTCTTACGCTCTGCCCGATCAAGAGGACCTTCATGGCCCCTGGCCAACGCCTGCGGATTCGTCCCCTGACGCTTCCTCTGATGCAGCCTCCGACGCATCCGAGATCCGCTTTCCCCGAATCGTTGGAACGATCTTGATCCCGCCTGGAAACTCGCGATCTAGCCCTCGTCCTTCCATCAGCCGGTCGAGGAATATGGCAAGGGCGGCAACCTCCGAGTGCGGCTGGCCTCCAACGGCGAGGTTCCAGTCGGCCATCCCGTAGACCGCTCCAGGCACCTTCTCCGCGCCGATTACAACCATGATGTCGCAACTTTTGTAAGCCTCCTTGATCTCCGGCATAGCCTGCGCGAGGCCGAGGCCGTACATGGTGAGGTGGACGATCATCCCTCCCGCTTCCTTGAAGCGGCGCACCTCGTCCTTCCAGCGGACTCCCTGGCGCACTCGAAAGCCTCCGCCCCACCGCAAGGCCACATCGTCGAGGCTTGCAACGACGCCGTCGTCGCGGCCCGTCAAGAGCATCTCCTCAGCGCCGAGAGCCCGGGAGACGAGCCCAACGTGGGTGGTGATCCTCTTATCCCTCTCTGGCCTATGGCCAAGCCTCAGAACCACAACTCGCATGAGCGCGGGATTCAACGAGGCTCCCTATTAATCCCTTCCATAACTCCCCCACTTCAGAGTCCTCCCTCCAAAATCGATAAATCCCTTGGGCGCCGTTGGCCAGGCGATGAAGCCGTGCGAGATATGCCAAGGCAAGGGATACCACCAGGTTGGAGAGCAGCCCTGCCCAAACTGCAAAGGGACGGGTAAGACCGATTCGATCAGCCTGGGCGAGGCCAAGGATAGCGACATAAGCGAGCTCATCCAGGCTGGATCCACCCGCTGCACCGTCTGCAAGGGAAGCGGCGTGATCCCACTGACGGAGAGCTGTGAGGCCTGCGGGGGCCTTGGGCGTGGCTTCCTCTGCCTCGTATGCGGCGCGAAGCTCTCGACCAAGGGAGAGCTATGCGCAAAGTGCTCCACCAAGCCCCTCGTCCGCGTGCTCGATCAGTCCTGCGACGGCGGCGACCTCGATATTGGGGGGATCTACCAGGGCAAGGTATCAGGCCTTGCCAACTTCGGGGCATTCGTCGACCTGAACGACCGGGTGAGAGGCCTTGCCCATAACAAGTACCTCAAGAGCCAGCCGGGGGAAAATGATGCGATCTACGTCATCGTAAGGAACGTGGCCCCGAACGGAAATATCGAGCTAGAGCCAGTCGATATCAAGGAGCATCACCTCATAACCCAGGAGAAGGACCTGCCAGTGACGAAGGCAACCGACCTTCCAAAGAACCTGGGAAAGCCCGTCTGCATGAGGGGAGAGGTGATCCAGGTCAAGCAGACCGGCGGGCCCACGATCTTCACAGTAGCCGATGCAAGCGGCGTCGTCTCCTGCGCTGCATTCGAGCGGGCTGGTGTCAGAGCATATCCTGCGATAGACTCGGAGATGATGGTCCAGCTAGTAGGCGAGGTCAGCACACGGAACAACCAGGTACAGGTCGAGATAAGGTCGATGAAGCAGCTCTTCGGCGGAGATGCAACCAAGGTTAAGGACCAGATAGAGCGCTCCATCGACGAGAGGGCTGAACCCTATGACCCCCCATTGCTCATCGAGAGCGATATCATCTCCCGTCTGCGGCCCAAGATGAAGGAGGTAGCTAAGGAGATCAGAAGGGCCATATTCAAGTCAAGGCCGATCGTTCTCAGACATCATGCCGATGCCGACGGGATCTCCTCAGCTGTGGCCGTGGAGACTGCCATTCTGCCGCTGATCCGCGAAGTAGGAGGGCCTGATGCCGAGTACTACAACTACAGACGTGCCCCCTCGAAAGCCCCCTTCTACGAGCTCGAGGACATCACAAAGGACCTCACATACGCCCTCGAGGATCAATCCAGGCACGGCCAGAAGATGCCCCTGATAGTGCTCATGGACAATGGCTCAACTGAGGAAGATGTCCCAGCCATGAAGCAGGCCCAGATCTATGGGCTCGATATGATCGTAGTCGACCACCACCACCCAGATGAGGTGGTCGACCAGTATCTCATAGCCCACGTGAACCCGGCCCACGCAGGGGGCGACTTCGGCATCACGACAGGGATGCTAGGGGTGGAGATCGCAAGGATGATAGACCCCAGCTCAGAGGATAAGGTCAAGCATCTAGCGGCGATATCGGCGGTCGGCGACCGCTCGGAGGCCCCCGAGGCGGGTAGGTACATAGAGCTCGTAAAGGATCGGTTCTCCCTGGAGGACCTGAAAAAGATCGCCCTTGCGGTAGACTACGAGGCCTTCTGGCTCAGGTTCAACGATGGCCGAGGGCTCATGAATGATATCCTCTGCCTGGGCAGGCTCGACCGCCACCAAAGGGTGGTCGGCCTCCTCTGCGACCAGGCGAACGCAGCAATTGAGGATCAGCTCCGGGCAAGCCTTGGCAACGTCAAGAGCACGAAGCTTTCTAACGGCGTGATCATGAACGTCCTCGACGTCGAGAACTTCGCCCACAAGTTCACATTCCCCCCGCCTGGAAAGACTTCGGGCGAGGTACACGACCGACTATGCCTGAAGTACGACAGAAAGCCCGTCGTCACGATCGGCTATGGACCGGACTTCGCGGTGCTGCGGAGCCGAGGCGTCCTGATGAACATCCCCCAGATGGTCAGGGAGCTAAATGCCGAGATCCCAAGCGGTGGCGTAAACGGCGGGGGTCACCTGGTAGTTGGATCGATCAAGTTCGTCTCCGGCATGAGAAAGGAGGTCCTCGCAAAGCTCGTCGGGAAGATCGGCGCATGCGCTGTGGAGAAGGATATCGCAACGAGGATTGCGGCCTAAAGGGACGTGATTTCTGGATGTGCGGCTGAAGAGACGGCCTGAGAATCCCTAAATAGCTTTGCTGTCCTTGGGGCCATAGATGGCGCTCGACGAGTTGGGCATTGAGGAGCTAAGAGAGCTCTACGCCCCGATGAGGGACAAGATCCAGGCCAGGCTTTCGGAGTTTCGAAGTATCTGGGAGGAGGGACGGGATTCTGAGATCCAATCAGAGCTGATCTTCTGCCTCCTGACCCCGCAATCCAGGGCCCGGGCATGCTGGGCAGCCGTTATGAACCTCTGCGAGAAGGGGCTTCTTTGGGACGGGGAGCCGGGCCAGGTTCAAGAGGAACTGGTGGGGGTCCGGTTCAAGTATCGAAAGGCCGAGTACATCTGCAAGGCCATGGAAGGGCTCGGCCGGGAAGGCCGACTGCGCGCGACATTGCAGGAGTTCGACGACCCATATGAAGCTCGAGAATGGCTGGTGAGAAACGTTTTAGGAATGGGCTTCAAGGAGGCCAGCCACTTCCTGCGAAACATCGGCCTCGGCGAGGATCTGGCAATACTGGACCGCCATATCCTGCGAAACCTTCTGCGTCTGGGGGCGGTTCATGAGATGCCTAGCTCACTATCTCGAAGTCGTTATCTGGAGGTGGAGGCGAGGATGAGAGAGCTCTCCTTGCGAACGGCGATCCCCATGGGCGATCTCGACCTGCTGCTCTGGTACAGAGAGACGGGGGAGATATTCAAATGAGGATCTTGCGGAGCCTTAAGGAGAGGTGGGGGGCAGTCCCCCCATCTTCGGCAATCCTATCCCTTCCTGCTCGAAGGTGATGGAGGTCGGGGTGATCACTCACCCATCCAATAGTAGAACATACATGGTAATAAACATTTTGGTTTGTGTGCTATTGCACCAGCCGGACCGGACCGCCTCGCACGATGATGGGATGGATCCAGCAAGGCTCGAAGATCTGATCTGAATGCATCGGATAAAATGGAAGGGGAATGGAAAGGGAAATGGGGGGTAGTATTCCCCCGATCACATCATTCCTGGATAGCCACCCATTCCACCCATTCCGGGCATTCCGCCCATGCCACCCATGCTGCCCATGTTGGCGGCCATCATCTGCTTGGCCGCTCGCTCCTTATCCATGTTCGACCTCTTGGAGGTGATGACGTCGTCTATTCGAAGCACCATGTTGGCGGCCTCGGAGGCGGAGGTTATCGCCTGTACCTTCACCTTCAGCGGCTCGACTACGCCCATCTTCCGCATATCCACGATCTCGCCGGTGTATGCGTCCAACCCGGCGTTCTTGTTCCTCTCGTGGCTGCTCTTCAGGGAAACGAGCTTATCGATGGAGCTGAAGCCGGCGTTCTCGGCAAGCGCCTTTGGGATGATCTCCATCGCCTCGGCGAACTTGGTGACTGCAAGCTGCTCTCGGCCCTTCAGCGTTGCCGCGTACTCCCTCAGGCGAAGCGCAATCTCGACCTCCGGTGCCCCTCCACCAGCGACGAGGTTCCGGTCCTCGATCGCAGTTGCAACGGCATGCATAGCGTCGTCGAGCGCTCTCTCGGATCCATCCAAGACCTGCTTTGTGCCTCCCCGCATGAGAAGGGAGATGACCTCGGAATTCTTACAGCCCGTGATCGCCGTTAGCACACCTGCGCCCACGTGCCTCTCCTCGACGAGATCTGCCTTGCCCAGGTCCTCGGGGGTCAGAACGTCGAGGCTAGTCACGATGTTTGCCCCGGTGGCCTTGGAGAGGCGTTTTAGATCCTTCTTTGTGATGCGCCGAAACGCCATCACGCCCGCCTTCGAGAGGTAGTGCTGGGCCAGGTCGTCGATCCCCTTCTGACAGAAGACCACATTGGCCCCCGTTGCCAGTACCTTGTCCACGATCCCCTTGATGATCTGCTTCTCATGATCCATGAAGAGCTTGAACTGGTCCGACTTGGTGATCGTGATCTCCGCCTTGGTCTCGGTGTCCTTCATCTCTATCGCCACTCCGAGGAGGGCGATCTTGGCCTTCTCGATCCTTTGGGGCATGGTCGAGTGGACTCGCTCCTTGTCGATCAAGACTCCCCTGATGATCTCTGAGTCGTCCACTGACTCGCCAACCTTCTTCTCCACGGTGACGTCATCGAGGTCCACCCTCTTCTTGCCATCCTGATCCTGCACGGCAGCAAGCACGATATCCACGGCGAACTTGGCCATCTTGCCCTCGGCCGACTCGCTCTCCTTGCCGGTCATTGCCGTGATCGAGATCTTCTCCAGGAGATCACGATCATTCTCCGAGACCTCGAAGGCCATCGACCTGAGGATCTCCAGGGCCTTCTGGCTTGCCATGCGGTATCCGCTGACGATGACTGTGGGATGGACTCCCTGGCCGATCAGATCCTCGGCCTTCTTCAAGAACTCGCCTGCAAGCACTGCAGTCGTGGTGGTGCCGTCGCCCACCTCCTTGTCCTGGGCCTTTGCCGCTTCCACGATCATCTTGGCAGCGGGGTGCTCCACATCCATCTCCTTTAGGATGGTCACGCCGTCGTTGGTAACGGTGATATCTCCAAGGGAGTCCACCATCATCTTGTCCATGCCCTTCGGCCCAAGAGTGCTTCGCACTGCATTGGCAACCGCCCGGGCTGCCATGATGTTCTTGGTGATAGCCTCTCGCCCCTTATCCTGACGAGTGCCCTCCTTCAGAATCAGTATCGGCACTCCGCTAAGTCCTGCCATTATGAAATCCTCCTCTATCTTCGCGCGAGCAGGATGTTTGATCTTCTATAAAAAGGTTTCCCTACATTCGGATGCAAGGCCTGTCGGAAGACCCGGAGAGAGCGATTGGCGAGAAGGAGGCATAAGATCGATAGTGCCGATGCAGATCCCGTGGGGCCTCTCATCCCCCGCGAAGGATCGCGCCGATTTGCCGGTCCAGATCCTTTGCTGCCTTTGCGAGATCCCCGCCTCCCTTTGCGAGGATGACAAGGTCGCGGCGAAGAGGTCCGACGCGTTGCTCCGCCCCGGCCACGCCTTTTGCCGACTCCACGGCCTCTGCAAGCCGCGCCATCCTCATCCAGGCGGGATCGGGCTCCTCGATTACCTCTAATAAAGCCCTTAGGGCTGAAGCCACCTTCCGGCCCCGATCGGTGAGCTCGAGATATCGAATCCTTCCCTCAGGCCTTGCCGCTAGGAGGCCGGCCCTCTCTAGCTCGGAGAGGACCGTTGACGCATGGGGGTAGGTCGAGTCGATGCGCTTGGCAACGAGGGCGGCATACGCTGGATGTAGCTCCTCTACGGCAAGCAGGGCAGAGGCCGGCTTATCCTTGAGGAAGAGCCGCACGAGGCCGCGGCCCATCCACACCACCTAGGCGAGTCCCTCCGCCGTTGGCATGCCCATGGGGTAGAGGGGAAGGGGAGAAGCCCCCAAAGCCTCCTCGGGAAGCATTACCTCCACGTCCTTGTTGAAGTCGGCATATAACATCATGGCCTTGGTCTCGATATTCATCTCGAAGTCGCCCACAGTATCCACGGGAGGCTCAAATATATCCGGTGTCAGGGTCATGACCATAGTGAGGTCGCTCTTCTTCACGAAATGGTCCTCCTTCGTTACCCAGGCGGTCCAGGATAGCTCGCTCTGGTTGAATAGCTTGCTCATATTCATGAAGGCAACCGGCATGGATGAGCCAAGCTGCTCAGAGAGAATGGTTGAGAACGTGCTCATCTCAGGCACGACCTCGATCATGTAGCAGTCTACACCATCCACCTTCTCCGATCCAAGCAGCTTCACCTGCGAGCTGTTCATCATAGCCACCTGGTTCTGGACCATGTTCTGCTGGCTCCAGATCAGATCGGCGTTCGGGATTGAAAGCTTGGTCCAGTTGCCCTGGATCAACATGTACATGGTGTCGTTAATAATGAATGTCTTGGACTCCTCAGTCTGACTGGGCGTCGTTGGATCGTCCACGGGGACTACCGTATTGGTCGTGGATACCATCAACTCCCTTGCTGGAAGGTTCACCGCCCCTTCTCCGCGGGAGGATATCTCCACCCTGGAGGCGTTTGTCTCGTTGGATGAGTGGTTGATGAAATCCATCTTCTGCTCAACATCCATGGTAAAGCGATATGTCTCCAGGACCTTCACCGAGTCCACCATCATCTGCTTCAGCTCCGTGGCGTTGATCTGCTCCTCGCCCGGGCCCCCAATACAGCCGGCCATGGCCACCGCCGCCAGAGCCAGAACGAATAGGGTCTTCTTCATCCCATCATCTCCATAATCATCGCGACCATCATAGATATTGCCCAATCCAAGGCCTTTTCCTCAGGCCACTAGGCTCGCTATAAACTCGGACCGCATAAAGCCTTTCCCACGATGAAGATCCGCCATCACGCTCTGGAGGCGAAGACCTCCCCGGTGATCATCTCATAGAGCTTGATGTATATCCGGCTCGTCTGCTCGACCACATCCCCGGGAAGCGGCGGGATTGCTGGATCCTCCTTATGATTCTCTCGAGCCAGATAGAGGCGGTCCTTGTAGCCGGACTGCCGATAGTACTGCCTGACGTACTCCTTGCTCAGATCAACGAACTGCCCCTCTTCATAGCTCGCCTTCTCCCAGAAACGATCCTCGTCCGCGGTGCCGTAGACATCTACGACCATAGGCTCGCGGTCCTCGTCGAATGCGAACTCCTTCTTGCCGTCCACGTGGATCAGGCCTCGCGACTCAACCCTCCTCGCAACGTCCTGGTCGATCTCGATTACAATCTCTACTATATCATCGAACTCGGCCGAAGATAGGCCGGAGATCGCGAGTGCGCTCCCCCTGTCAAGCAGGCGGTCCACCCTCTCGAGCTTTGTAGATACCTCCACGAGAGGCTCGGGGAGAGGTTCACCGTACTCGATTACGTGGCCGGATGCGAATCCGATTTCAGCTGCCGATAGATCCCCGCCTGCGACCCTGTCGAAGAGCGAGCCTGCAACGTACCATCGACATATGAACTCCAGGGGAATTAGAAAGCTCCTGGAGGAGGGGGTGATCCTGTCAGTTGGGATGATCTCCACCCTCCTGACCTGCATCTGGTTTGGGGGGATGTAGCGGAGGAAATGGGTCTTGATGCCCATCTTCCTTGCCCGCTCAAACCAGTATACCCCCTCTCGACAGAGCGTCTCACCCTTATGAGGGATGAGGGTAGGGATCACCTTATCGAAGACGGATATGTTGTCGGTGAACCTGAACTCCAGATCCCGGCCGAACTCGTAGGCCTCTTTGACCTTGCCCTTCATCAAAAGCTTGCGATCCATCGCCTCAAGTAGATGACATCGAAGAGATAACCCTTTTGATGTGGGCTAACGATTGCGACCGTGTCCGTTTCGATCGAAAGATCGCCTTTTAGATCGCATGAGCTATGCCGAAGCGAAGCTATTTCTTGTATAGCCAGCCTAAAGGGGGCCCCATGGACCACCTGGACCGATATCGCCGGATCATCCCGGACTATCCCCTCTTCTGCGAGGCAATGATCCAGCCACTCCCCGTCTGCGTGCGTATAAACAGCCTCAAGACGAGCGCGGACGACCTCATGAGTCGTCTGGACAGAGCTCGCCTCTCCTATCGCAGGCTTGGATGGTATCGGTGGGGACTGCGACTCGATGGGATTCGCCCCGGCCTCCTGATCGAGCATCTGATGGGCCACATCCACCCCCAGGAGGAAAGCTCTATGATACCACCGCTCGTCCTCGATCCCCAGCCCGGCGAAAAAGTGCTCGACCTCTGCGCATCGCCTGGCAGCAAGACGACTCAGATCGCGCAGATGATGGAGAACGACGGACTATTGGTTGCAAACGATCCCTCACCTGGCCGAATAGTCGCCCTTCGGGCCAACTGCGAACGACTGGGGGCGGCAAACGTTGTAGTTACGAGGTGCGACGGCAGGGCCTTTCCCAGATATGAGTTCGATCGGGTATTGGTCGATGCCCCATGCTCCGGCGAGGGAATGGCGAGAAAGGACCTCTCCGTCTTGAAGAGATGCAACCTCAAGAGATCGTTGGGACTGCAGAGGCTCCAGCAAGCCCTCCTCGGAAGGGCCGTCGATCTTACAAGAAGGGGCGGCGTGATAGTCTATTCCACATGCACCTACGCCCCAGAGGAGAACGAGGCGGTCGTGGAAAGCGTGCTCGATAGGGTTCGATTGATCGATGTGGACATTCCGGGCCTCGCCCGCTCACACGGCCTGGATGCTTGGGATGGTAATGAATTCGGAGATTCAATGGGGCTATGTGCCAGATATTATCCGCATCATAACGATACTGGAGGATTCTTTGTCGCAAAGCTCATTAAACGCTGATTTCGAGTTGCTCGATCGAGATCGAATAGCCGACCTATGGCATTCCAGATTCGGTATGCCCCCGGATGCCTTCCAGGCTTTCAGCTTCTACAGAAAGGCAAGGATGATCTGGATGTTCAGCGAAGAGATGCTTCCGCCCTTTCGATTGGAGACAGCAGGGCTTCGGATCATGTCCATGAAAAAAGGCCCCTGGAAGCCCACCACCTATGCGCTGCAGCTGCTCGGCAGATATGCGACGAAGAACGTCGTCTCGCTGGACGAGGATGGAGCTCGAATGTTCATCGCCGGGGGGACTTTCGAGATGGAAGCTGATCTGGAGGAGGGATACGTCATCGCAACATTTGAGGGCCAAGTCCTCGGCTGCGCCCTCTACTCGAGGGGAAGGCTCATCTCCCAGCTGCCCAAGGAGAGAAGGAGGCCTGAGGATCCATGATCTCTTGCGAGAGCATCTCGAAGGAGAGATCGATCGAGCCCCCAGGGCTTGATAGGGAGGCTCTGCTCGCCCTCTGGAACCAGCCAATCCGACTCTTTAGCCTCGCAAACCTGCTGCGCGAGAGGACCTGCGGGAATCGCGTCTCCTTTGTGATCAATAGAAACATCAACTTCACGAATATGTGTGTGGGAAGCTGCAGCTTCTGCGCCTTTCGCAAGAAGGATGGCTACATACTCTCAAAAGAGGAGATACTGCAAAGGGTGGAGGAGGCGGAGACGCTTGGAGCAACGGAGATCTGCCTGCAAGGAGGCCTTCTGCCCGATATGGTCGTCGAGGATTACTGCCTTCTCTTGGAGGTGATCCGATCCCACTTTTCCCGCATCCATCTACACGCATTCTCCCCGATGGAGGTCTGGCATATGGCGAGGAACTCCGGCGTTGGCATCCGAGATGCCCTCCTGGACCTCAAGGGCGCGGGGCTCGGATCCATGCCGGGGACCGCTGCGGAGATCCTGGTCGACCGTGTGAGACAAGCGATATGCCCTGAGAAGCTCGGCTCGAGTGAGTGGTCTTATGTGGTGGGCGAGGCCCATCTCCTTGGAATTCCTAGCACCTGTACGATGCTCTACGGCCATGTGGAGAGCTTGGAGGACAGGCTGGAGCATCTGGAGGTTTTGCGCCGCATACAGGAGAGGACGGGAGGATTCACCGAGTTCGTCCTTCTGCCCTTTATCCCGGGAAACAACGCACTGGGGATGCGATCCCGAAATGCCGACCTGCTCGAACACCTTAAAATGCACGCGCTTTCCAGGGTCGCCCTCCATCCACTCATCACCAACATACAAACAAGCTGGGTGAAGCTCGGCAGGGAAGCGGCCGGGGCGTGCCTGGAGTGGGGAGTAAACGACCTTGGAGGGACGCTTATCGAGGAGAACATATCGAGGAGCGCGGGGTCATTGGAGGGCCAGTG
>CAZWDT010000058.1:0-15507 GCA_964632755.1 uncultured Methanotrichaceae archaeon
CACGGTCTAACCTGCCTTTGAAAAGGCAGGGATGCAGCCTGCTCTTTCTCCTCAAGGCGACCGAGATCTCCTGGGCGGTCGTCCTCTGGGCCTCGAGCTCTGCCTCCATCCCTGCTGCGAGGACCTCCTCTCGCCTGGACCGGTCCGGCTGCTCATTGACCTGGAAGGAGAGGAGATGGCCTCGATTGGCAAGCGTCAGGAAGAGGGACCTCTCCTCCCCCTGGTAGGCGCTGGAGCGCTCGAGGGCGAGATCGAGATCCGGCCCTCCGGTGACCTTGTAGTAGTCGTCCGAGAGATAGCCAGGGGGGTTGAGCTGGCCAAGCGCCTGCGGCAACGCCGCGCCGGCATGAACGAAGGCGATCAGGGCAAAGGCGATCAGCGAAAGGATAGAGCATGCGAAGAGCGCCGAGACGGCCGGCAAATGCATTGCATCTGCGCGCAGTCGCCAATTCACGACGCATCCCCTGCTATCTCTTCGAGCGTTCTTCCAGAGATCACCGAGTCCTGATGCTCCGCGAGGGGATCTTTCGTTGGATCTGCCTCCTCCTCCTCGTCGGCTCTCTTTACGAGCAGCCATCTTTCCACCTTGCCCGTCCCCGTCCTCGTGAGGGCAAAACCCCCACTAATTCGCCGCCCCTCCAAGCGAAAGGAGATATGGCCCATCTCCAGGGCACGCTTCATGGAGACCGGGCGGCCCTTTCGCTCGGTCAAGTTCTCGTACATGCCCACGTCCCACACGATCACCGCGCCTGCCCCATACTCCCCTTCTGGAATCACACCTTCGAACTGGGCATAGGCAAGCGGATGATCCTCAGTAGGCAAAGCTAGCCGCCTATCCTTGGAATTCATGGATGGGCCTTTTGGCACAGCCCATGACTTGAGGATTCCATCGACCTCCAGCCTGAGATCGTAGTGGAGCGATCGCGAGCGATGCTTCTGGATGACGAAGATCTGGCCGCTTGCGATTAGATCGTCATCAGAGAGCTGGCCGCTCGGCTCAGGGGTGGCTGAGAAGTTCCTCATATCGCGATAGGCCTTGAGAGAGTCCTTCCTCAACATCTAGCTCCTCCCAAAAGATTGCACCGTAACTTATCCTCCCATTCCCTGGTTATTTATCCTTTCGTAGGGGGAAGGCCGGAGGGTTTAAACGAGATCGCATCCGAGAGTGCCCAAACCTCTCGGGAGATCCTGACGGCCGGCCCCTGGATCGAGCTTGGAAAGCCTCGCTGCACACGAGGATTCGAGCCTCGATAAGGCCCGAGAGGCTGGGAGATCCTTTGTTCGAGACTGCAATAGCCCTCAAGCATATCAAGAGCAGGAGGAGGCAGACGGCCCTCTCGATGGGCGCGATAGGGCTAGCTGTCGCGATCATAATCGTCCTTCGCTCGCTGATGAACGGGAGCCTCGACACCTTCTTTAGCATATTCTTCGAGCTTGCCCCCCACGTCCTGGTGACCCCAAAGGACGGGGAGGAATGCATCTACCTCTATCAGACATTGATAGAGAACATCTGGGCGATCCCGGGGGTCGTTGCGGTGTCGCCCGCGCTCAGCGGCTCGGCAAGCCTCTCTCACGAGGACAAGGTGGAGAACGTCGCCCTTACTGGAATCGTCCCATCCGAGATGAACAAGGTGACCAGGATCGGGGATCGCTACATGGTCTTGGGCGCTCTCGACTCCGTCCTCGCAGGCCGAAAGGTGGTATTAGGAACTACCACGGCGGAGAAGCTGGAGGTGAAGCTCGGCGACTCGGTGAAGGCGAGCTATCCCGATTCCGAGCCGATGAACCTGGTGATCGGCGGCATATTCGACACAGGCGTGGAGGAGTGGGACGAGTCCGCCTTCGTCTCCCTCGATACGGGAAGGGCATTTCTAGGAGAGGGAGATGTCGTAACGTACATAGATATCCACCTGGAAGATCCTGAGGAGTCAGATATAGTCGCGGATAGGATATCTGCCTGGGGCTATAAGGCCGAGAGCTGGCGGGACCTCTTCCCCGAGTTCGAGAGGACCGTCGAGATCGAGTCGCTATCGAACGACCTCATACTCATGCTAGTCTTGTTGATCGCCTCATTCGGCATAGCAAACGTGATGAACATGCTCGTGCTCGAGAAGACGAGGGAGATTGGGATGTTAATGGCGATGGGGGCGAATCCCGCCATGATCAGAAGGCTCTTTCTAATCGAGAGCGGCATCCTCGGGCTGATCGGCGGGATCTCCGGAAGCCTCTTTGGCTATGTCGTCTCTGCCTACTTCCACAGCCTGCATGTAACGGTCACTGCTGCAACAGCACCTCAACCGATCACGCTCAAGTTCCTCGTATCCCCCGTCGACATGGTGGCATTTCCCATCCTTGCGCTCATCCTGGCCATGCTCGCCGGCGTCTACCCGGCCCATAAGGCATCGAAACTCGATCCCGTCGTCGCATTGAAGGGGTGAGCCTCGGCTTGTACGAGTTGGCTGTGGCAAAGAGGCATTTAATGGCCAATCCCCGCCAGGTACTGTTCACGGTGCTCTCGGTCTCCCTGGCAGTCGCGGTGATCGTAGTCCTCATTGGCCTTACCGCTGGCTACCGGCAGAACCTCATAGATAGCACGATCGAGAACGCGCCCCACATCGTCGTCGGCCCAAAGGAGGACGAGGACTACATCTACCTCTACAGGACCGTCTCAGATATCATCCTTGGCTACCCTCAGGTGGTGGCAGTGTCTCCCAGGCTGATGGGAAAAGCCGCGGCCAAGTACAAGGACAACGTCGAGGGGGTGATCTTCATCGGGGCAGATCCCCTCCAGGAGGACCGCCTGCTCAACGTCCAGGATGACCTGATCTGGGGAGACTACCTCGACCTCCGGTTTAAGAGGCATGCCGCAGTCGTCGGCTCGAAGCTCGCTGATGAGCTCGAGCTGAAGCGCGGGGAGAACTTCCGGCTGATTCGGCAGGATGTAACGGTCACCGTAAAGGCTGTGGGGATCATAAAGACGGGGACCGGCCTCGATGGAAGCCTCGTCTACCTGCCCCTCGAGACCGCCCAAGATCTCCTCGGAGAGGGAGACGTGATATCGGAGGTGGGTGTGAGGCTCGATGACATCTTCATCGCGCCGGAGGTCGCAGCTCAAGTGGGAGCGAGGACCAACTACGAGGCCAAGAGCTGGCAAGAGAAGAACAGGGACATCCTGGAGCAGCTAGACTCACAGCAGATATACTCGGTTGCGTTCTATCTCCTCGTATTCATAATCGCAGGTTTTGGAATCGCAAACACCATGATCATGATCATCAGCAGGCGGACGAAGGAGATCGGCATCATGATGGCGATGGGCGCCAATCGACGATCCATTATGAAGATCTTCATACTGGAGAGCGCGTTGCTTGGGCCGCCGTCTGCTCTCTTGGGGGCCGTCCTCTCCCTGATCGCTGCGCGGCTTATCGGATCGATCGAGGTTCCAAGCGAAGTATACATAGCATCGCACATGAGCGTCTTGCTCGACCTGGAGAGCTTCCTATACGTCTCTGCCTTCGCGCTGCTCGTAAACCTCCTAGCTGGCCTCTACCCGGCCTTCAAGGCGTCCAGGCTAGACCCAGTCGAAGCCATAGCGACCGAGTGATATTGGCAGTGTATTCCAAAGGCCGGCGATGGGAAGCAACTCGCATCAGATGGGTGCGGCCACTATCTGAGTCCATGTGGATATCCTCGTATTTCCAGTATGATGGGCATCATCTCGCATCAGATGGATGTTGCAGTGGCCCGCGTCCTCGAGGTTGTGAATGCTGCGGTGCTAAGGATCTGCAGGGATAGGCCGAAGCGGGCCTCGGTATGACAAGGCCTGAAAACCACCCTCAAGCCTGAAAAGAACAGCTGGGGAGGATCCTCCTCCCCTTTAGGGCACGTACTGGAACAAGGCCCCCCGTGTCGTCACTGCGTATAGATTTCCGCCGCCAGCGTAGATTTTATCGAGGTCCACCCCGAATCCGGAGGTTCGTATCTGCTCCCACTCGTCTGGAACGCCGGTATAGCGCCAGATCTCCTTTCCGTCACTGGATAGGCCGTAGAGGACTGGGGTGCAGCCAACGTCGTTTGGAATCCCCCTCGGGAACGTCTGGTCCCGGGTGGGACAGTTGAACGTATCCACGGCGAACATCCTGCCTGGACTGCCCACGGCGACCCACTCCTCGGGACGTCCCGTGTACTTGTAGATGTCGTCGCCGCCGGAGACGGCGTAAAGGGCGTCATATCCTCCACCGTATAGCATCGAGGCTGCATCGCTAATCTTGCTCCACTGCTCCGGAACCCCGGAGTACTCCCAGACCTCCTGGCCGTCAGGGGCGATGCCATAGAGCTTCGCCGAGGAGATGACGTCCGGCGGCTGGCCGTACATGCCAACCCCGTAGCCTCCCCCGATCGAGAGGAACATGCTTCCCGGACCGCCCACCTTCCGCCAGCTGTTGGGCCCCAGGTACTCGTAGATATCCTTCGATTGTGGGTTGATGGAATAGAGCTTGGCTCCGCCGATAATGCCGTCCGATGCATCGCCTATCTGGTTCCATGAGTCGCCCGTCCCGGAGTAGGCGAATATGCTGTTCCCGTCAGGGGCGAGGCCATAAAGCCTGCCGCCGGCGGCGACGAAGTCTCTACCCGGCCCGCCTATGCGATCCCATCGCTCGGCGGATTGCCGGTAGATATAGATGTCTCCGGAGACGTCATTGGTTGCAAAGAGCCTCGTTGTGTTGCTCAGCTGGTTGTAGTTGACGACAACCGTTCCAACCGGGCCGTCCCAGATCTTATCCCAGCCGGCCTCTGCGTTCAAGGACAATAGGAGAATGCCTATTATCAAGAGAGATCGGGTTCTCATTCAGACCACCCGCAAATTTATCATATATTATCATCCCCTTCTCATCTATTAAAGATGTTGGCAGGGCCGCCAAAAAGCGTCCACGATTCCGATCACTTTCGCCCCGCCCATTGATCCGGCTTATATCCCTGAGGGGGCGATGGTCCAGGCTATGGAACTCGATCTCTCAAGGGCCGATTCCCCAAGGCTTGGCACGTTCGCACCCTTCGCGCTCTTTGCGCCCTTCGCACCCTTCAAAGTCGCAGAGACGACCTTCTCGGGGGGACTCTGATGGGCCGGTCCGTCCAGAGCGTGAGGATGGGCGCAAAGGATGTGGCCGACCGCTGGCTGAAGGCCAGGCGCGCCATGAGGGTGGAGGACCAGGTCTATGCAACGCGGCTTGCCGAGATGGCGAAGAGGCATTCGAGCGAGGCCTTCTATGCGCTCGACGACCCGCTGGAGGCCGCGGTCTTCTCGGTCCTCATAGAGCTCTTGAAGGAGCGGGATCGGGAGGGAGGCGGGCCATGTGGATCTTCGACTCTGGCTACAACGACGCAGTCGAGCTCTGGTCGAAGACGGGCGTAGGCCACCGCAGGACTGAGAGGTCCACAATCCTATACCCGACCTCCTTCTACCTCCACCTCAAGGACCCCCACGCCCACTGGGAGATGATAGAGGCCCTGGAGAGCCTATTTCAGGCTGAGGAGTGCACGTTTAGGAGCATCTACGGTCCCCTGGACGGCTACAGGATCTTCGCCGGAAGGAAGGTTGCCGAGAGGATCGAGATCCAGACCAGGATGGCAGCAGAGCTCTACAACGTCGATCTCCGGCAGGATCTGAGATACATGTCGGAGAAGGGGCTCTTTCCCTGCGGCGAGCCAGGAGAGTCCAGGTTCTCGGCCGAGTTCGACGTCATGCTCAAGATCATGGCAATCCGCGTTGCAGGCGATCCTCAGAGGACGGGGAGGATCGACTCTGTCGAGGTGAAAGGCAACGATCTAGGCGACGATCTATATCAGCTCAAGGGACGGGAAGACTCCATCTTGGCAGACCTCTTCGACCTCGTCTCTACGATCGACCCGGACGTGATCCTCTTTCCCCATGCAGACTCCTGGATGCATACAATGCTCGATAAGGCCAGGCGCTACGGCCTCGATCCAACGTTCAGCCGAAGCGGCAGGTTCAGGGAGATGGCTTCTCGCTCCTACTGGAGCTACGGGAAGACCTACCACAAGGAGGGCGCCCTTATGCCCGAGGGCCGGGTTCTCATAGACACCGAGTCGAGCTTCGCCTATCGGGAGGCCGATCTTGCGGGAATCCTTCTCGCATCCCGCCTGACCGGCCTTCCGCCAAACCTCACTGCCAGGTTCACGCCGGGAACGCTCGTCTCAACCTACGAGGTCTACGAAGCCATACGGCGGGGGGTTGCAGTCCCATTCAGGAAGCGGGACTGCGAGATGCCAAGGAAGATCTCCGCCCTCAGGGAGGCTGACAAGGGGGGGATGATCTTCCAGCCGGAGCCCGGGGTCTACCAAGACGTCTTCCAGATCGACTTCACATCGATGTATCCGTCGATCATTGTGAACTACAACCTCTCTCCAGAGACGCTGAACGCCACCCCAAAGGCCGAAGCCATGGACTGCAACCGGAAAAGAGGCTTCTTGAGCTCAGTTCTCGAGCCGTTGCTCCGGCTGCGAATCGAGACAAAGCGGCAAAAGAAGGTCGATTCCCGCTACAAAGGGCTCGACTCCATCCTCAAGTGGATGCTTGTAGTAAGCTTCGGCTACACAGGATACAGGAACGCCAAGTTCGGCCAGATAGGTGTCCACGAGAGCATCACCTCGATATCGAGGGAGCTTCTTATGCAGGTCAAGGAGATCGCCGAGGGGATGGGGCTCGACGTCCTCCACGGGATCGTCGACTGCCTCTGGGTTCAAGGGCCCGAGATCCAGAGGTTCAAGGAGGCTGTGGAGAAGAAGACAGGGATCGCAACCGAGGTTGAGTCATACGACTGGATCGCATTCCTCAACCAGGCGGACGGCTCGGGCGCCTACAACAGGTATTACGGCAGGCTCTCGACTGGCGAGGTCAAGGCGAGGGGGGTGATGGCGAGGAAGGGGGATACCCCCGAGTACGTAAGGAGGATGCAGATGGAGCTCTTCGACTCGCTCGCAAGGGCCAAAGGGGTCGATGAGCTATCGATGCAAGAGCCCGAGGCCCGGGCGATCTACGGCCGGTACAGGCGCGGTCTCTCGGAGGCAAGGCCGCAGGAGATGGTGATCCGCCGGAGGATCAGCAGGCTCAGATATTCGCGAAGGTGTGCCGAGGGATCGGCAGTGGATGCCTATCGACGGCTCGGAATTGGAATCGCGCCCGGAATGGAGATCGGCTACGTGGTACGAGACGCATCCCGGTGGGTGGTGGACGCAGAGATGGAGGCCGGCCGGTTCGACATCGGGTACTACAGGCGGCTGCTCGACAAGGCCTGGGGCGAGGTTGCTTTCGTCTTTGGGGGCGGGTGAGGGGGAGGCTACTCCCGCCACTTCGCAAGCTTCTTCCGGACGGCCTCGGCATTGGGGCTTTCGATCGCTTCATAGATTGAGAGCGCCGCCCGGGCGCAGTCGATCGCTCTCGTCCGGTCGCCTAGGGCATCTAAGGACTGGCTCATGTTCCAAAGGGCATTGGCCTCGCCTCTTCTGTCGCCGATCTCGCGGGAGATTGCTAAAGCCCGCTCGAAAAGGGCGACAGCCCGCCGATGCTCGCCGAGGGCGGCATAGGCCGCGCCCGTGTTTGCAAGCATTGCCCCAACGCTTCGGCGGTCCCCGATATCGCGGGCGATTGCGAGGGCCTGCTCAAAGATCTCGAGCGCACGCCGGGGCTCGCCAAGAGCGGCGCGGGTGGTCCCAAGGTTGCCAAGAGCGGCTCCCTCACTCCGGCGGTCTTTGATCTCGCGGGCAATTGAGAGGGCCTGCTCGTAGAGCTCGACAGCCTGCCGGATATCGCCCAGCGCGGCACGGGCGGTCCCGAGGTTGCCGAGAGCGGCCCCTTCAGCCCTTCTATCCATGATCTCGCGGGAAATTAAAAGGGCCTGCTCGTAGAACTCGACAGCCCGCTGGGGATCGCCTAGCGCGACGTAGTCGGCCCCGAGGTTGCCGAGAGCGGCCCCTTCAGCCCTCCTATCTTTGATCTCGCGGGCAATTGAAAGAGCCTGCTCAAAGAGGCCGATGGATCTTGCATACTCGCTCAAAAGATAATGGATGCTTCCTAGATCCATCAAGGCCATGAGAGCGTTCTTCCGGTCTCTGCTCGCCTCAAGCAAGTATGAGTTGATCCGCTTCCTTCTCAGCAGATCCTCCTTATCTTTAAAGCTGAAGGGCGTGGCGAGGGTATCCACGGCCTGAATGGCCCAGTCGCCCTCGCCCCCCTGAAGCTCGTGAAATCCTCCCCGATATCTCCAGAAGTCGGGAGCCTCTCTGATGACGACGTCCAATGCTGAAGGAGTGAGGAATACGAGGCTCGGAATCCCTCTATCGTAGAAGAGCTCCCTGAAGTTGTTGAGGGCATCGATTAGGCTTGTGTAAAGCCTCTCGGGCAGCTCCCAGATGAGAACCTCCACGCCCTCGATATCGGTCCATCTGAGAGCTGCTATGAGGAGATCTCCTTCCTTAACGCTCAGGAGCTTTGTTGTGAACCGATCTCCTAAGAGCTGAACGATCCTCTCCCTGTAGGAAGGAGACTTCACCGTGCAGATGACGAGGTTGCCCCTTCCCTGAGAGATCTCGATCTCCATCAGCAGGAGATCGACCTCGTCTTGGTCCTCTATTGAGAGCGGATCCATCTCTCCACCAGCGGGAGCAGTAGCGGATCTACTACGCACCATCTCTCTCCCTGATGCCTGTACTCCACAGCGATCAGGCTGAAGAGAAGCTCCCTTATGAGGCTCGAATCGGGATCCTTGTCACGGGCCTCTCCGCTATTGTGAATCTCGATCAGCTTTTCCTTATGAGCCTCTGTTAGAGACATATCGTATATCATCCTCAGCTTCTCCAGAGATCTCTCCACATCGTCAGGAGAGATGCGCTCCCTCTCCATTCGAAAGGCCTTTAGAGCTGCCTCCTTCATGACCTCGACCATCTCCGAGAGCTTGCCCGTGGATTCGATCACCTTTTGCAGCGTGCCTTCCTCCAACAGATCGATGTTCATCCTCCTGGCTATGACTTCCCTGTAAAATTGCAGATTCTCGGAGATGATCTCCCCGCGCCTATCCTTTACCGGCAGCTGGAGGAGGATGAAGAATCCATTGAAATAGGACTTTACATTCTCGAAGATGGGATTGAACGCCAGATGAATGGGGAACGTGTAGATCACGTAGCAGTTGGGCTGGAGCAGAAGCTGGTAATTCTTGTAGAAGAAATCCTCCGACTGCTGCCCCCGGGCAAGCTTGTCCAGGTCGTCAACTATCACCACGATCTGCTTTCCCAGCGTCTCCTCGGAATCGATGATGAGCCAGTTCAGCCTCTGAATGAGATCGCTTATCTTCAGGTCCAGCTCTTTACGCACATACTCCCTGGTCTTGGCCTCCCGGCTTAGCTTCAGCATCACGATTCGGGACCATGAAAGGCCAGCCGATGCTTGGCTCGTTGTCTCCTCCTCCTGAATCCGAGTTATGCGCTTTAGAAATTCCTTGAAGTCCGTCTCGATATCAGGGTGAAGGCAGGCTCCGCCTTTCTTCGCCGCATCGTATATCTTCAGGGCCATTGAGACAAAGAAATCACGAAAGTCAAAATCGCTAACATTGAGATCTTCCTTCACGGAATAGTTAACGACCAGAAAGCGTTCTCGGTCCAAGGAAGCTTCGAGGCGATTGAGCTCTGTGCTCTTTCCACAGCCCTTGAAGCCAAAAAAGAGATATTTCTCCTTCTTGTTCGAGATCTCAATGCGGTCTTTCAGCTCATCCATGGGCGAGATCGCGCCTAAGGGCCGCTCTACGTAGAACTCCCTGAACTCCTGCCCCTCCCTGAGCGGCTCAGCATACAGATTGTTGTAGGCTTCCAACAGATTCTCTGCTCTCGGCATGGGATCCCCGAGAAGAGACATGCTCTCGATCACAGATAATCATTTTGACGCTATCCGCGCAAGCTAATGGGGATCGCCAGCCATGCCGCCCTCCTGGAAGCGCTACGCCGCGTATCAGGGCAATCGCCGGGCTGTGGGAGGGCTAGACGGCGTGCCTTATCCTCCCCACTCTGCCAGCATTCTGCGCACCTGCTTCGCATGCGGGCGTGCGATTTCGTCGAAGATCGAAAGCGCCACCTGGCCGCAATCGATCCCCCAGCCCCTCGATCGGGGACGACGCCTACTCTGGCCGAGAGACGTAGAAATCCCTAAATTCCTCCTCTCCTTGCAAGGGCTCTAGCGTCAGGTTGTTGTAGCACCGGACAAGGCCTTCTGCCCTCATCTTGCCACCATGGAGAATTCAAGTCCCACGGATGATGAAAGTATCGTCGATCTTCTGCAATCACTTTCGCCCCGCGTGCGGATCACCTATTTATGTTCGGACATATATCTATATTATGTCGATATCTGAGATGGCATGAGGCCCTACATGATTCTGGGCATTGACTGCCATCTCGCCTCCTATATTTATCGAAGCCTTTCTCTGCCAAGAGGAATAGAGCGCCAGATCGCTCAAGGATACCTGTTGAAGACCGCAAAGAGCAGCATGACGACAGCCAAGGCCATTGGCACGAGCAAGTCGAAGGCCTGCTCCTCCTCGTCCGGCAGTTCCTCGACCGCCTCGGGGACGTTGGACTCAACCATGGACGAATTCTCCTCTTGCTCCTCGTCCACCTCAACATATGCAGCAACTGTGATAGCTGATCCTTTCACGCTCTCGAGTTCACCGCGCACCCCTCTGAAGGATATATCAGCCGGAGGTATTCGTAGATCTCCAGGGCGAAGAGCTCTGAGCTTGCACTCCAAGGTCAAATTCTCCCCTGGTCTTATCAGCGCTGAACAGTTGAGATGCCCCTCTACGACATTCAGGCCTGCGGGGATGGGCTGCCCAAGCCTCACCAGGGCCTTCCTGTTTCCCGCATTGTCAAGCCTTGTAGTGAGGATCAAATCATCCCCTACCTCCACCCTCCTCGGCTTGGCGGATCTATCGAGCTCGACAAAGGGCCCGAAGACGTCTACCAGATGGCTCTCGGAATTGACCTTGTATTCATCTCCGACCCAGGAGTATCCGACCTCGCACCCTGGAAGCACGAGCCCCTTTCCAGGCCTCTTGGCCTCGATCTTATAGGAGACGGCCCTGGACTCCCCAGGAGGCACTCGAAGATCCCAGGAGAGGGATTGATCGGCAGCGAACTCCCTACCCGTCGCGTCCTTCATCTCGATCTCCAGTATCCTGTCTCCCTGGTTCACAACGGAGTTCACAACGGCGTACTCCTTCCCGAACTCCTGCACCTCCTCGACGGTCTTGTGGACCTTGAGGGGGCCTGCGATCCTAAAGGCAGCCACTGCCCAGGACCGATGCAACTTCCCCCGAGGATCGAGGTAAGAAGCCTCTGCCACGGCCTGGATATCGGCTGGGGCAGGAAGGTAAGGCGCCTTGACCTTCAGATGCGTAGCCCCTTCCTTCCAATCTCCCTCGTCATCCTCCCAGGCCTCCCCCGCCTTGAGCTCCGACCTCGAAAACTTGGCGCTGAGAAGAGGGGGATCGGAGGTGATGTTTATGGTTATGTCCTCGGAATCGACCTCGCAATCGTTTCTTGCCGAGAGGTCCAATCTGATCTCTTCTCCGCCGCGATAGAGCTCCTTGTCTGAGACGAGGGTCATGGAGGTCTCCGGAACTGCCGCAAGCTGCATATTCACCCTTGCCGAGGGCTCCTTTTGAAGGTCTTCCACAGTTATCCTCTCCACAGTGACCAGAAGGGAGTCGTTCAGGGAGACGCTCTCCCCAGCTCGAAGGGCCTGGGATGCCGCGGGAGCGCCCCTCTCGCATATCTCCAAAAGCACCCTCTCCTTTGACGATCTCTCAGTCGAAAAATCGGAAAGCACTATCTCGTAGTCCCCTAGGCTCATCCCATCTCCCCATAGGAGATCCGCGGATAATTCGTCCCCCCAGATCACAGCCGATGCGGATATGGGGACTATCGCCATGAGGATGAGGAGTAGTATCAGCATATCACTTCTTGAAGAGGAGGTATACGGCAAAGATCGCCAGGGCGACGTAGATATACAAGGTGCTTGATTGAGACTCCGCAGATTGGCCGCTCCCCCCAGGTCCTTCAGCCGTTATCGTCTCCAGCTCCTTGGCTTTCGTCGATGCATTCGATCCAGACGAGGATCTCCCTTGAGATGAACTACTAAATGAGCTTTGAGATGAACTTTGAGATGTGCTCTGAGATGAGTTGCTGCTCGTGGCCTTTCCAAGCGCAAGCTCGCCGTCGTCATCCTCGGTCGATGTTTGGGAACTGAGGGAGGCTACCCTCGTCTCGGGGACGAAAGCTCTCTTGGCCCCTTCCTGAAATGAGAGGCCTTGAGGCGTGTAAAATGAGACGACCTCGTCGCCTTCCACAGTCAGCCTCTGCCTCTTCTCGTATTCGATCCTCGTATCCGGATCGCGCCAGCGTATGCAGAACTCATGATCTCCCTCTTCGACCTTGATAGTGCCCATGTCCGCAATGCTGCTCTTCTGCATCTCCTTGCTCTTCTCGAAGTTCCCATCGACGTAGAGGTAGGCATCGATCTTCTTATCGTTCTTGTTTTCGACCTTCACATTCACATCGAACTTCTCAGGGGCCTCGTTTCTGATTGTGTAAAGGTTCACCGATGTCTCATTTTGCACCTCCACAACGGACTCCTCCCGATAGCTCCTCTTGGTATCGTCGTCCCACCAGGTGATCTCGAACCGGTGCGGTCCACCCGTTAGGGAGTAGCTATCGATCTTGGTCTCCGACTTGGAGGAGATCTCCTTCGAAGCCTTGAGGTCTGCGTCTATGAAAAGGGAGACCTTCTGGCGGTCGTCGTCCTGGTTGGATATGTATACATGCACATCGAAGCTCTCGTTGGCGTCATCGGTCTCGCTGGACGATCCATTATCCAGTGCCGAGTCGCCCGGAGAATCTGCGCAGGCTGCGGGCAGAGAGATGCCGAGAAGCAGGAGCATCGAGATGGTTCTGATCAGGAAGCCCATGATGATGCTCTGCGCCCTCCTCCCTTAAATAGGATATGTTTTCAAAAATTTGGTGATACAAATTATGATATTTGCATCATTTATACATACTTTATCATAAATATGGCCAGTTTGACGAAAAGATTATCTAATATGAAACGGCTAAGTATGAAGTGATAAGGATGATCTCAGACTGGGCCATCGGCCTATTGATCGCGGAAGGCATACCATTTCTAGCCTTGGTATATTACCTACGGCATAAAAGGCAGATGTATCTCTTGGAGAAGGGGATATTCGCGAGGGACGATGCCGCCATTAGAGCGGAGCGGAGGTTCATCAACGGCCTTTTCCTGATATTGGCCGGAGGCTCGATGATCATGGTCCCCAACGCCGCAAAGTACCTGGGATTGGAGATGAGCCTCTCCTTCGAGCTGCTCCTGGCAAGCGCGATCGTCCTTTGTGCAGGGATCGCCATGCTCGCAGGAGGAAGCTTGCTGCGGAACAAGGATGGTTACTCAACAGATGCCACGGGCTCATCGATGACAAAGACCCCCTAAGCCCGCAATCGAGATCGCCCGATTATGTCCGTCTTTGGGTCAGTGAGGCCGCTTTCAACTCCTGCTCGGAAGTTGCTCCGAAGAGAGCTAAGCAGAGCTCATAGCAGGAACCATCGCGATAACAATGGTCACCTGGATATCGTCGATGTAGACCATTTGCCGGTCGGCATTGGATCAAATCGCAATGCCGGCCGGGAATCGGGGATGAAGCTCTCTAGAGCTTCTCGATCTCCTCCCCGTTCGCAATCCGGATCCCCTTTGCCCCAAGCACTCGCCTGGCCGCCTCTATCTCGTCCACCCTGATGATCAGCATAGCCTTCTGGGCCTTGGCTGTAACAAATGCGTAGGCGTAGTCCACGTTGATGTTGTTCTGCCCGAGCGTATCCACGATCTTGTATAGGCCGCCTGGGCTGTCCTCCATCTCCACGGCGAGGACGTCGGTCATGGAGACGGTAAAGCCGTTCTGCTTGAGCATCCCATAGCCCTTCTCGGGCTCGTCCACAACCATCCTGATTACGCCGAAGTCACCCGCCTCGGCTATCGTCAGGGCCCGGATGTTCACTCCTGCATCGGAGAGCGTCTTCGATACCTTGGCCATGCGGCCTGGCTTGTTCTCCACGAATAATGATATCTGCTTGAGCTCGGTCATCTTCTCACACCTTCCTCTTGTCTATAACCCTCTGCGCCTTGCCCATGGACCTGGGGATGGTCCCCGGCTCCACTAGCTCGACCTTAGCAACCACGTTCAAGACCCCCTTCAGCTCCTTGGAGATCCTCTTGCTTAGCGACATAAGGTCGCCGATCTTGTCGCTGAACCCGGACTCGGTCAGTTCGACTGCGACGCTCATCACGTCGAGGGGCCCCTCCCGCTCCACGGTTATCTGCCAGTGATCCCCGACCTCGGGAATCCTCATCAGCACCGACTCGACCTGGCTCGGGAAGACGTTGATCCCCCTGATGATGAGCATATCGTCCGTCCGGCCAAGGATCCTCATGATGCGAGGGTGCGTCCGTCCGCAGGAGCAAGGCTCCGAGTCCTTGACTGTGAGATCGCCGATGCGGTAGCGGATGAGCGGAAGCGCCCACTTATTCAGAGTTGTTACGACGAGCTCTCCAGTCTCGCCATCCTCCACCTGCTCGCCGGTCTTTGGATCGACGATCTCTATCAGGAACATGTCGGCCCAGACGTGTATGCCGTTCTGGTGGCTGCACTCAGTGAATAAGGGGCCGCTTATCTCGCTCGTCCCATAGATATCGTAGGCCTTGATGCCTGTCCCCTCCTCGATCCGCTGCCTTGTCTCGTTCGACCAGGGCTCGGCACCGAAGATGCCGACTTTTAGGCACGTATCGTCCCTGATGCTTATGCCCATTCGGTCGGCAACCTCCATCACATGGAGGAAGTAGGAGGGCGTGCAGGCAATCGCAGTCGATCCGAGGTCCTGCATCAGCTCTATCTGGCGCTCGGTGTTTCCAGTGCTCGTTGGAAGAACCGCTGCGCCAATCCGCTCTGCGCCGTAGTGAAGGCCAAGGCCGCCTGTGAAGAGGCCGTAGCCGTAACCCACCTGGACCACGTCATCTCGGCCGAGGTTGAGCGAGGTCATCGCCCGGGCGAGCGACTCCGTCCACATGTCCACGTCGCTTTTGGTGTAGCCGACTACGGTGGGTTTGCCAGTCGTGCCGCTCGATACATGGTAGCGCACAATCCAGTCCTTTGGAAGGCAGAACATGCCGGTAGGATATGTATTTCTCAAGTCCATCTTCCGGGTAAATGGAAGCCGGACTACGTCCTCCAGCGTCTTGATATCGCCGGGCTCCACACCGGCCTCGGCAAACCTCTGCCTGTAGAAGGTGGAATGGTCGTAGACGTAGCGGACCGTTGACTTCAACCGATCCTCTTGCAGCGTGTGCAGGTCCCGAGCGGGCATGCGCTCGATATGCGGATCCCA
>CAZWDT010000059.1:0-14318 GCA_964632755.1 uncultured Methanotrichaceae archaeon
AGCAACTTGACGACTCTAAGGCCAATTTCCGTCATGTTGAACCTCTCGATAATTTTGGGTTGGATCTAATGGGGCCGATCATACCAATCTCCATTTCGGGTTTATGGAGTCCAGGTATTCGAAGTCTACGAAGCTGTAAGGTGCGGAGTATTACAGGTCGTCGTCTCTCATGACTCCATAATAGCCATCATTCGCCATCCAATGGTCGGGCTGTTTCGGATATTCGACCAGGGTCCATAGGTATCACTGCCGGTCTCATTCGCTCGGATCATACATATATCTTGCTCTATAACCAAAACTTCCGTAGGTATCGGCGAGCTTCTTCCTTCCGTCGTAACACATTCCAAAGATGGCTTCGATCTAGTATAAGCTGACAAGGTTTAAAATTTTCACGTTAATATTTTTAGTCATTGTGGTCTATTTCTATATCCTTTTGCCCCATCTTGGCCATTGAGCTCGCATTTTGCATTGTTTCTCTTCTAATTTTAAATTATCTTAAAACGAATACCCCGCAGCTTGCTGCGGCTGAGTGGGCAGGATAGCCGACTTAAGGACTGCTACATACCCATATCGGTAATGATCAAACTGTAAAGGGCGAGCCTTTGTGCATAAAAATTAAGCGAAAGACGGTGCCTCGCATGCTATTCAGTTTGCTGCGGCAAAGAAATGTGCATCTATTTGACTTAAGGATTGATATGTGATCTGCTAAACATACTTATGCGACGCGCCGCCGTTTGACTCCGGCGAGACACCAGCCTTCGACAACCTCCGCAACTCTTCTAGCGTGGCCAGCTCATTACCATCCAGGGTATCCAATGCTACTTCGAGATGGTCCTCTTGGTACGGGATGAGGCGAGCTGGCCCTCCAAGTGGTCGAACCTGCAGTCGATGTGCTCCTTTAGATCGCTGCGCAGACCTCTAAGCTCATGCAATGTCGTCTCTTGGCACTCCTGCATTCCGTCCATCTTGTCCCCCAGGGTTTGAAAGCCCTTCTCGTTGACGTCGATCAGCTCCTTGAGGTACTCGATTCCCGTATCCAGGCGCTCATCGGTCTCTCCAGATCCCACCAGCTTGAAGAATTCCTCGTAATCGCCAGTTGCCTGGGAGTAGCTGGCCTCAACGCCGATTACATCGATGATGCTGTTTTTAACGGTTAGGCCCTTCTGGAGGCGCCTGAGATCTACCTCATCCCCCTCGGCCAGGACCTTTACCCTGCCATCTTCAAGGTTCTGGACCGTACCAGTAAGATCAAGAGCTCTCGCCAGGGCAACAACTCTGGCACGATAGCCTGCCTTCTGAACCCTGCCCGAGACGTAGGCGGAAAGCCTCATCATGATACCTCCTTTTGGTCCCATCCCCTATAAACTTGATCGGAGCAGAGAGAATGTAATGAGAGTCGCACGCATCGATCCCCTCCCCCGCAACCAAAACCTCCTTCAACCATTCCGCCCTGGAAAAGACCATGGCGATTCATCCAATCGAATACAGATACGGCACGCCGGAGATGAAGGCTCTCTGGGAGGAGGACTACAGGCTGCGCTGCCTCTTCCAGGTGGAGGCAGCCCTCGCCCAGGCGGAGGAGGAGGTAGGGCTGATTCCCGCAGGCGCTGCTGCAGGCATTGCCAAGGCCGCCCGGAGGGCCCGGCCGGAGAGGGCAAAGGAGATCGAGGCCGAGATCGGCCACGACATGATGGCAGTAGTCCTCGCACTTGCCGAGGAGACCGAGCACGGCGAATGGATCCACCTCGGGGCGACATCCAACGACATACTGGACACGGCAACCGGCCTCCAGATCAAGGCCTCCCTCGACGTCCTCGACTCGAAGCTGCGCCGGCTCCTCGCAATCCTCCTAGATAATGCATTGGCAAACAAGGACCTCGTCTGCGCGGGAAGGACACACGGCCAGATCGCTGTACCCACAACCTACGGGCTTCGCTATGCCATCTGGGCATCGGAAGTTGCCCGCCATATCGAGCGGCTGGAGCAACTCCGCCCCCGGGCAGCTGTTGGCAAGGTGAGCGGGGCTGTCGGCACCCAGGCCGCCTTCGGGAAGAAGGGAATCGAGATCCAGGCCCGCGTGATGGAGATCCTGGAGCTCAACTCGGTGGACGTATCCAACCAGGTCGTTCAACGGGACCGCCACGCCGAGATGATCTGTTGGATGGGCCTTGTCGCCTCAACCCTGGACAAGATCTGCCTGGAGATCCGTAGCCTGCAGAGAAGCGAGATTGCAGAGGTGGAGGAGGGCTTCGGCAAGAAACAAGTGGGATCATCCACGATGCCTCACAAGAGAAATCCCATCAAGGCAGAGCAGGTTTGTGGCCTTGCCCGCGTTGTCAGGGCCATGATGGAGCCTGCCATGGCCAACATCCCCCTCTGGGACGAGAGGGACCTTACCAACTCCTCCTGCGAGCGGGTGCTCTTTCCCGAGTCCTTCATCATGACCGATCACCTGCTCGCGCTTACCGCAAGGGTGCTGGAGGGACTGCGGCTGCGAAAGGAGAACATAGAGAGGAACCTGAACTTGATGAAAGGCCTGAACATGGCCGAGGCTGTGATGGTGGAGCTCGCGAAGAGGGGGGTCGGCCGCCAGCAGGCTCATGAGATCATGAGACAGGCCTCGATGAGGGCATTCGAGGAGAATAGGGAGCTAGCCCTTGTTCTCGGCGAGGAGCCAACGGTTGCCCGATATCTGTCGCCGGAGGAGATCGAAAAGCTCCTCGACCCCCACCTCTACATAGGAACGGCTGTCGAGCAGGTCGAGCGGCTCTGCCAGAAGCTGCAGACGCATAGGAATAGGTAGGAAAGGGTAGGGTAGGAACGGATAGGGCAAACGCGCCGAGGTAGGTAGAATGCCCGCCGCGCTTTCGACGATCGAGATATGATGCCAGCAACCGTTAGCCGGGATCTGCGCTTATGGGTGGTAAAGCCCGGATCGCTTCAAAGGGACGACTCCAGCGAGATCCTCGATGCTCGCTCGACGGTCACTCTGATCGAGTCAGGCCAGATCCATATCCTGGTGGACTCGGGCCTTGCCGGGGAGGAGGAGAAGATCCTCTCCGGCCTGGATGGGATCGGGATCGTGCCCGAAGATATAGAGATCCTCGTAAACACCCACCAACACTTTGACCATACTGGCAACAACCACCTATTCACGAGCGCGCGATGGCTCTATGGCACAGAGCTCGATGGCCTGGGAATCGCTCCAGGTGTGCGAATAGCGGCAACTCCGGGACACACGATGGACAGCATCTCCGTCGTGTGCCATTCAAGTCTCCGGGCGGTGATCGCCGGAGACGCACTGCCCACCATGGATAATTTCCTAAAGGACTTGCCGCCCCGAATCCATGTGGACAGGTGGCTTGCCATGGACAGCCTTCATCGAATCGCGAACATGGCCGACCTGGTGGTCCCAGGCCATGATCATTCGTTCTCCATATCCGAAAGGAATTACGTAACACTGGAGGGCCTCGGCGAGGCCACTCACGCCGAAGGAGGTCGCAGAGGACGGATGTGAGAGGGAGTGGCAAGCCTATCAAGCCTTTGCCTTGCTAAAAATGGATCTATTCTACAGAATCTCTGCAGAACCAAGATGCGGGCAAGTCCCAGAAAAGGCAATCTATAAATACTTAAAAGAGTTAAATAGCATTGATGCAGCTAAAGCTTACCTCCAAGGAGAGATTAGTGCTTTACGGCCTTGCCAGGTATCCAGGTCTCAGCGATATCGATCTTGCCACGAGAATTGACGTGGATCGATCAACCATATTCAAGAGCAAGAGAAAATTCCGCGACTGGCAACTGATCCGATTGATGAACGTGCCCTCGGGGATCACCGTGGGAGGAGAGATACTGACCTCGATCTTCGCGAAGTTCAGCCCCACCGCCCCGATCGAGGTCCGGAGCGAGTCTGAAGCCCTCCTGGAGTGGATCGGCCACCCCAACTGCGTCTTCCATACAGCCACCGACACGGAATCCTTCTCCATGGTTTACTCGAGATCGCTCAGCGACTTCAAGAGCAGCTTCGACCCCCTTATCGATGAGTACGCGCAGAAGGGGTTCATAGACGACATAATATGCTCTCACTATCCCTTCGCCTCCACCAACCATTCCGCAGACGCCGCGGTTGCGGTGAACAGGATATTCGAGCTCGACCGGCCAGACCTTCCACAGGAGCTGATATCGGAGAGTTCCTCTCAGCTCGAGGATATGAAGCTGACCGATAAGGACAAGTTGACGCTCTACGCCTTCGTCAAGTACCCCATGCTCTCAGATCTGGAGCTATCGCGCAGGACTGGGATATCCCGGCCTACCATATCCGGAAAGAGAACGAAGTTCTTTCAGAATGGGCTCTTGACTCGCGAGGCCAACATCGATTGGCAGAAGATCTGTTGCGAACTCATCACCTTCTATCGTCTGGAGCTCGGGAGGGGGGTGAGCTGGGAGGAACAGGAGACGGTACACACCTCCCTGCGACGAATGGGCGCGCCCCTCTTCACCTACCTGCAACGAGGAGAGGCATTTGGGGCATTCCTCTCGGAGAACTACACCGACCTCAAGAATAAGGTGAATGCCGAGATCAGAACGCTCGCGGAGATGGCCCTGATCGACGACCCGCCCATGCTCATGACCATGCCACTTGATATGATCGTGGAGAGCAAGAGGGATTACGCCCCCATGGTTGCTGGGATGCTCGGAATAGAGAAGGAGATATGACAAGAGAGGTCGCAATCCTCTCTTCCACTGTCGATCCGGCCAGCACCAATATAGCTTTGCGCCTATTGGAGGTGGCCGCCTGGAGACAAGAGGAGGGCTTCCTCGCATATCGCAACCTTCGCCTGGTGAGATTGGATGAGGATCTCCCTTTTGCCTCAGGCCTCGAAAGACTGCTTTCGGGGATGGGGCTCCATCCCGACCTCGTCGTATTCGCATGCAGGCATAAGGCGCAAAAGGAGATCCCGTGGCTTGGGGGGCATTTCCCCGGGACCATCGATGAGAGTCCTGCGCTCTCGGCAGCTGCTCCCTCAGCGCTTAGGTCCTACCTGCTCAACTTGATGAAAGATGCACCCGTGGGCCTGCAGATCTCAGCCGAGGCGACACATCATGGTCCCAGTGACATGAACATACCTTGTTTCTTCGCCGAGATCGGCTCCTCCGCAACCCTTTGGTCCCACGCGCCCTCGGGCAGAGCGGTGGCAAAGGCCATCCTTGAGCTGCAATTCATAGATCTCCCTGTCTTCCTGGGATTTGGCGGAGGCCACTATATGCACAGGCAGACTCGGCTTATGATGGACTCGGCAATCGCGTTTGGCCATCTATTCTCCAACTACCAGGTCGATTCCCTTGAGATCGAGTCCGTGGACCTGGCGCGCCGAAGATCCAAGGCTACCTTCGCCTACCTGGACCGACGTTCCCTTCGCTCTGCCCAGAGGAGCCGTCTCGAAGGCATTCTGGAGGCCTTGGACATCCCCATAATGAGGGAAAGGGAGATCCTGGACCGCTTTCCCCTCGAATCATCGGAGTAGCCTATAGTTCTGGAACGGCGATATCAAGGGCCTGAAGTCGACGACCTTGTCCCTGAAGTAACTAGTGTTCCCAACGCCCGACCCGAATTTATCGGAGCCGCAATAATCGTCCCAGTAGTTGCCCAGGTAGTCCCAGAATATGGATCCCATGTAATGATAGGTCCTAGGCCTCGTCGTGTTCCAAACGTTGGTGGAGTTCCACGAGTAGACGTCGTATATATTCTTGACCAGGTTGTTGAGGAAGATCTTGTTATCTCGGGACTGGTCCAGATAGATGCCGTAGGACGTCCATGATATGTTGCACATGGATATGGTGTTGTTATTAGAGGTCTCCAGGCAGAGGCCATCCAGGCTTCCGCTGCTATCGCAACTCGTAAGCGCATTGCAATGCGAGTTCAAGAGGCGAATCCCGGATATGTAGCTATCCTTTGCCGTATTTCTCAGCAGTGTGTTGTTGCATGAGTCGAGAAGCCATATGCCCTGATTGTCGTTCTTGGTCGCGTTATTTCCATCCACTAGGTTGGAGGTGGAGTTGCTCAGGAATATCCCAACCCAGCCGTTTTGCCATGCTGTATTGCCCGAGACGGTATTGTTCTGGGAGCTTCCCAGGAAGAATCCCCCAAAGGAGTTATTCCTGGCCAGATTTGCCTTGATAGTGTTGTTTGAAGAGGCCTGGAGCGCGATTCCCACGTCGTTCCTGTTGGCCAGGTTGTCCATGATCATATTCTCCCTAGCCCCAACCAAGTATATGCCATAGGAGTTATTGCTGACCTGATTTCCCCTGACGCGATTCTCCTTGGATAGCACCTTGATACCCGCATCGGAAATCCCGTTTCCTGAGTTGGTCGCATGAAAACCCTGAAGCCAGACGCCATCGGCTATGAGGGTAATGGCGCTCCTCTTGTCTCCGGCATCGACTATTGGAATTCCTCCTCCGGTATCCACGCCAATCAGGATGAGCCGCTTGGTCACGTTCACGTTCTCCCTATAGACCCCGCTCTTCACAATTATCCTATCCCCATCATGAGCTCCCTTTATGGCGTTTTGGATGGAGTAGTCGGTCAAATATTTCGCAGATACGATATACGTAGCGGAGGAGGAAATTCCCGCTGCCATGACCACGGCCAGGGCGGCCAGAACGAGGAGTTTATGCCGATCCATTAGCTTCCCCCTGCCCCAGCTCAGTCCAACGGAGCTATGGGGAGGTAAAGTGCCTTGAGCCACAAAACTCTTAAGCATATTGGTCCGATGCTCAGATAGAATGGCAGCGGATATTCTCGTTAAGAATCCCAGCTTACCTTCCCAGCTCACAGGCCAGGCCGAGTCGACGCTTCCAAGCACTGTGTCCGATTACCTCTCCTGGCGATACATCCAGCGCTCATTGGAGGAGGCGATCGGCACTAACCTATGGGATATCATGAAGATCGCGATCTCCATCGTGCTGATCCTTCTCATCACGATCTACCTGGCGCGGCTTGTGGACTCCATGCTGAAGAGGCATCTGCCCAAGATCTCGCGCGCCGGGGGAGCGGAGATGGTGGAGATCGTCGACGAGACCTTCCATACCATCACTCGCAGGCTTCTTGTGGCCTTCGTATACACTGTCGGAATCCTCACAGCGGTGCTGCAGGTGCCACAGCTCCATAGCCTTGCGACAGCCATGCTCGCAGGCGCCGGCCTCGCAACAGTTGCGATTGGCCTCGCCGCTCAGGAGTCCCTCTCCAACATCATATCAGGGATATTCATCGCCGTATTCAAGCCGATACGCATAGGCGACTACGTGGACTTCAACGGACAGTACGGTCAGATCGAGGACCTCACATTGAGGCACACCGTAGTCTGCACCTGGGACCTCAAGCGAATAATCGTTCCAAACAGCGTCATGGGCCGGGAGAACATCATCAACTGGAGCATTCAAGACTCCGAGGTGATATGGCCGGTGGATATCGGCATCGCCTACACTGCCGATATCGATAAGGCTCGAAGCATCATCCTTCGCGAGGCGGTGAAGCATCCCTATGTGATGAAGGACGAGGAGATCAACATCAGGGTCACGGAGCTTGGCGACTTCGCCGTCAACCTGAGGCTTACGTTTCATGTGCCTCACAGGGACGACGCTTTCACAACGGGTTGCGACATAAGAGAGGCGGTGAAGAAGAGCTTCGATGCCGAGGGAATAGAGATTCCCTATCCCTACCATAACGTCATACTGCAGAAGGCCTCTTGATCCCGGTAGCCTCCCGACCCATTAGGGGGAAGGCGGCCAATTCATTGGCGGGAGCGGTCACGATCTGCTTTGGGACCTTGCGCGTATGATCATTTGGAGGGCCTCTATCTCGCCCCTCTTCGCGGATATGGGCGCCACTCGGTCCGACCATTGGGTCCAGGGAGAAGGCATTCCAAGCCGGTCAACTATCCAGTCCAGGGCCTGGTCCGGATTGGCTATCCGATCCATCTTGTTTGCTGCTAGCACCGGATCGAGGCCGAGCTCTTCGAGAAAGCCGAACATCTCCACCTCAATCGGCACCTCCCCCCTCTTCTCCCAGCGGTCGGCGATCTCCAAGAAGGACGAGGCATCGATGACCTCCACAGCCACGAGGATCGTTGAGCTGTGCTCTTCTATGTAGCGGACGATTACGTCCTTCACCCTCTCCTGCTCGACCGAGCCCCTACGCAACATGAAACCATAGCCCGGCATATCCACATAGATGAGCCGTCCTAACGGGACCTCGGTTGGAGCAAGCGTGATGCCTGGCCTCTTCCCCACCCTAACCTTCTTTCCAGTAAGGGAGATGAAAAGGGTGGACTTGCCCACATTGGACCGTCCCACTAGGACGACTTCTCGGCGCATCTTCACTTGGTTGGGGCCGCAGGATATAAAAGGATCCATCGGCCGGCAATCATTTCCTGAGCACTACTGTGAGTATATCTTCGTCCAGGAGCTCGTGATTAAGTCCCACGGATTGGCCGGGGTGCTTTGCGCTGGGTCCCCATACATGGGCATAACGAAAGAGGTCGACGAAGTCCCTGTGAAGGTGCTCGCATACCGACCGAACCGTGGATCCATTCAGGAGGACCAGGGGCTCTTTGAGATCTGCCTTGCCGTGCTGAGGCTTCAGGTAGACTCGGATGAAGCCCAGCCGCCGGAAGATGAGCTCTCGAAGCTCCTCGATTCCCTCATCCTTCGCGACCGAGATCTTGAAGTAGTCCCGCTTGATGGAAGCGGCCATCTTCTCCTCAACCCCTTTGTAGGAGAGGTCGAACTTGTTTATGACGACCACGCTCGGGATGTAGACCCGATTTCCAGCCAGGGCGTCGACGAGGGCATCGTGATCAATATCCTCCCTCACGGTGACGGTGCCGTTCACCATTCCATAAGCCCGGACGATCTCTGCGATCTCCTTCCCAGTCATCTTTGTGAGGGTGACCGTGCTTCTTACGAGTATGCCCCCCTTGTTGTCCGGGGAAAAGCGCACATCGGGAGGATCCCTGTCAAGCCGTATCGCCGCATATTCGAGCTCTCGCTCCAGGATGTCCAGGCGGTAGTTGAATACATCCCCCAAGAGGACGATGATGTCAGCTGCCCTTGCAGCGGTTATCACCTCCCTTCCCCGCCCCTTGCCTTTGGAAGCCCCCTTGATGATGCCGGGCATGTCCAATATCTGGATCTTAGCCCCCCTATATTCCATGATGCCCGGGATGACCTCCAATGTCGTGAACTGATAGGCTGCAACCTCTGACCGGGCGTCGGTCAGGATATTCAAGAGGCTCGACTTGCCCACCGACGGAAAGCCGACCAGGGCTACAGTGGCATCGCCTGACTTCTTGACGAAGTAGCGTTTGCCGCCTCCCCCACCCCTCATCTTGTTCAGCTCGACCTGGGCCTTCAGCTTGGCGATCTTCGCCTTCAGCTTGCCGATATGGTGCTCAGTAGCCTTGTTCTTCTGGGTCTTGAAGATCTCCTCTTCCAGGCTCGTTATCTGATCCTCGATGGTGGCCATTACTTGACAGACCTCTCTAATCTATGATCGCATCCTCGATAGCCCTGCCCATATGCGAGCGGGCTCACAGCCCTGGGCTATGCGGCCTACCCCTTTATCAATGGTGCGGCAGGGCAAGGGAAGCCTCACAGACAATCTAGATCCGGCCAATATCACCTCTACATGAAAAATAGGGATTTATGCATCGGCCGAGGCATGGATCATTGGCGGGATGGGGAGTGGGATCATTTCGCCCCATCAGGGAGGCCGGGCATACCTCCTGGCCCGGACCTTCCCTGAAGGACCTTTCCGCTCGACGAGGTGAATGATATATGTTGAAGAGATTGGCCATGCTCCTGGTCTTGCTTGCGCTGACTTCATCGGCCCAAGCCTACCAGGGCAGCGGCAATACCGTGAGACAGAGCATAGATATGTCGGCCCAGGGCGGTTATGTGAGCCAGAGCGCCTCCAACTCCGCCCTCGTGATGGGAGACAACAACAACGTGGACCAGAGCATATCGCAGACCGGCACAGGTACCCATGTCACGCAGAGCGCTGCCAATGCGGCCGTCGTGGTGGGGAATAACAACCAGGTCGGCCAGGGAATCGACCAGAGGGCAACAGGCAATACTGTCGCCCAGGCAGGGGCAAACGCCGTGGCAGTTGTTGGGAACAACAACCTTGTGGACCAGAGGATTCGCCAGCAGGCGACTGGAAATGAGATCTTCCAGAGCGGATGGAACGTGGGCGTGGTGATAGGCGACGACAACCGCTTAACCCAGGGAGTTCTGGCCTTTGCAGAGAACGCGCCGAGAGCTGTCGACCCAACCCAGGAGATGTCGAACAGCGCCTACATCATGGGCTATCACAACCAGGTGAACCAGGATATAGCGGGCTACGTATTCTTCGGATCGAGCAACGCCCCAGTGACCCAGACGGGCAATAACTTCATACAGACGCCCGATATGAGGTACAACGACTACGACCAGCGAATGAGGTTCGCCGTCCAGGCCGGTCCCCAGGCAAGGGTGATGCAATCAGCGACAAACGAGATCAAGATCGGACCCTGGTGAAGCAAGGGGGGGATCTCCCCCCTCTAACGCTGCGCTCCCCCTCGGCCGATCTTATCGAGGAGGTCACATACCTTGTTTGCGCTCGCCGCAACCGTCTCGATGCCCAGGCGATCCTCCTTTGCCGGCCGGACAGCGATTCCACCGAAGTGGCTATTGTCCCCCACAACTATCATCCCCTGGATGTGCATCCAGCTATGGATGGCCTCGATCGTCTTCTCCTGACCGCCGTTCCTTGAACCGCCCACCGCAATGGCTGCGCCGACCTTGTCCTGGAGTTGCATGCCCTGGCGACGCAAGGGAAGCGTTCGATCGAAGAGGGACTTGAGCTGGGCCGTAACCGTCCCGAAGTAGACGGGGGAAGCGACGACGACGGCCGCTGCCTCTGCGAGGGCAGCGTTTACTCGATCCATATCGTCCTCGATCGGACAGTGCTCGCCCTTTCCACACGTTCCGCAATCCTTACAGTACCCCACGTTCAGCTCTGAGCAGAGCAGGCTCTCGGTCTGAAAACCACGGCCCGACGCCACCTTGAGCGCCTCGTCCAGCAAGTACTCGCTGTTGCCCCTTTTAGGGCTCCCTGAGATGCCTACAACCAACATGGCTCCACCTAAGCTCGATCTCCATCCTCCAATCATATAATCCTTGCCAGGATTCGTTTGATCATAACCTTTATAATATGTAATGTCAAATTTATTTTGGGGAACGAAATGCGCGCAGAGATCACATCCCTCCTTGGGCTGGAGGTATACACCCAGAAAGGGGTCTACGTGGGAAAGGTAGAGGATGCCGTTCTGGACTCGGATCAGGGGGTGATCAGCGGCCTTGCCCTTGGAAGGGTGAACAGATCCCTATTCGATCAGAAGGGGCGAGGCGTGATCGTGCCCTACCGATGGATAATGGCCGTTGGGGATATCGTCCTGATGAGGCATCCGGCCGGATCCAAGGGCGAAAAGGATGAGAGAAGATAGCTTGGAGATCTACTCCGCCTTGAGGGTCAGGCCACCGCTGATCCTCAGGGCGGACGGCCGAGGATTTCGTAAAGCCCTCGACGGATCCAAGAAGCCCTACGATGAGCATTTTGCCAGATCGATGGCGGCCGCCTCTCGGTCATTCATGGAGGACTCCGGGCTTTCGCCCACATTGGCCTTTCTCTTCTCCGATGAGGTCAACCTCCTCTTCCTGGACCTTCCCTTCAACGGCCGCCTGGAGAAGCTGGACTCGATCGCAGCGAGCTACCTCTCCTCCGCTCTCTCCCTTAACAGGGGACGGATCTTGGCCATGGACTGCCGGGCTTTGCCCCTCTGCGCCGGGGAGATAGGAGAGTACCTATCCCAATGCCAGGATGAGGCCTGGAGAAACCACGTCTTCTCCTATGGATTCTATGCCCTTGTGGAGGAAGGTCGCACCCATGGGGAAGCCATGGGCCTTCTTCGCGGCATGAAGGAGAGCCAGATACACGAGATGCTATTCGAAAGAGGATTGAACCTCGCCCACAACCCCGCCTGGCAGAGACGAGGAGTGCTCCTCTATCGGGAGGACGGATCTCTCGTCGAGGAATGGGCACCTCCGCTATTTAGATCGATGGAGGGAGTGGCCTTACTGGGACGGCTCATCTCCTAGGAGGATATTGAGCACGCCGGGCAGTTCCGCCCAACGAATGATATGCTCTCCACGGCTGTCGTGAACGGTCATATGCCCATCTTTGGAGGCATTCCCACGGCGGAAGTCGCGAAATTTGGAGATCAGCTCCAAGGCCTCCTCGATCTCCATGATGTAGCGCTCTATCAGCGATCCAGCGATCATCAAGGCCTCCTCCTCGCCGATTGCCTGGCCAAGCCCGCGGCATTCCGAGAACTTGAGATCGCGTTCAGCAAGATAGAAGGGATATGTGCGACACATGATCGGCCGCCTGGAGTAGATGCTGCAGCCAATGCCATTGTAGTAATGGCAGTCCTCCTCTTTGCGAATGCGCCACTCCAGCGTATGGAAGTTCCCCAAGTCATCCCATTCGCCCATCCGAGGCGGCTCCGCCGCCTCCAGCCATGGCTCGCCCGTGTAGTCCATTATTCTCTCGACCTCAGAGGGGAAGAGGACGACCTCGCACTCGGGACCGCGACAACACTCTCCGCAACCAAGGCAGCGAAATCCCACCGCCCTTACTTTCGTTGCGATCTCCTCTTGGGAAAGGTCAGCCGCCCTTATCAATTCGCGACGGAGCTCCTCCTCGCGACTCATCTTCGGCATATCTCGATGAAGTTCTCCAATAGCTCCCCGCCGTACTCTGTGTGGACGACCTCGGGATGCCACTGGACACCGAATAGGGGCTTTGACTCATGACGCAAGGCCTCGATCTCACAGACATTGGACCTTGCCAACCTCCGGAATCCCTCTGGAAGCTCTATCACCTGGTCGGCATGGGATGCCCAAGTGCTTATTCGGGATGGAAGGCCCTTCAATACCTCGTCTTCATCGATGATCTCCACATCGACCTGGGCGTAGCCTCCGATCGTCCCGGGTCCCACGCTGCCGCCGAAGGTAGTTCCCATGAGCTGCATTCCCAGGCATATGCCCAGCATTGGGATCTCCAGGGAGGTGAGGTACTCCTTGCACCTCCCAGCCCTATCGATGGAGGGGCCTCCTCCGAGGATCAATCCATCGGCCTGGATCTCATCTGCCGGGGTCTGATTGGATATCATCTTGCCCTCCACACGATCCCTGATGCTCCTCGCAATCAAGTGGTTAAACTGGCCGTAGTTGTTCACTATTAGTATAAGCATAGCAACCTACCTCGATCTTGGTCATATCCCTTCTGCTTCAATCCCTTCTGCCTCATCTGATCCGGAGTATATCGATGGGACGCTCCAGTATATGGAATCCGGGAAAGCCCCTCAGGCGACTTATGTTCTCCCTATCAATCGCTCGAGCCTTGACCTTCATAAGACCGCCGCCGATGGCCCCCTTGGGACAGAGGTCGGCACAGGTTCCGCAACCCTTGCAGAGCAAGAGGTCTATCTGATCTCCCAAGGCTCCCTCGGGACAGGCCTCCCTGGGAGGGCAGTCCACGCAGTCCCCACAGAGGGCTCGGTCGACGAAGTACGGCATTCGGGACTCTGCCTCACCGGAGAGATCGGTGGGCAGCAGGTAGACTGGGACGCCTGCCTTGTTAGCGAGGGCGGCGGCGTTCGATACCAGGCTGTCGGCGATGCCTGAAGCGATCTTTGCGACAGTGTTGGATGTGGCAGGGGCGACGATTAACATCTGATACTTGCCCAGCATGAACCGCCCTGCCTTGGGATAGCTGTACCCTTGCTCTCGCTCCAGGATGATCTCCTCAAGGTAATCGCCGGGGGAGACAGCCTCGATTGCGCCATCAAGGCCGTACATGCGAAGCACCTCCTCCCCGGCACGGGAGATGAACGTGGTCACCTTGGCCCCCCTGGAGACCTCCGACATGGCCTTCAAGCAGTCGGCCAGATGCTGGCCTCCACCGGTTATTCCCCAGGCAATCCTCCTCATGATCTCGCCGCTATCTCTCCCGATATATAAGAACCACCCGTTCAATCGCGCAGGATTCGTATCCACTTCAAAAAGCAGGGTAAAATGCACATTCGGATCATCTAAATCAAGTGCGGAAGGAGGCATTCGATTTTGAAATGGTGTCAGTTACCCTCTAATTTGAAGCGGATACCAGGATTCGGTGATGGAGCAGTTATCACAGATCCATTGCGAGCCAGATGGTGGCT
>CAZWDT010000060.1:0-13624 GCA_964632755.1 uncultured Methanotrichaceae archaeon
CTCTCCTCTGGACTATGAACGGGCCGCCTGCTAGATGAACTTTCCCTCGAAGCGAGATCCATGATGGATTCAGCGGTATACGATCGGATGGCTGCAAGGACAGCCGTGCTTTCGCCCTTGCAAGCATGTTGATCAACAGCTTGCGCTCTATCGGATGGCGTTTTAGTCCAACCATCCGGGCATGGAGATCTTCTCTCCGAGATAGCGGCTCTATCGAAGAGAATGGCTGTGGGGAGGGGCTTATCACCCCAACCAGCAGCCTAAAAAAGTGGCGGAGCGATATCGTTCGGGGTGTTCGAGGAGATCGTGCTGCCTATGATTATCGGCGCCGTTACACTCCAGTAGACTCCACCGCCGTCAATGATCGCTGTATTCGAGTTGATGACGCTACCTTGTATTGAAAGCTCAGTATAGATCGGTGTGCTGCTGCCCTCTTGTGCAGAGTTATACACGCCACCGCCAAGGGCGCCATTATTATTGCGAACGGTGCTGCTATCTATCGTCAAAGCGCCGCCGTCCCAGTTTGCCAAGCCCCCACCTTTATTTGCCATGTTGGTAGCAATTGTACATCCAGTCGCCGTCGTCGATCCTTCCTGGAAGTTGGCAACTCCTCCACCGAGGTTTCCTGCAGCGTTTCCTGTGATCATGCATCCGTTCAGCGTTGTCGATCCAGGGCTTTCGCTATCGAAGCCGCCGGTATAGATGCCGCCGCCGTTCTCATTTGCAGTATTTCCATAGATATTGCTATCGGTAACCGTCATCGTGCCCTGCCAGTTGTGGAGCCCCCCACCGTCCCATGTTGCTGTATTTCCAAAGATCTCGCTATTCGAGATGGTTGCCGTGCCGCTACTTTGTATTCCACCGCCACTCACTGCGTTCTCCTCGGTTCCTGCATCATTTCCAGAAATAGTGCTATATTGTACATCTAGTGTGCCAAAGTTAGCAATACCTCCACCAATTAATGCCGCGGTATTATCTGATATTATGCTACCTATTATATTCATAATATTCCAGTTAATAATGCCGCCTCCGCCGACAAAACCGACACTTGAGCTGGCGATGTTCTCGGAAATGGTGCTGTCTATTATCGTTACTACCCCATCGTTGTCAACGCCGCCGGAATGATGGGCGGCATTCCCTGAAATGTTGCAGCTTGTTACTTCAAGAATGGCTGGAATCCAGATATCATCGACATAATGGCCACCGTTATAAATGCCGCCGCCATATCCCTCAGTTGTGCTGGTACCAGCTATGTTATTGGATATGACGCAGTTCGCAATTGCGAGCTGGCCGAAATTCACGATGCCGCCTCCAACCAGATACGCTATTCCATCTTGATATCCATCGGTGCCAGAACCGCCCTGAATAGTCATCCCCGATAGGGCTACTTGCGCGTCGGCATTGTTCATGCCGATGGTGAGCACAGATCCGGCTTGATTGCCATCAACGATGGTACTGCCCGATCCAGCACCTTCCAAAGTCAGCGACTTGTCTATCATGACGTTCTCAAGGAAGGTTCCACTGAGCACCTTGATCACGTTGCCGTCATACATGGCGTCAACTGCATCCTGAATGAGCTCAAAGTCACAGGCCACTTTGCCCACCAGGGTGGTCGGTGTCTGATCAAGTCCGATTGTGTTTACCCATAGCCCATTATCTCCGCCCACTGCTGCCACATGCAACCTTCCGTACATGTCCCTGATGGCGTTAGGATCTGACTCGATGACACCACCCACATTGTACCAATTGCCGTTGACATTATCCCATAGACTGCCATCTCCGCCCCGCACGAAGGTGTGGATGAGGCCATCCGTATCCACCACTGGTGCGGGATTGCCATTTATTATGCTGCCAATGGCAGGCGAGATGAAGCCTCCCAATCCCGTCCAGGTCGCTGTATTCGAAGTTATATCAAGGGCATTGCACCATAATGCGCCATCCTCACCTCGCACAAAGGTGTAGACAAATCCGTCGTTGAACGGATTTATAACCGGCTTTGCGTCCGAAGTTATGGAACCGCCAAGGGCTTGCCAGGCGCCATCGACGTTGTCCCAGAGCGCTCCGTTGCTACCCTTCACAAGCACATGCAGCTTTCCATTGGCATCGTAGATTGCTTGAGGACTCGATTGGATAATCCCTCCAAGAGGGGACCACTCGCCGGTGGTTAGGTCTTTCAGCCAGATGGAGTTATCTTCACCCTTGACAACCGCTACCAAGCGATCGTCTGGCGATAAGGCGGCACAGGGATTAGATGTGATCGAGCCTCCCAGATAGCTCCAGCCAATACCCAAGACGTTCTGCCAGAGTGCATTATCGCTGCCTTTCACGAAGACATGAATATTGCCCTCTTCATCATTTATTGCATAGGGATCGGATGTGATATGGCCACCTAATCCCTGCCAGTCTCCACCTGCATTATCCCATAATCCGTTATCTCCTCCTTTCGCAAAGATATGTCTCGTGCCATCAACTGCCTGGATCTGATAGGGATTGGAGGCCAGGTACCCGCCAAAGCCATTCCAGACCCACGAGCCAGGGGTAGGAATGAGGCCAGCTGTCGTGCTTTGAAGATCCCCCCCAAGGTTGGTCTCAATCGCGGATGAGCTCCCTGCGAAGGCCGATATGCTGCCAGAGACGGCTTCGCTACTTGCATCGAAGCTCTTGGATGAAGAATCATCCGAGGTACTGGCGGCGTAAATTCGCACATCTCCATTTGAATTTAAATTCTGGATCGAGGTCACAAAACTGTTTGCGCTACCACTCAGGCTCGATGCCAGCTGATCGGCAGAGGAGAGGTAGGAATAAGCATCTCCTTCTGCAGAAGTGGACATAATTGCGGAATATGCCTTTGACTCAAGAGAGTCAGCCTGGATGAAGCCTGATGCCTCTGCACCATCCGAGGCCGTTGCCGTTAGAACGCCGCTTATGCATCCTATGCCGTTCAAGCCGCCAGTTAACTTGACGGTGTTACTAGAGGATCGGGCCTCACCATTAGAGTATCCCAAGACGCCGGATATGCTTGAAGCTTGAACTGCATTGGCCATGCCGGATTGAGCTGAGGCTGCCTGGAAAGATCTCACGGTGCCATACAGGACTCCAGCGTTCTGAGCTACATAGGTGGATCCACTATTGCATGAAACCGCGGTCTCGGATCGGCCGACAGCTTGAACATCTTGGTTCAGGCTCACAAGATCGTCCGAGGCATAGGTTGAAATCGTCGAACTCAGGTCGCCTTGCGAAATAATGCTGTTTGAGACGATGGACTGGCCATTGCTAGCAACCTTAGCTATACCGTTAATGCCGCTTCCCTCAACGGAGCCGATAGAGAATATCTTGCTATTTCCAATAATACTGCTCTCAGTCAGACTGGTTGAGCCATCCAGATCATAGCTCATGCTGATTGAGGATGTACCTCCTCCCCCTCCTGACGTGCACTCGAACGATATTGCTGCGGACAGGCTAGATATAAAAAATACTATAATTATATATCTATAGATGATACCCGATCTTATAATCATCTGAGCACCTCTGCCGAATCCATCATCAATATCTATTATTAATAGTTTGCGAGGATGTGTTTTCTATATATCTGTTTTCTGATTCCTCGCTAATTTGCATGGGATCTGGCTGGTTTCGAGTGGATCGGATGGTGGGCGGCTCTCTCCGGCCTGCTGATAGCCATGTACTATCCGGTGATAATCAGCTGGTCCCTCGTCTACCTCGGGAAGTCCTTTACCCTTGATTGGGGGGCGGACACCAATGCCTACTTCTTCGGGACGGTCCTCCAGCTTACGGGCTCGCCTTGGGATCTGGGTGGCTTCCAATTCCAAATCCTGATCAGCCCCCTCATCGTTTGGGGGATGGCTTGGCTTATAGTGAGCAAAGACGTTGTCTCCGGGATCGAGAAGGCGAACAGGATCTTCATGCCCCTCCTCTGGGCGCTGGCGGTTGTGCTGGTGGCAAGAGCACTGACCCTTGATGGCGCCCTTTCAGGGATAAACTGGTACCTCCAGCCCGACTTCGAAAGGCTCCTCGATCACAACGTCTGGCTCGCAGCCTATGGCCAGATATTCTTTACCCTCTGTCTGGGTTCGGCGACGATGATCGCCTACTCGAGCTACCTTCCTGAGGGGACCGACATCGTGAACAACGCCTTCATAGTGAGCTTTGCCAACTGCGCGTTCAGCTTCCTGATGGGCTTTGCGGTCTTCGGAACCCTTGGGTACATGGCCGCAACAACCGGCCAGGATGTTGGAGATGTCGTAGCATCAGGAATCGGCCTTGCCTTCGTGGTCTTCCCGAAGGCCTTGAGCCTCCTTCCAGGCTTGAAGGTCCCTACAGCCGTCGTCTTCTTCACCTGTCTTGTGGTGGCAGGCATATCATCCCTGATATCCATGGTGGAGGCCTTCGCTGCTGCCTTGATGGACAAGTTCGGACTCGGAAGGGCGAGGGCTGTGAACGTGACGATCGGCCTTGGGCTTCGTGGTGCTCTATGGAGGCCTCGCCTTCTTCGTGAGGATCGCCCTGAAGAAAGGGCACGACCACGATCCCGACGGGCCTATGCGAAATGGGTGAAGAACGGAATGTCAAACAGGTTCTTCGCTGAATTGTGTGGATAAGACTTCTTGAAGAGTTCCGATGCGAATCATTTAATATGTCTTGGTTACTTTGTGGTGAGCTGCTGCACCTTTTACCATCCTCTCGCAAACGGGGAATCATTTCGAGAACGCCGTCTCGTCTGAGAACATAAATAGATATAAATTTAGTATTAGTTGGATAAAATCGGTGGAGGTAATGTGGATTCATATGGTTTCCAGATAATTTTTTCATGCATTACAGTACGATAAATTTAAAAAGGATCAAAGCGTAAGATATCATTGGGTGTTCTGAGGGCGGTGTGGACAAAGAACAGGATACCTCTGAAATTATGGGTGTGATTCAGTGCAATATCTCCGAATAATGACCGAAATTCTGATAATGGCTGCCTTAGTTTGCGGCCTTATATTACAGGCGTCTGGTGCAGAGAGCACGGTAAAGCTTGCGAACGATGATATTCTCAAGATGGAGACGCTGCATCACTTCCACCTCGCATCGGATGGGACAAAGCTCGTCTATCTGGTAACCACCGGAACCGATCTGCTCCCGCCGGCAGACAACGGGACCCTAAGGCTTTTCGATATCAGCGCAAAGATGGAGGTTTCCCTCTCGGATCCCAACGAATCGGTATCTGTCTGGGCGGTCTCGCCCGATGGATCCAGGATAGCATATGCATCGATGCCAAACGATGGAGGCAATAGCTCCCTTACAATTCAGGACTTATCGACGCTAGTAAAGGAGAAAAAGAGCGATGTGCCCGAAGATATCTTGAGCGGATTTGCATGGCTGGGAGAAGATCATCTGGCCTTCACAGGAGCTTCTGAGGAGGAGCCGGCTGAGCAGCTTCCTGGCGATGTCATTATCATGGATGCGATCCCCGATCCGGTGATCCTCAAATCGTATTCGGTCGTGGATGGAACCTTAGTGCCACTTACGGCAAACGATGATGTCATCTATGCCTATAATCCATCTCCCGATGGCAGGTACATCATCTATAAGGCGGCCGAGTATCCGGAGTCCTGGCTTGAATCCTCCAAATTCAGATACGTAATGCTCGACATTTCGACAGGAGCGGAAGACGAGTTCATGGCGCTCGTAGAGGGGTACCAGGATGAGAACGAGTTTGCATGGTCTCCTGACAGCTCCGTGGTATATATCGAGAGGATGCAAAATGGCGGCATCAATTATCCCGTTCGATACACATCCGATATCGTAGCCTACACGCCGGCGACAAAGGCGCTCGAAGAGATCCCCATGAACTGGGACCGAAAGCTCCTGAAGGACCTCTTCAACGATGATATCGAGATGACGCCGTTCATTGGCGGAGTGTATGCCCTTCTCGCAAACGGAACAAACCCGTTGCTTGCAAAGTACATCAAGACGGATGGCGGTTGGGAGATGACTATTCTTTCGGGAGAACATCAGGGAAACATATTTGCCCTTGAGAGCACCCCTGACGGTTCAATCATCTGCTACAACTATAACACCGCCTCGATCCCGCCACAGATCTATGGAGCAGAAGTTTCTGCTCGAAGCATCGATAACAGCACGCTTCTGACAAACCTCAACGAGGATCTGCTCGAAAAGCCGCTTGGATCCTCCGAGGTTATCGAGTGGACGGGCTCGAAAAACGAGATCGTGCAGGGAGTCCTTCGATATCCGGCCGGTTATGAACCAGGCGTCAGATACCCTCTGGTCCTCGTCATACATGGAGGTCCCACTTATACCGACTTCGACAGCTGGCGCGACACATGGGAGTTCCCATACCATCTGATAACGAATGCAGGCTTCATCACCCTGTCTGCGAACTACCATGGTAGCAGCAACTACGGATTTGAGTTTGCACAGTCCATCGAAGGAGGGCCTTATACCGATATCCCCACCGAGGACTTCGAGAAGGGCATCGAATACTTGGCAGAGAGAGGGATTATCGATAAGGAGAAAATGGGAACGACGGGATGGTCGAATGGCGGTATTCTGACGCTTGCATGGATAACAACCTATGGTGGCCTGAAAGCCGCCGTTGCCGGTGCAGGAACGGCCGACCAGAACTCTCAGTTCTCGAACACCAACGGGGCCGTGATGACTAAGATGTACTTCGATGAGACACCATTCCAAGATCCGGTGGCGTATATTCTCATTATGGGCGCTTTCCATGCAAAAAACGTCACAACTCCGCTCCTGATGCTGAATGGAATGGATGATAACTCGGTCTCGCCTGCAAGCGCGATCTCTACCTATCGGGCATATAAAGAAGGGAGTAAGGCTGAGGTACAGATGATCCTCTTCAAGGACGAGCCTCATCATCTGAAGAGATACACGAATCAGGTTCGAAAGGTGGACGAGGAGATCGGCTGGCTGAAGAAGTATATCCTCGAATCATAGGTTGTCCTTCCTGCGACGGATGGGGGCCTTTTGGACTTGGCACAGTCGGACGCAGCTGCGCCAAATCCAACTTCTTGAAATGGAAACGAAAAGCCAATTGAAATACCTGCGAGACACATCGCTAAATGCAGAGATGAACATGACTAGCCCGGGCCCCGGCGTGGCCGCCATCCGTAGGGCGTCGCTCTCCTCTTGCTGGGCCGGGGGCCTCCCTCCGGGCCGCCTTGCGCCACTGGTCCGTCTGCGAAGGGGGCGAGCTTCCAGGCGGCGCAGATGAGATCGGGGGTGCGGGAGAGCGATCGGCACCGGAGGGCGCGGCGGAGGCAGACGCAGGCGGAACGAGGGGCCAGGTGGCTTCTCCTTTGGAGCGCTCTAATGCTCGGCTTTCTCCTGTGGGCGGGGGCCGAGGGGGCGCTGGAGGAGAGGGCGCCGGCCATGGACGATGCGCTGAAGGGGTGGGGGAATCGGGAATGTATTTAGCAGAAGCTACTATGAAGGGTAATAGGTGGAACGAGATGGCTCTTGCCGAAATATGCAGAGAGGATGCACAATTGCGCGCCTTGGACTCCTATGGGGAATTCAGCGAGGAGTTCATAGCCGACGTTCTCGATGCTATGCGAGAGGCAGAGATGGGGCTTGTAAAGCGATTTGATGACGTCGAAGACTTAATAGCCGACTTGTTAAATAAGTGATATGTTTTGCATGATTTTGTAGCTTATTCTTATGAAATCGAACCCAAATTTAAAACTAATTTTAGACGTCTTGCAAAAAATAATGTCCCAGCTGAATTAATCGTCAGTATGATCTGGATGCTGTAATAGTTGGAGTTATAATCGATGGGCTATTTGGCACTATTTCGCTATGTCTTATTGCGCCATCTGACCGCAAGGGATATTATGTTATCCAATATCCACTAGACCACTGAATTAAGCCAGTAAGATGATCCTAACGGCCAATTCTGGTTTCAAGGTGGGAGAGTATGACTGCGATCATGGACTACTCAGATATCAAGCCAAATGTGATCCTACGAGGGCCACTATTTCCCGAACCAGTCCAAGTTATTACAGTAATTCCAATGGGAGATGCCATCAAGGTAATTGGGAAGGGACTAAACACCGGCAAGCTTCATGATCCCATATTATCCGCAGAGCAACTAGCAACTCTGGAGACCACACCTGAAGATGAACCCTTTGATGGCGATGCTAAAAACTTCCGCCTTGGCGTTGAAGCTATGCGGCTGGCCCTAGCCTACGAATATGATCCTTACTTCACATTATCCATCGCCAGGGTAGATCCTTTACCCCATCAGCTAGAAGCAGTCTACGACTATTTCCTGAAGCTTCCTCGCATACGCTTCCTCTTAGCAGACGACCCCGGAGCGGGCAAAACCATCATGGCCGGTCTGCTAATCAAGGAATTGAAGATCCGTGGCCTCATTAAGCGTATCCTCATTGTCTCTCCTGCCAACCTCACCTTCCAGTGGCAACGTGAGATGCAGGACAAGTTCAGAGAACATTTCGAAGTATTAAGAAGCGACATTCTCCGGGCCAACTACGGCTCTAATCCCTGGCAAGAGAGAAACCAGATCGTGACTTCGATGCCATGGGTCTCTATAATTGAGGATGCCAAAGAGAGTCTTCTGCGCAGCCACTGGGATCTTATCGTCGTGGACGAGGCCCATAAAATGAGTGCCTATAGCCCGGATCACAAGACTTTGGCTTATCAGTTAGGTGAGGCGCTCTCCGACAGAACCGATCACTTCCTGCTGATGACTGCAACGCCTCATAAAGGCGATCCGGCCAACTTCAGCCTCTTCTTGCGGCTACTGGATAAGGATGTCTATGCTGATATAAAGAGCCTTGAAGAGGCGATGAGGCGGCACGAGGCCCCCTTTTATCTTCGCAGAGTGAAAGAGGCAATGGTCACCTTCCCAGATCCAAATACAGGTAAGGCCAAGAGTCTTTTCACGAGGCGGCTGGTCAAGACTATTGAATTTGAAATCGACAGTGATGAATGGGATTTGTACAACTCATTGACAGAATATGTTCAGGCGCAGTCAATTAAGGCGGCACAGGATAACTCAGCCCGTGGCCGTGCCCTCGGCTTCACCATGGCCATGCTCCAAAGAAGGTTTGCTTCCAGCATCTATGCCCTCCGGCGCAGTCTAGAGCGGATCAAGGACAAGCGAGAAAAGGTACTCAAAGATCCTGAGGGTTATCGTCAGCAGCAGAAGCTCAAGAAAGTACCTGAGGATTATGAAGAATTGCCCGAGGACGAGCAGCAAGAGATACTCGATGACCTGGAGGGCGTTGTAGCATCCATAGATCCAGATGCTCTAAAAGAGGAAATATTCCAGCTTGGCAAGCTAATCGATCTAGCCCGGCTTCTGGAGCAGCGGGAAGTTGAATCTAAGCTGCGCAAGTTGAAAGACGTATTAACCGAGCAGGGCGTCTTCAAGGACCCGAAGATGAAGCTGCTCCTATTCACGGAACATAAGGACACTCTTGACTACCTGGCAGGAGATGGAAAGGATGGGCGGCCACTGGGCAAGCTGAGAGAATGGGGCCTGTCCCTCGCCCAGATCCACGGAGGCATGAAGATAGGCGACCGTGATGCTCCGGGGACTAGAATAAATGCAGAACGGATATTCAAGGAGGAGTGCCAGGTCATGGCGGCCACCGAGGCCGCTGGAGAGGGAATCAACCTTCAGTTCTGCTGGTTCATGATCAACTACGACATACCCTGGAACCCCATGAGGCTGGAGCAACGGATGGGTCGTATCCACAGGTATGGCCAGGAAAATGACTGCCTGATCTTAAATTTCGTATCGACCAAAACCCGTGAAGGCCGAGTGCTCCAGAAACTCTTCGAAAGGATCAAGCAGATAGAGAAAGACCTTGACCCCAAAAACACGGGCAAGGTATTCAATGTCTTGGGCGAAGTACTTCCCTCTAACCAGCTTGAACGGATGCTGCGGGATATGTACGCCAATATCACCTCGGAAGATGCTATCAAGAGCCGCATTGTCGAGGAAGTGGACATAGACCGCTTCCGCCAGATCACTGAGCACACTCTTGAGGGGCTGGCAAAGAAAGAGCTGAACTTATCTGCTATTATCGGTAAATCAGAGGAAGCCAAGGAAAGGCGTTTGGTTCCTGAGGTGATAGAGGACTTCTTCCTCAAGGCTGCGCCTTTGACCGGCATAACCCTGAAAGAAGCAAAGCAAAACCCGCATATCTACAGACTTAGTGGAAAGGTTCCGAGAAACCTCTGGCCGATAGGCGAGGCGCAAGAAGGGCAGTATGGCAAACTGGGCAAGGAGTATAAGCAGATAGTCTTTGATAAGGCGCTCCTTGCCAAAGACTCCACCGTGGAATGGGTGACTCCCGGCCATCCACTATTCGAGGCAGTCAGGGTCTGTGCATTGCGTAAAGTGGAGGCGGATCTGAGAAATGGAGCTATCTTCTTTGACCTTTACAGCAAAGAACCTTCCAGGTTAGATGTGTACTCCGCGGCGGTCAAAGATGGCCGTGGTAACGTCATACATCAACGCATATTCGTGGTCCAGACAGATATGGCTGGCACCATTACCATCCGGCAGCCTACTATCTTCCTGGATCTGATACCCTCAATGACTCAAGTCCCACCTCCAAACGGAAATAGCCTGCCGGAACGCGATCAAGTAGAACAATCCTTGTTTCGTATGGCGCTGTTGCCTTTCTTGCAAGAGATAAACGCCCAAAGGACAAAGGAGATAGAGACTATCGAGCGCCATATGGAGATTAGCCTAAACGAGCTGATCGTTAGGCAGAACGTGATCCTGAGCGATCTAATGGATAAGCGGCAAGCGGGTGAGACGGCGCAGCCCATTGCGGCCAGCATAAAATCGACTGACGATCGCCTGGATGATCTGTTTGAGAGGCTGGAGCGGCGCAGAAGAGAGCTAAAGCAGGAGCATAATCTCACCATCTCTGACATCCAGCATCATGGCCGGGCCTGGGTACTGCCTCACCCGGAGAGAAAATCTCCCAGAATGGTCCAAATGGTCCAGGATGAGGGGATCGAGAAGATTGCTGTTGCCGCGGTCATCGCCCATGAGGAAGCACGGGGCTGGAGGGTAGAGAGCGTGGAGCAGGACAGCCGGGGTTTTGATCTGATATCAAGGAAACCCCATCCGGAAGATCCGCAGACGGCGGTGGAAGTTAGGTTCATCGAGGTGAAGGGACGAGCCGGGGTGGGTGAGATAGCCCTGACATCCAACGAATACAAGACTGCTGATAGGCTGAAGAACGACTACTGGCTTTATGTGGTCTTCAATTGCGCATCGAAGCCGGAGATCCATCAAGTCCAAGACCCGAGTCGCCTGGGATGGGAGCCACTGGTGAAGATAGAGCACTATCATGTGGGTTCTGCGAAGATCTTAGGAGCCAGCAAATGAGCAATGTAAAATATCCCAAGCGCCTCATCGAGGTCGACCTGCCCATAAAGAAGATCAGCGCCCACGCCCGCCGGGAGAAGTCCATCCGCCACGGTCATATCTCCACGCTGCACATCTGGTGGGCGAGACGGCCTCTGGCCGCCTGCCGGGCCGTGATCTGTGCAGCTCTCTGGCCCGATCCAGCCCAGGAAGACTGCCCGCTCGGGTTCCGTGAGGATGCTGCTGCCATCATGGCCCGCTTCTGGAACCCCATTGGCAGGATCGATCTGGACTTTTCCGACCCCATGGCGCTGCGCAAAGCCCTGCTCGATTTCATCGCCGACTTCGCCAACTGGGACAACTCAACCAAGAAGGAGTACCTGGAGACAGCCTGCGCCCTGACCCAATCGGCCCACGAGGCCCTGGGAGGCGCCCCAGGCACTCGGCCCATGGTGGTCGACCCCTTCGCAGGAGGGGGAGCGATCCCACTGGAGGCGCTGCGGGTGGGGGCAGACGCCTTCGCCTCGGACCTGAACCCGGTCGCCGTCCTCCTCAACAAGGTCGTTCTCGAGTACATCCCGAAATACGGCCAGAAGCTGGCAGATGAGGTGCGAAAATGGGGCGAGTGGATCAAGGTCGAGGCGGAAAAGGATCTGGGCCAATTTTACCCGAAAGACCCGGATGGAGCAACGCCCATCGCCTACCTCTGGGCGCGGACGGTCACCTGCGAGGGGCCAGGATGCGGGGCGGAGGTGCCGCTCATGCGGTCGCTGTGGCTGGCCAAGAAGAGCAATCGATCGATTGCTTTGAGGATGATTCCCGACCAGGAAAAAAAGTGCGTTGATTTCGAGATAATCCATGATTTCAAGCCCCAGGATGTGGGCGAGGGCACTGTGCGGCGTGGCTCGGCCACCTGTCCGATCTGCGGCTACACGACGCCCGTTGCCTCCGTCCGCCGCCAGCTCAAGGCGCGGAGAGGCGGCGCAGCCGACGCCAGGCTCTTCTGCGTCGTCACGACGAGGCCGGGCCGGCAGGGGCGGTTCTACCGGCTGCCTGTCGCGCGGGATCTCGAGGCCGCAGAGAAGGCCGCGGCGGAGCTTGCGCGGAGGAAGGCGGCGCACACGGGCGCGCTCTCCCTGGTGCCGGATGAGCCATATCCTGATGAAACAGGGTCAGGGGCTCTAAGTTCTTCAGTTTCGTATGGTCTCAGGGAGTGGGGCAGCCTCTTTGCTCCCAGGCAGGCCCTGGCGCTCACGACGCTGGCCCGGCTGGTGCGGGAGGCCGGGGTGAGGCTGGCTGCAGAGCACGAGAACGGGCTAGCGGTGGCGGTGCAGACGTGTTTGGCGTTGGCGGTGGATCGGCAAGCTGATGCGACATCATCGCTTTGTAGATGGCACATTACTAGAGAGCTACACACGGGTACATTTGGCCGCCAAGCACTTCCCATGGTTTGGGATTTTTCAGAAGTAAATGTTCTCTCTAAATTGACTGGCGGTTTCCCTGGTGCACTTGAATGGGTAACGCAAGTTTGTGAGGCTAATAGATCTCAACTAATATGTGGAAGTGCTGAATTAGATTCTGCAATTGCCCATCCTCTTCCCAATGATTTCGCCCAGTGCTTCTTCACAGATCCTCCTTATTACGATGCAATTGCTTACGGAGATCTTTCAGATTTCTTCTACGTTTGGCTGCGTAGGACATTATTTGAGACCCATCCCATTTTATTTTCTGATCCATTGGTCGACAAAACAGAGGAACTCGTTCATTTATCAAAACGATTTCCAGGTCCATACTCCCACAAGACTAAGGAATACTTCGAAGAAAATATGCAACAAGCAATGGCAGAAGGCCGACGTATATTAACTCCTGATGGTATTGGCATTATCGTTTTTGCTCACAAATCCACCAGCGGCTGGGAGGCGATGCTTCAGGCGATGATCGAAGCTGGCTGGATAATCACCGCTTCCTGGCCCATCGACACCGAGATGGGTGCTCGGATGAATGCTTTTAAAGCCGCAACTCTTGCCTCCTCCATCCACCTAGTCTGCCGCCCGCGGGAGAATCCCGACGGCTCCGTCCGGGAAGATGACGTGGGCAACTGGAGCGATGTCCTGTCCGAGCTTCCCCAGCGCATTCACGCCTGGCTTCCCGGCCTGGCTGCCGAGGGCGTCGTGGGCGCAGATGCCATCTTCTCCTGCCTAGGACCGGCCCTGGAGATCTACAGCC
>CAZWDT010000061.1:0-13592 GCA_964632755.1 uncultured Methanotrichaceae archaeon
TCTGCATGGCCCATCGTGGCCTCGTGGCGCTATAAACGTTTGTCCCATAGGCATCGATCGTTGCGTCCTGAAATTGTTTCGCACCCGCTCATGACCCAGTTCATGTGAATGGTTGATTAATTCTTTCACAACCCAATTGATCTATCCATCACCGATGGCGGCATTGACTCGAAGGGGTTGACTTCATCTGATTTATTCTCCATGTTCAATCGTTACTATTCGGGATGTAAAGATTCAGACTGACAACGTCGGATATTTATTACCTAGATATTATTCGCCATCGCGGAAGAAATATTTTGATGCAAAGCTTCCTAAGGACGTAAGAGGATCTGAGTTTGATCCTAATCTCAAGGCATGGATAGCTGTTTTATACTTCGCATGTAGGGTCACAGAGAATAATGAATCAGAGATAGCAACTAGAGAGCCTGTCGTTAAGAGGAAGATCAGCTATGGAACGAGATCAGAGTTTGGCAAAGCTGCATGGGAAAACATGCTTTCTATCAAGGACACATGTCGGAAAACAGGTGTAAGTTTCTATAAGTATATGCTTGATATATATTCAAATTCGTTCAATATGCCTAGATTGGCCGACTTGATTTAGGGATGTAGCTCGATAGCATCATCATATTGAGCATGTTCAATTTGCCGGTACAGCCGGGACAGGTGGGACAAGGCCTCCGTAGATATTTTTATTCTTGTCCCACTTAATGGATAATATCCTTATTCTCTTAATCTTTTCTCCCTAGCATAATCCGCCCCATCTCAGTCCATCTCTTGCGTATCTCATTTCGATCGACACCGAGGATATTCATTAAGCGTAGGCCGTTGAAAATGGATATCATAGCAACCGCGATGGTGCGAGGATCAGCATCGGCGCGGACTAGCCCCTTCTGCTGCTGGGAGGCGATTTCATGTTCTATCATTTCGATCTCATCCTCTAAATTTTTTGCAGAAGTTATATTGAATTCAGGATTGCGTTCGGTTATGGCAACGAGTTCAAAATAAAGCGTATTTATCTTTGGATCAAATGGCAAGAAATTATCAAGGATCTCGATCCAGACATCGAGCGGGTCCCTCGTTGGAGACGCTGCCATCTGCATCCTGCGAAGTTGCGAGAGATGCGATTGCATATTTTTCGCGCTCTCAACGATGAGGTCGTCCTTGCTTTTGAAGTAGAGGTAAAGTGCCCCTTTGCTCACACCGAGATGGGCAGCAATATCTTCCATGGTCGTCTGGCTGTATCCCTTCTCACTCATTACCTCAACACCAGCAGCGATTATTCTCTTTTTGGCTTCTTCTTTGTATTCGGGAAGGACTTTGGGCATGGTTAACTGCAGATAGACTCATGAAATATAAATCTGGCTATCGAGTAATAATAATTACTGACCAGTAAGTTTTAATAGTGTCCGTATAGTACGGCAAGATAGCGTAGTGGAATCAAGATATTAGCCGCATAACAGGTGGTCACGCATTATGGATTTGAAGACAGAAAATGGGATTTGGCGAAGGAGATGATTGGGAAATGGAAAAATCAGGCGATTTCGAGAATGATTTAGGAAGGCTATCGAGACAGGCAAAAAACAATTAAAGGATGCGAAATAAGTTCAGGACTTCGCAAAAGGCGGAACTATGAAGAAAATTTTTATGGGAATCGTATTATCAATCTCTTTTTTATTTGCTGGGTGCAATGGCGAATCAAGCCCTACGTATACACAAATGGATGAGAAAATTACGCTTATCCATCGAGAATTGCTGTTTGGGAATCCAGATAAGACCAGAGTTCAGCTTAGCCCGGATGGGTCCAAGATCAGCTATCTCGCCCCGGCAAACGGGGTGCTCAATGTATGGGTGGGACCTGCAGTCAACCCTGAAGCTGCCAGGCCGGTCACGAACGATACAGAGCGCGGCATCCGATTCTATGGGTGGGCCTACACCAACGACCATATCATATACTTCCAGGACCAAGGTGGTGATGAGCAGTGGCGGATCTACAGCGTCAACTTAAGCAACGGCAAGACCAGGAATCTCACGCCCTTTGAAGGCATTTCTGCATACGTTCAGGCCATAAGCCACAAGTGCCCGGAAGAGATCGTTATTGCAATCAACAATCGCAATGCTAGTTTTCATGATCTCTACCGGGTGAACATAAAAACGGGCAACATGACTCTGGTCCAGGAGAATAATGAGTTCGTAGGATTCTACGTGGACGACGACTACAATGTCCTCTTTGCGGTCAAGATGACGCCTGACGGCGGGAAAGAGATCTTAGAGCCTGCAGGGAACGGCAACTGGACGTCCTTCATGAAGATAGGGATGGAAGACGAGAGGACCACCAACATTCTAGGATTCGACAAGACAGGGGAAGTTGCGTACATGGCCGACAGCAGCGACCGTGACACTGCCGCCCTCTACGCCCTGAATCTGAAGACCGGCGAGAAGACGTTGCTAGCAGAAGACCCGCAATCAGACCTGAACTGGATCTGGACCTATGGTATCATAGACTTATACGTGCCGCAGATCCTCGTTCATCCCACCGAGAAGAATGTGCAAGCAGCGGCCTTCAACTATGAACGGGTTCAATGGCAGGTCATCGATCCGGCCATTGCTCAGGATCTAGAGTACTTGGAGAAGGTTGCCGACGGCGACTTCCACGTTATGAGCCGGACCCTTGCCGATAATGCCTGGATAGTGGACTATACGGTGGATAACGGTCCGAAGCGCTATTACTACTATGACCGCAATAAACGTGAGGCCAAGTTCCTGTTCACCGGATTTAGCGGGCTTGAAGGCCGCACTCTGGCCAAGATGAATCCCGTGGTCATAAAATCCCGTGACGGCCTAAACCTGGTCAGCTACTACACTCTGCCGCTTAACTGCGACTCCAATGACGACGGCATACCTGATAAGCCCCTACCAATGGTTCTCTTCGTGCACGGCGGCCCATGGATACGCGATGACTGGGGCTTTAGCCACGATCATCAGTGGCTGGCCAACAGAGGCTATGCAGTCTTGAGCGTCAACTTCCGGGGTTCGACAGGTTTTGGCAAGAACTTCACCAATGCAGGAAATCTGGAGTGGGGACGAAAGATGCAATACGACCTCCTCGATGCTGTAGATTGGGCAGTCCAGAAAGGAATAGCCGATTCGAATCGGGTGGCGATCATGGGCGGAAGCTACAGCGGTTATGCAGCCCTTGTGGGAATGACCTTCACCCCGGAGACATTTGCATGTGGGGTGGACATTTGCGGCATATCGAACCTGACTGACTGGATTGAATCTTTCCCGCCCTACTGGGGGTCGGTGATCGACCTTATGGCCATACGCGTGGGCGACGTCAGGACGGAAGAAGGCCGGAAGCTGTTAGCGAAGCGTTCTCCGATCAATTATGTGGACTTGATTCAAAGGCCGCTTTTAATAGCCCAGGGCGCCAACGATGCGCGCGCTAGACAAAGCGAGTCCGAAAGAATAGTCCAGGCTATGCAGATGAAGAACCACCCGGTCACCTATGTGCTCTACTCAGATGAAGGTCACGGCTTTGCCAGGCCCGAAAACCGCCTATCATTCTACGCCGTGGCCGAGGCATTTCTCTCACAACACCTGGGAGGTCGCTTTGAGCCCGTTGGAGACGATTTCCTTGATTCGTCAATCACAGTTCCCGTGGGAGCAAATGAGATACCTTGTCTGGAGGCTGCTATATCTAAGAACGGGAGAGGCAACATGACCCAGACCCTAAGTCCCTAATCAGATGCTTGCTGCAGGCCCGGCTAAAAAGGGGGAGGGTTCAGTGGCCAATTCCCCATTTTTGTAGCATTTCATATTAAATTTACAGAAAAGTTTATTACTTTACATTCCAACTCTTTATTTAGATATGTGTATAATCAAACGGCGGCGGCATACCCCACAGCAAGCTCTGGGGCATCCGAGGCGCCGCACGCCCGCAGAGACGGCGGCCTCTGGAGGCGAGGCCTCGCAGAGATCGTCTTCGGCGCCGAGCGCTTTGAGGGCCCACTGAGACAAGCCCTCTGCTACCCCTACCCCTGTAACCGCCGGGAGAGCGGCCGTTCATCCGGGGGCGGCCAGGCATCCGCCTCCGGATTAGGCCGCCTTCCGCTAGTGCCCTTACCTCGCGCCGCCACCACCGCCTCCAAATCCTCCGCCGCCACCGAATCCGCCGCCGCTGCCACCAAGTCCGCCAGAGCTGCTTGCAGGAGGAGACGTCATTCCATAGGAATGCATGAAGATAAGCGGCATATCTCTTGCAGCATCGACATGCGGAATCTCGACGTTCAACGCCTTCATCGCCTCGACGACTTTTTCACCTACTCCGAGGGCTGTGCCGTATACCAGCCACTCCTGCCAGATGTTGAGATCCTCAGGCGCGTACTTCTGGATTGAGGCAAAGCTCGATAGATGCTTTCTGAATGCGTCCCACTCAAGCTTCTCTTTATAGTAGTCCTCCTTCCACTTCCCGAAAAGGGCTGTAGGAGATATCGCTACCGCCACTAGCTGAAGCGCAAGGATCGAGACCTTGGCCACAACTGGAGAGGAGAAAAATCCCACAAGTCCTCCGAGGTGGGGTCCAAATGCGAAAATAAATATCAATAATACGAAGAGTACGCCAAATCCCCTTCCCCGGACCCACCGGCCAGACTCGGTTAAGAAAGGTCGCAAAGATAATCTGGGCTTTACGACGAATGTACTGGATAGCTCTTTGTTCGGGGCATACATCAGACGCTTCATCCTCTTCCGGACGGCTTCCAGGCCTGACACACCTTTCCCTTTCCCAGCCTCAGCCTCTTTTCTCATCCTCTCGAGGCTTACCTCGAGAATTGCCGTAGAGAAGATCCCGGATGGGGCATAATCAGTGAGAAATCCAAAGACTTCTCTCTCGTAATCGTCGTCAAGCGCCTCGGGCCCTTTCAGCAGCCTCATCCTCAAGATCCTTTTCGTAGACGTTTTGAGAAATCCCTTCTCCTCGGTCTCCGAAGGTTCGATGTTAATTATCCCACGGCGCTGAAAGTCAAGAAGCGTGGCGTAGAAACCGTTCTCGTTAAACGCGAAGGAGTCGCCGGAAAAGACCAAGTTCACAAGCCAGGGCTTTCTCTTCTCAGGGACGAAGCTGAGGGTCTCTGGCACCATGTACACCCTCTCCCTGCCTGATCTCCTGTAGATCAGAAAGAGCGCTACCGGCATGAGGAGGATGAGCCCTGTCAAACCATAGTTGAGCGCCCTATTGGCCGTCGTTCCTCCAAGACCTGCCGCGTTTGCGGCAATTGTCTTATTCCAGACGTCAGGGACTCGCCGGGGAAAGCCGTCCATGATCCCGGCAACCTCGGAACCGAAGAGTATCTCCACCTCAAGAAGCTCGTCTTTCGCGCTTGCCCCCCGTATCAGCCATACGTCCCCCTCCTGGACTGCGTCCATCGATGCGTGAGGAAATATACGGCGAACGTAGCCGTTCTCGTCGTGGATTGCAATTGTCGCCGACCTATACGGCAGGTGCTCGCCCGCCAGCATCAGGTTCAGATGACAGTATTCATCGTCGCATTCCAGGGGAGGATGGACCTTGAATACGTAGCCGATCTCGTATCGACCCTTGGAGAACATCTCCGGCCGAAAGCAGCCAGCTTCGCTCTTCATTGCCAGGTCCCGAATCGCAGGGACGCTCGCAGCGTCTCCGGATAAGACCTCGACTCTACCCGACCAGTCCTTCATGTAAGAGGTGGATCCCTCAGGAGGGCGGACCGCCACCAGCTCGAAGCAGGACCGATTGATCTTTTCAGAGGCGAGGGGGGCCATAAGGTTTCGATAGAGCATCCTGTACTTACCGGATTTTCTGACCTGGTAGACGAAGCGCTCTTCGAGGGTGCCATTCGGGTAGATATCTGCCCTGTAGTCATCTACGTAGACGTCTCCTTGAATCGCCACCGATCGATCCGATATTTTTTCGGCATGGCTCAATGGAGATGCAATTATCCCCTCCGCCAGGAGAAGCCCGATGATCCCGATCAGAAAGACCGAAGCTATCAGGACTGCGATCTGTCGCTCTTCCTTCAACTCCAACTCACCTCCAGCCGGCTCGATCCCTTACATTCATACGTCTGATAACCGAACCTTCTTGGCGTGTCCCCCCGAAGTTGATATATTCTTCTTGATCCCGAAAGGGCAACGCAGTCAATAGGGACCGTATCCAGCATTACGTCGAACGCCTGGATCATGTCGTTGTAGGTAACATGTTAGGCAAGCGAATTGATATGTATCTTTCGATTACATTTATGCCCATAAGGCGTCACAGGCAGGGTGCCGGCCCTTCTTTCTTGCCATTCAAAGCGATCAAATCCCCTCAAAGAAGACCACTCGGTTCCCACGAGGGCCACCGAAGGTTGGCCTGCCCACCGGCCGACCGACCCAGATATAAACCATCGAGGGAGATATATTATCATGGAATGCAACGGGTCTTGCCGGGAGTTCTGCCTCTGGCTTAAGGAGCTGCCACACTATCGAAGATGCGTCATCCCGAAGGAGAAGCTTCCCAGTCTTCCGGAGTGCTTCTCCCGGACGATCCTCGGAGAGATGCCGCCAGGCGCTCTACGGCAGTATCGAGGCCCTCATGCAAGCCACGTTCACGAGTATACTGACCGCTGGGTCATCCATCGCGATCGCGTCAACGCCGACGAGGATCCGATCGGCCATCTGCTGAACGATGCGCCGGAGTACCTCGTAACGATCCTGGCCATGCTGCTCACGGGAATGGGTGCGCGGCGGGCAGCCGGAGGGCGAAGGGGAACGTCGCTCCTCGCAGGCGGCCTTGCCGGTGCCTTCGCCCTTCTGACCGGAAAGATGCTCAAGGTAGTGGAAGAGGACCCCGGCGAGGAGATCTACTCCGGCTGGCCGAGATAGGGAGGCGGATGGAGTTGGGCGATTCCTTCGGCTACTTCGTCTACGCCTTCGCTTCATTATTCATCATAGTCAATCCAGTTGAGGCCACAGTAGTCTTCATCTCCCTCACGAGGGGGCTCGATCAGATGGAGAGAAGGCACATATGCCGGCGCACAACCACAGTTGCCTTCATCATGGCAATGCTCTTCGCCCTGGGTGGAGAGATGCTCCTGGGATTCTTCCAGATAACCATAGATTCGCTGAGGGTAGCTGGTGGAATCCTCCTATTCCTCGTCGCAGTCGACATGCTTCGGGCAAAGCAGCCGAAGAAGGTGACCGAGGCCGAGCTTCTCGACGCAAACGAGAGGGAGGACGTCTCCGTCTTTCCCCTGGCAACGCCCCTCCTAACAGGGCCCGGCGCCATCACGACGATCATAATACTGATGGGGGCGGCAACCGTCCTCGCCGAGAAGGCGATCGTGCTCGCCGCAATGACCGCGACCTTTCTTTTGACCTACGTCATACTGCGCTCATCCGACCTCATCAACCGCATCCTCGGCCTCACCGGCATCCTGGTGCTGACGAGGATCATGGGCCTGGTCTTGGGAGCGATCTCCGTCGACTTCGTCGCCCGAGGGGCCTTCAACCTCTACGTCGAGATGGCAGGCATCTGAGGATTAAAGGTGTGTATGTATCGCAATAGTGCGATAGGTATATATGTTTGAGGCTCAGCCGGAGGCATATGTCCAGAAGGGCGGCCATCGACCTGCGAGCTAAGATCCTAAGGGCCCTTGCAGATCCCGTGAGGCTGGAGCTGCTTGAGTACCTCTCCGATGGGGAGAAGTGCACATGCCAGATACTGCCGGCATTCTCGCGCTCCCAGTCCACCATATCAAAGCATATGAACATCCTTCACGATGCCGGGATACTGGAGCGAAGGATCGATGGGAGACGAACCCTTTACCGGATCCGGGACGAGAGGGTGCTCGATATATTGAGAGAGGTCGACTTTCTCGCTAGATCCCAGATCGAGGACCTGGCGGAGGTCGGGCAGTTCCTGGAGGCGGAGTGGGCGCCCTCTTCACCCACGGAGAAGGTGGCATGATGGCATTCGAGCTCCTGGTGGGAGCGATCGATGCAGGCCTCGCGACGGTTCTGGACTATCTCTCGGCCCACGTCCTAACATGCCTCATCCCTGCCTTCTTCATAGCAGGCGCCATATCCGCCCTTCTTCAGAAGGAGACGATACTCAAGTACTTCGGGGCAGGTTCGAGCAGATGGATATGCTATCCAGTTGCCGCAACATCAGGGACGGTGCTTGCCGTCTGCAGCTGCACGATACTGCCGATCTTTGCGGGGATCGAGAGGAGGGGGGCTGGAATCGGTCCGGCAACAGCCTTCCTCTTCTCGGGACCTGCCATAAACCTCCTTGCGATCATCCTCACAGCAAGGGTGCTTGGCCTCGACCTCGGAATAGCGAGGGCTCTTGCTGCTGTAAGCATGGCAGTCGTCATTGGCCTCATAATGGAGGCGATATTCGAGAGGGATAGGGCTTGCCAAGGGCGGACTGAGTCGAACGCTGTCGATCCTTCGGCGGCCAATGGGCAAGGCGGCCTTGCCACGCCCGCCTTTCTCGCCGTACTGGTCGGAATCCTCCTCATTGCGACATCCAGTTACCTTTCGGCGCTGCCAAAGGCAGGCGCCGTCGCCCTGCTCATCCTCGCAGGCGCCCACCTCATGAGGAGATCGTTCACGCAGATAGAGAGGAGGGCATTTCTCGACGAGACCTGGTGGCTTTCGAAGAAGATCGTTCCCCTCTTGCTGGTTGGAACCTTCATCACAGGCATGATCGGCAACTTCCTGCCGGTGGAGATGATCAGGATGGCCTTTGGGACGAACAGCCTTCCCGCCTGCCTGCTCGCGTCCATTATTGGCGCTTTGCTCTACATGCCAACGCTCCTGGAAGTGCCGATCGTAGGCACCCTCTTCGGCTACAGCACGGGTGTGACTGCCCCGGGACCGGCCCTTGCCCTGCTGCTTGCAGGCCCCTCCCTGAGCCTTCCCAATATGATAGTGATATGGAGAGTGATGGGCGGGAAAAGGACCGCCGTCTACATAGCGCTCGTGGTCATTGCAGCGACTCTCATAGGCATGCTCTACGGAGCCCTGGTATCGTGAATGGTGATATAAAGATGGCAAAGATTGAGGTATTTGGAACGGGCTGCGCCAAGTGCAAAGGCCTGGAGAAGAACGTGAGAAGGGCTGTGGAGGAGATGAATCTCGATGCGGAGATCGTCAAGGTGGAGAGCCTCCAGGAGATCCTGAACCGCGGCATTATGATGACGCCAGCCCTCTTCATAGACGGCGAGGCAAAGGCTGTGGGCCGGTGCCCCTCGGTCGAGGAGATCAAGGGGATGCTCGGGGCCTGAGGACCGTGGAGGAGAAGTCCCCGGCGGGGCCTGTCGATCTCCTCATATTCTCCTGCTCTGGAGGATCCAACGTAGGCCAGATCTCCAACCAGGCAGCGGTGGATCTTGCCCGGGACGGCAAGGGGCGGCTATTTTGCCTCGCCGGAATCGGCGGCCATGTAAAGGCCATAACTGAGGCGACTAAGGCGGGCGAGGTCCTCGTCGCCATTGATGGCTGCCCCGTCCACTGTGCGAAAAAGACCCTCGAACATGCAGGATTCTCCCCTCAGGTCCATGTGGTTGTGACCGAACTTGGCGTCGAGAAGGCCCATAACTTAGAGGTCGATTCCGCAGCCACTCGATCGGTTGCGGAGATGGTTGAAAAGGAGCTTGAGGGCTGAGATGGTCGAGGGGCTATGCCCCTCACCATATAGCATAGCCGAAGTATCGAGCGGCAAATACAAGGCCGACTGCGATTATGGCAAGGCCGAAGGCCTTTGTGATCCATTTGCCTGCCGAGATATACCTATCCCCTATCCTTCCAGCAACCGACCTGGAGAATGTAGCAATGGGAATTATGGGAACCCCGTGACCCAGGCCGAAGATGAAGAGCATCATCCCACCCTGCAGAGGGGATACGTCCTGGGAGATCATCCAGACAATCACCGGAAATACCAGTGATATGGCACAGGGAGCCCAGCCGAGCGAGAAGAATATCCCAAGCGCGAAAGCTCCCAAGAGCGCTGAGTGCCTGTTGATGCGCGCTGCGATATCCACCATCCGCATCGTGTAGCTCCCTTTTTCCTTCCCCCTCGAGGTCCGGGGAAGTCGAGAGATGAAGGGCTCCAGCATCTCCCCCAAAGGCTTGAGGTTTTGGAATCCCATCACAATCAGCAACGATCCTGCGACCAAGTCGAAGAAACGAGAGCCTCGGACGAAGAGGCCCACCTGGGAGATGAAGAGGCCGATTACAAGGAAGACGAGGGCCATTCCCAATGTGAAGGAAAGGCCTATCATCAGGCCCTCGACGCTGGAGCGGCTGGCCCGGGGATCGCGCTTTGGCCCCCCGGACGTCATGAGATAGGAGAAGACCGCGATCAAGAGGGCGATCGAACAGGGAGAGAAGGATGTGAGTATGCCCAGTATGAACATGCCAAGCGCCGATCTGCCCTCGATGGGGAGGCCCCTTGCCTCAGCCGCCCGCTCTCCGATGCCGTCCATGCGGGACTGCAGCAATTCTGCGCTCTGGATGCCGTCGATCTCGCCCTTCCCGAGGCTGTAGACGTGGATTGCCCCTACCACGTCGCCCTCCTTGTCCAGGAGGACGAAGGCCGGATTGGAGAAGCCCCCCTCCAGGCTCCAGTGCTCCATATATGCTCCTGCGATTCGATATGGGGCGAATTCCTCCACCAAGGGCCAGGTAATGTTTACCCCCCACCATACCTCCGCCAAGGATCGCCCATCGCGCGAGTAGGGGTTCTTCCTCAGGTTGACTGAGAGGATCTGCAGTGTGGGGTCCAATCTGTGGAGGCGGGAAAGCTCCTCCGTCTGGGCCTTCAAGACCTCCTCGCACTCCCGGCAGATCGGCTCTTCTATGCTGTTGATATGGAGGAGCAGGGGCTCCCCTCGAAAGCTCTCGGGCGCGATTCCCGCCGATCCTAGGCCGATGGCGATCGTTGCGAGGACCAAGATAAGCAAGGCTAATCCGCGGGCGTAAGAGGCCGCTCGATGCATCAAAGGATCACTGGCTCCAGTCGCCCGAGTTCTCTTCGTGGTATCTCAGGCCGTCCTCCATATAGGAGATGAGCCACTCCTCCCCCGTTATCTCCTCAGAGCTATGCCAGCCGACCTGCACATCACCATTGGGGCCGGGGACGAGCGTCAATATGATCGTCAAGGGCACCATCGAGGATCCGCCGTTTGGATCGTAGAGCAGAAGGTCGACCGCCCGGGAGTCGCTTCCGTCACCTTTGATGTCATAGTAGGCATACTCGCGTCCGAACTCGCCGAGGGCTGCATCGACCGCCGCCTGCTGGGGCGCGCAGTAGTTGCACTCCCGATGTACGTACACGAGAACTGGCCCATCATCCAACGCCTGGAGGAGCCATCTTGGATGGTCCACGGGCGAGCCGGCAATGGGTGACTGATCCGGATAGTCGATCCACCAGTCGTCAGCGCCCAAGCCCACATCCCAGGCCAATGCGAATGGAATCAGTGCCGAAAGGAAGATCCCCACGGAGATCAAACAGATCGTAGTTATGTACTTTTTAGACATAGTATCACCTTGCATGTAGAACTCCCCGCACAACGGCACCATGATTCGAGAGAGATCGGAATTAGGTTGCCGAGCCATAGGCCAAAGCTCATGACCGTTTCAGTGCATCATTCATATTTACATTTTTCGTAAGAAGGCGAGTTCAGCTATAACGTTAAGTTCCACCTTGGTTTACAATTAATATCATTTTACCGCCAGATAATGCCCAAAATCCGAATAGAATAACATGTATATAAATATTTATCTCTATTCGCAAAAGGCTTATATATCGATATATGTTGATATATACTCGGCAGATACGCGGGGGAGGAGATCGAGAAGATGTGCGAACTTTCAGAGCACTGCTCGGAGGCTGAGGAGAGGTTAAGTCGGCTGATCGGAGATCCCGAGCGAGCGAGGGAGAAGGCCCAGAGGTTGCGAGCCCTCATGGATAGGATGGATGGGGAAGATTGCGACGCCGAGGTCAGGATCTTGAAGGCCGCTGCCGATCCTTGCCGCCTTCGCATATTGAAGCTTCTAATGACAGGCGAGCTCTGCGTCTGCGAGATCATGACCGCGCTCGATAGGCCCCAGTCCTCAGTCTCCCACCACCTTGCCATTCTGAGGGAGGCGGGATTGGTCAATGAGCGAAAGGTCGGGAAGTGGAGCCACTTTCGTATCTCTGAGGTCGCAGTCATAGAGATGATCAACCTGGCCGGGCTTCTCAGAGAGACGGCCAATGGGGGACCATCGAGGCCTGAAGGATTACAATCCTCGCTTGAAGAGGTCCGATATGTATAACAAATTCCTGGATGATCTTACGACCACGGGCGCGGCCTCCAGCTGCTGTTGCGAGATACCGAGCCTGGGCTTCACCAATCTGAGATGCTTCGCGCTTCTCGCGCTCGCCTTGATGGCGGTTGCATATCCGGCAAGCTGTGGATGCGCATGCGGCTCGGGAGAGTGGGACCCCTATGCATTCTTAAACTCCGCGTTCGGCGAGCCGACATCTGCCGCCACAGGGGAGACTCCTGCAGCAGAAGAAGCCACATACCGGGCGGAGAGCTATCCCCAGGGTGATCTCCTCGCCGACATGCCCACGGTCTCGAGCTCGGAGCTTGTCCTGGATGTATCAGGGGGCGAGCCCTCCGAGAAGATCGAGGGCTCCATAAGCCTGCCCGCGAAAAGCTTGCTCGAATCGAACGGCGCCCTCAAGGATCAGTCGGAGATTTCGGCAATCCTCGGCCGGGCGGGGATATCATCCGACAGAGCGGTGGTAGTTGTTGGGAACGAGCTGGAAGGCGGCGAGCCAACGCTGGTCGTCTGGCTCCTCAGATACATGGGCCAGGAGGATGTAATGCTCCTTGACGGCGACCAGGCAGCTTGGAAGGCAGCGGGGCTCCCCATGGCATCGGCCGGGCCGATCGATGAGGCCGAGTACGCGCCCCGGATCCAGTCCGACCTCCTGATCGAAGGCGATCTGCCAAACGGCGTATCCATCGCCGACGTCAGGGAGTTCCAGGTCTATGCCCAAGACCGCCTACCTGGCGCGATCTCTCTCGATTCAGCCGATCTCGTCGATGGGGGAAGGATCGAGGACGAGGCCGGTCTGGAGGCCCTATTCGCCCGCTTCAGCCCCGAGATGCCGGTTGTGGTCTGCTCCGATGACTATCCCTCTGCCACCCTCGCTTGGTATGCCTTCGAGCTGATGGGATTCAACGCCAGCATCTACATCAGAGACGGGGCAGACGCCCCGGCCTCGCCGGAGACATCCAGGTTCGCGAGGCTTGGGAGGACGTGAGGACCTCATGGATGCGGAGATGATATTGTAGCACGCCCGCCCTCTGCCTAGCCCAACACACTCCCAAGGAAAAGCATCTATACGATAATCGCGTAGACAGCCTCGCATATGTCCCTTTATTTAAGCCTCATCCAGGCCATGATAGTCATATTGGGGCTTGTTCTAGTCGGCTTCATCCTCAAACGTCGGGGAGTCATCTCCGCTGGTGACAGGGCGATCTTCGGCAGGCTGACGACCGACCTTGCTTTGC
>CAZWDT010000062.1:0-12352 GCA_964632755.1 uncultured Methanotrichaceae archaeon
CGCGTTTAGGGGGAGTCTAAAAATGTAGGTGACACCCGCTGCGCTGTTCAGGTAGTTACATATAGACTTCAGGCATTTAAAAAGGTGATAGATGGAATGGTGGTGGTTGAAATGAAGATACATCTCATAGCAATGGTGCTCATCCTCTTTGCAGGCATCGCGCAAGGAAATGGCGGTCCTGGTGGAGTGTCGCTTCCAGATCTTTCATATTCATCACAGATCGGACCAAATGATGCGGAGATTCTGACATTCGCACGCGGGATTATTGCAGGATCGTTTTATTCGTCGGCAATCCCCGTTATCGATGCAAACAGGCTGATTTTCGGATTAGATGCCACCGACTATATGATCCAAAACCCACCATATGCAATGAGCGTCGCCGAAAGCATGACGACTGATGCACACGAGGTAGCCATGCGATATCCGGGCCGGTTTTCGACCGTGATGGGATTGGTAATGAATCCTTCCAAACCGGGCGAAGTTTTGGCGGGGGGGATGATTAACTATTGACGTGCACTGATACAGATATCCCCGACATCTGCGAAGCCTGCAATAGCAGACAGTAGAATGATCGAATACCCCGCGCGTGCACCAACAAATTTAAAGGTTCTTCGCTGAATTGAGTGGGTATGGATCATGGGAGATTTCCGGCATGAGTCATTTGTTATGTCAAGGTGTATGTGATGAGCCGCTACATCTCGATAATCATGGAGGAATGGTGAGATGAAGGCAGAAAGGCGCCGACACTTGCCACCCCATACCCACATTGAATAGCGAGGAACCAATTTAAATTGCGCTATGTCCCACTAAAACTAAAGGAGGATCATCATGACTGAGGCAGAAAAAGAACTGCTCCCCTATGGCGGGGCGGTAAATCTACATGGAGAAGTGGTGTGGCGGGTCACTGAGACTGAGTTCAAAGAGATGGAGGCTCACTTAGCGAGCATCTTCGATGTCGCGCATTAAAATGGCCATCGATTCCGATATTTTTTTCTTCTGTATTGAATCCAATCAGAGTAAATACAAATCGACTGATATAAGACGAATTTTACAGCATTTGAGTCATGCACCATATATCGAGATATATGTTCCGATTTCGGTGCTTGGTGAAAGTGTAATTCAATGCTTAAGCGGTGAGATAGAAAATGGCCATCACAATCTAGCAAAACTTCACGATTTAATAGATCTATGGGGCTCACTCGACTTAATGTTTCTTTACCCAAACGAACTTGTTGCTGATGCATGCTATCAACTAGTAAATCAGAAACGACGTGGTCATTGTCGATTAAGTCATGCAGATTTGGTTCATTTAGGATACGCATTGGCATATAAAATGGATTATTTTTTATCTACTGATTCTCAATTGACCCATTCTAATCCAGATAATTCTGGTCTAATAGTAATACCACCCCCCAAGGTAAAAGATATATTGGCTAATTAAAGAGCTCAACATGCCTAAGATAACAAATCATATGATGAATGAAAATGATGATCATCTAGGCGACGGGATGACCGACTGCCCCTAGATCTGCGAAGCCTGCGGCGGCTTCGCGGGCCCGGATGGCTGCTACCAGGATTGCGGCCATGAGGTCGGCAGCATGTCCGAGGCCGAGCTGGAGGCCTACATCGCGAACTGAGAAGCCACGCGGACCGCCTAAATACGAGAATTTAATGGCGTTATATAGCGATTTTTCTAATTAATTGGACGGAACCAATGCTTCCGTGAGGTGGACCCTGGGACTGGTGGTGAACCTTATTTTATTCCGATGTAAAGTATAAGGCATAGTTCCGCGGAACTTGGACCATTCCGGGGATGGTTCCGGATAGGAACGATTGAAGTAAAAAATATATGGTTTCTTTCCCTTTCCCATGGTACTAGAGGTCTCCAAACCGCGATAATCACGCGTTTTTGTGCGATTTTATCCAATTTTCTATGTAGCTAAAAGGAAAGGTTAAGGATAGTTCCAAGTTCCGCGGAACCACCCCTTATTTTAATATCAAGATATTGTTCCTTTTATTCAATAGAGAAGGCCTGACCTCGATCCTATCCTTCATCGTCCGCAAGAGCTCTGAAAAACGCGGCTTGGATAGCCTCATTATCCGCCTAGCGTCGGCTTGGGGCATCTTTCCACCTCGGGAGGCTATCAAGGCTACAAGGACCTCTCCTCTATCCTTCTGGGCGGGCTGAGGGGCTTGCTGGGCCGTCTCCAAGGCGGCGATACGGCGGCGGTCATAGGCTCGTTCTAGCGCAGTCATCTCACTTGCGTCCTCGATCTGCTGTCGAAGGGCGATAATTTCCTCCTGCAGGGCTATCATCTGGCTGGCTGCCTGTGGACCGAGAAGGGCTAGGAGTGGGAGGTCCTCGGTCATAGCCGAGCCTCCACAAGGCAGAATGCTTTCATGCTATTGCCTCATGATAGGGAGTGGGACCGGGGGCGGCGGAAGTGTAGCTTTGATCCGCTCCGGTCCGCAGGTTAATCTTCAGACCCCCCTAAGGAGGCAATTATCGCCTTCATTCAGGATAAAAGGCTCCTCGACCGCATTATCTTGATGCAGGCAAGCGGTGGCCATCTCAGGCCACCTCCGCCGCTTCCAACGTGGGCCGGAATGGCGGCCTCGCTTTCAGAATGCTCTCTTCTTCCTGGATGCCTTGGCGCGTGATGGCATCGAGGCTGTCCATCGGCGCCTTCTGGCTCCTTGCATTTCCGGAGGAAATGCTCCTTCGCGATGGCTTCTCGCTCTCGGAGAAGGCCTTGAGGTGCTTGCATCGCTTGCCGAACTGGGCGGCGCGGCAAGTGCATTGCCAATAGCCGCCATCTGGGCGGTGGACGCTGTAGTATCCTTTCGATCCTCGCACAAGGGCTACGCTTGCCGATAGCTTGAGGACTTCAGGGGCGGTCTCATATCCTAGCCTGCGGGCTAGCGATTCCACAGCCTCCACGGCGTGTTGGCCGGGGGGTTCGGGTAAAAGATTGGTTGACTTCATCGTCTTACACCAATACACTAATACACTCTTTGAGTATATAAGGCCTTTGGTGTAAACATACCATAACCATTTTATACCATTACGCTGATATAAAGGATTCATGGGAAGGCTTGGAATATACCTACCTGATGAGTTAGAAAAGAGGCTGAAGGACTACGTATATCGAAAGACGGGGTCTTTCAGAGGCCAAAGCAATGTGACCGTAGAGGCGATAATAGAATACCTGGATCGCCATGAGTCGGAATTAGAGGAAAGCGAGAACCCTCTTAAGGCCCTCGCTTAACCTTGGCGGCTTTTGTGGTGTAAGACAGCGCCGCCATGTCATTCAAGGAATGACCGTGATTTCATTCTACTTCGATTTTACTAGTAATCCAATGCGGGGGACGGGATTCGAACCCGCGAACACCTGCGTGACAGGGCCCTCAACCCTGCGCCTTTGACCTGGCTTGGCAACCCCCGCAAATAAGGGATTTGATGGCCGTAAGGCCACCTTCAGGACAGCTCAGCTATCTTCTCAGTGATCATCTCTGCCCTGTGGCGGATCTCCTCCGCTGCCTTGGCTACTAAATCCTTCGCCTTTATAGACCCATCGCCCTCGATGGTCAAGACGAAGCTGTCCGGAACAGGCGTAACCGTGATTGCCTGGTAATCGCACTCGTCGATGCAGAGCTTGCAGAGAGAACAGGCCAGTAAATTTACCACCTTGACCCTGTCGCCCTCGTCGAGCGCGAGCACGTCTCTCGGGCAGACCTTGACGCACTTCCCGCACTTCTGGCAGTCCCCGATTTCTATTTTGGGGAGGTTCTTGTACCCGCACGTTGTGCCCGACTGCCATTTCGAGTGCGCGCTGCCTGTGCGCTTGGTGGCATATCCCTCCACCACGAGCTTCTCGCCCTCGCCCAGGACGACAATCGGTATGCCCTCGAACGCCACCTTCACCCCCGGATCGGTGAAGACGACATCCTGGGAGTAGACCACCCTCGGCCCCTCCGCGGTCAGTATGAAGTCCACCCGACAACCCGGACAGCCCGCGCCCTCGCAGATGCAGTCCTCCGGGGAGGAGTAGACGTCGAGATCCTCCGCGGTCAAGGGGATAAGGCCGAGACGAAGCGAGATCTGCTCGTCGAATAGGACCGACGTGTTGTCGTAGAGGCGGATCTCATCGATGGCAAGCGTCGGGACCTCGCCCATACAGGCCCGCCTGATGCCATTTGCAAAGGCGGTCGTAACACCCGTGAGGAGGAACCGGATGCGGTCCTCCCGAAGCTCTATGAGTTCTACCTTCAAGCCTACACCCTTCGACCCCTCTTTCCACCGGATGGCTTGGTGCCGTCATGGGGGATCGGGGTCGCATCCTCTATCCTTCCTATGCGCAGCCCAGCCCTCGCAAGCGCACGAATCGCTGCCTGCGCTCCAGGACCCGGCGACCTCTGACGATTGCCGCCGGGGGCGCGCACCTTCACGTGTACGCCGACTATGCCCTTGGACTTGGCCTGCTCTGCAACCTGCATGGCCATCTGCATGGCCGTGTAAGGCGAGCTCTCATCCCTTGCCGCCTTAACAACCATGCCGCCCGAGACCTTTGCCAGCGTCTCGGCGCCGGTCATATCGGTTATGGTTATCAGCGTGTTGTTGAAGGAGGCGAATATATGCGCGATGCCCCATTTGCCTTCTGTCATGCCTCATCCCTCCACTTTCAGCACTCTGGTGGAGCGCTCGGGATGGTTCTCCTTGGCCATGGGAGATCCGCTGTAATAATCTATGGTCATCTCCTCTCCGCGTCTCACCAGGTATCCGGGAATGGTCACCTTGCGACCGGATATCTTGATGTGGCCGTGGGTTATGAACTGCCTGGACTGCCTCATCGTGTTGGCAAGGCCCTGCCTATATACCTGAGTCTGCAATCTCCTCTCCAAAAGGTCATTCGTCTTCAGGGAGAGAACGGAATCGAGATTGCCATCCTCCTTCAGGATGCCGTACCTGTAAAGGCGGCCAAGTATCTCCCTTGCCTCTTTATCAGCTCCCTTGGCCCCATGGGCGGAGAGAGCAAGCAGCTTCCTGCTCACACGACGGTATTTCCTGAGGACGCCCTGCGCCTTCCAGAGCTCTCTCTTGTTGCGCAGCCCGTAGGACTTTACGAACCCCACCTCTTCGGCAATTCGCTCCGCCTCCCAGGGCTTCTTCGGCCTGTCATACATCTTGCGGCTCTTTCCTGGATATCCCATCTAGATCACCCCGCCCATTCAGGCCTTCTTCCTGCTGACGCCAACCGTCGAGCCGGTCCTTCCAGTGGACCTGGTCTTCTGTCCCCTCACACGCAGGCCGCGCTCATGCCTTATGCCCTTGTAGCTCCTGGACTTCTTCATCAGGTCTAGGTCCTCCCTTAGGGACATGAGGAGCTCAGTGCCCATTACGTGCTTATCGTCTCCCGTATTGAGATCCTTCCGACGGTTCCTCATCCAGTCCGGCAACTTTGATTGCCCCTCCTCGATGACCGTCCTCAGGGCTACGATCTCCTCCTCAGGCAGCAGTCCCAATATCTTATGGGGGTCCACGTTCGCCTCTTGGGCAAATAGCCTCGCGCACCGGCGACCTATCCCCTTCACTCCGGTGAGGGCCATCTGGACCTGCTTCTTCCCGTCGAGATCTGTGTTCAGGACCCGCACTATATGCCTGAGCTCCTCGACCTCTTCAACGTCCTTTGCTTCTTGCTTCAATATATTCCTCCAGAAGATGGGAACTCCTCTTTGAGGAGAGCCATCTGGAGCAGCCCCGGGCTTGGCCCGACGCCGCCCTATCACCGGCACCGCCGGTGGGGCGATACTCTCTCATCGCACTTGAGTGCAACCACAGGGTACGGTTCTTCTACATAAGTCTTATGATGGAGCTGGATGGAAGCCTGCATTTTTTCGGCCAGGGGCAGGCGCAGACTGCCTCATTCGAGCGCCACCTGCCCACCTATTCCTGCCATCTCTTGGAAGAAGCCCGGGTAGGAGACATCGACGGCCTCCGCCCCCTCGATCACCGTATCTCCTGCTACCATCCCTGCAACGGTGAGCGCCATGACGATCCTATGATCGTGGTGGCCGCTCAGCCTTGCGCCCTTTAGGTCTCCTCCTGAGATCTCCAGCCCATCGGGCCGCTCCCTGATATCGGCCCCCATCTTGGAGAGCTCCTGGGCCATTGCCTGTAATCTATCGGTCTCCTTATGCCTGACGTGCTCCGCGTTCTTTATGATCGTCCTTCCCTTAGCAACCGACCCGAGGACGGCGATCGTCGGAACGAGGTCGGGGATATGGCTTGCATCTACTTCGACGCCAAATAGTCCGGATCCGGCAATCCTCAGGTCCCCTGCATCCTTGTTCCATTCGATATCTGCCCCCATCCGATCGAGTATATCGAGAATTGCTGAGTCGCCCTGGCGCGACGGCCGAATTCCCCTGATCCGAAGGGCTGAACCAGTCACAGCGGCCGCTGCCAAGAGATAGGATGTGGAGGAGAAGTCACCTGGAACGTCGTACTCCGGAAGGCTGTAAGACTGGCCTCCCTCCATCCAGTAATCATTTCCGGAGACCTCAATGGAAGCCCCGGCCTCATTCAGCATATCCAGCGTTATCTCAGCGTAGGGCTTCGACTTGAGCTCACCCTGCACGGCGATCGTGGTCGTCCCCTGTGAGAGTGGACAAGCTATCAGGAGGGCGGAGAGGAACTGCGAGCTAACCCCCCCATCGAGCTTCGCCAAGCCCCCCTTCAACCGACCCCTGATAACCAATGGAGCCCTTCCCCCAGCCCTTATGGAGAATGCGGTCGCCCCTAGATCGTTGAGGGCTTGAATAAGGGGACCGTTTGGCCTGCTCCTTATGGAGCCATCGCCGGTTAGGACCGCGCCCTCTGTCAGTGCAGCGACGGCTGAGACGAACCTGAGGGTAGTTCCCGAGTTAAGCACATCGATTACATCTTCGGGAGCCTCTGGCGATCCATTGACGCCGACGATGGAGAGGTCCCCCTCCTTCAATGATACCTCGGCCCCCAAGGAGGTTGCGGCCGAGATTGTGGCCTTCGTGTCCGCGGAGATGAGGGGCCGTCTCACAAGCCCACCCGGCCCCAGAGCGGTGATCAATATGGCCCTATGCGAGTAGCTCTTGGAGGGTGGAGCGTAGACCTCCCCTGAGAGGTGAGAGCGATCCACTGACGCGATCATGCACGCCCATGGTGCACGAGAGTATAAGAATAATTGCCCGGCGAAGATGACCAGGCAGCTATCTCTGGGCGATGCTTATCTTCACCCGGTTGTTTGCGAGACCTCCTCCGAACGCTCGGGCTTCCCGGTCCCCAACCCTCGAAGCCCCTCGATTGTACTTGTCTCTGTTGGAGTTGGATGATGAGATCTGATCTCTGAAGATCTGAAGCTTGTTCTCAGCCGTTGGCAGGACGCCCTGGAATCCAAAGCCGATTGCCTCGGATCCGATTGCCTCAGATAGGTCATCTCCCACTTCAAGTGTGGCCAAATTGTTCTCTCGCCTCTGCATCACCCTGATCGAAGATCGATCGCGATCCTCGACCACCTCGTCTCCCGGCGAGGTTCCCCTCACAACCACCTCGTTTACCTGGAAGCCCTTGGCCGAAGGTGCCACCTGGACGGTTATGCGAATCGCGGCCGACTGCTGGCATGCGAGGCTGCCCAGCCTCCAAGTGATCATCTGGCCCTCCACCAATCCCCCTCGATCGTCTGATATGAATCTCATTCCCATTGGGAGGGTATCCACGACCGTCACATTATCCAGCCTGGTCTCGCCGCCATTTGTGATGTTGATGGTGAAGTTGGCGAGGTCCCCGGCATGCAGAATTGGGGTCTCGACGACGATCTCTGGATTGGCAGCGACGATGCCCAAGGCCGCCCAGAGGACTAGAACCGATCCAATGATCCATCTCGCATGACAATAACCTGTCATATCTCCGCCCCAATAATTATTTACTATGAAACAATATTTATATTCGTTATCCGTTATTCCAGCCCATATATATCTTAGATCCGAGATAAATCCTAATTCTAATGTGGTTAGAGGTAATTACTTATTTAAATTCTTTTCGCCAATTACGCATCTGAATGGATGGATTTGGAGAGGGTGATCCCTCCAGCCCATCAGCAATCGACCCCGTCGCATCGTGCAACCTGGGGCTCCCTGACCGGATTCTCATGGATCTTGACTGCCCTCTCAGTCTCGAACTCGCCGGACAGCCGTTGCCGTGATCGCATATCCTTGACTAGCAGCTTATGCCATCTCGATTCCGACTCCCAAGTCCCATTGAAGCTCGTCGCGGTCTCCATCCCGATGACCTGCTGCGCGGTGGCATTATCATCGAAGCCCATGAAGATAGTCTGGTTCCTCTCGACCCTACTCGCGGAGAAGCTCTCATCGAGCCCAGCCCCCATGCCTCCGTCGAACTCCCGAGATGTTATGGACCTCTCGCCTACAAGCGGGACCTCGCCATCATAAGCGAGCCTGGAGCTCTCGATGAAGTTGGTCTTGGACTCGGATGTATTGTTCAATAGCGATATGTTCCTCCTCAGCCGATCGGACTCCTCCGACATGAGCTGATCCGTCTCCATCTCGATCCGCCCGTCCCCGGCCATGCTGGCATGGTAATTCAAGGCGATCTTCTTATCAACGACCGAGGTGCTGACCTCGCTCGTCCCCTCCCCCCGCACTTTTGTCGAGAAGCAGAACTGTTCGTACTGCTTCTCCACGTTGATCTCGGGGTGGAGCACCCTCACCGCGGCCTCGGATCGGTCGCTCACCCTCTCGCCCTCTGGAGAGATGCCGCTTGCCTCCGCCACGTCGACGAGCTCTCCCGACGTCCCCTTATCCAGGCGGCACTTTAATAGGATGCTCCTGGAAGACCCCACCTCCATCTCCCCGAGCTCCCAGGTGACGGTCTGACCATCGACCGACCCATTGCCGTCGTCCGAGATATAGGTCAAGCCCTGGGGGAGGAGATCGACCAATCTAACCATGCTCAAGCGGACGTTACCTGAATTTGCCACGTTTATGTGGAAGTCCACCTGCTCACCAGGCGATGCTTCGGGGGGATCGGCCACCTTATCCACGGAGATCTCAGGGGCGAAGTAATGGTGGTTTCCGAAGTCCATGCCATCCTTGATAACCTCCTCGCAGATGAAATCGAACTGATAGCTTCCGTTCGTAGGTAACGTCCTCTGCCATCCCACTTGATCCTCCTCCCATAGGGTGTACTTCCCCACCTTGGGATTGGGTATTATGATCTCGTATGATCCATCGGCCTTTGTTATGGCTGATTCAGGGCTCTCGCCCTCTAAAGCCAGGTGGATCGTCCATCCCTCGAGTCCCGGCTCGCCCTTGTTCCATGTGCCGTCTCCATCGAGGTCATCGAACTTGCTCCCTCTAACGGTTATATTGTCCAAGGGATTCGTGGCGCAGTTCCGCCACTCCATATCAAATGTAGTGGAGTTCGCAATGATCCTCCCGGCACCATCAATGGCCCGGGCGAATATGGTCATGGAAGTTCCCGCCACCTGGCCCGGAATGGTAACCACCCATCTATCGTTCGATCCAGGCATCCGGGACATCGCCAATCGGTCGTCTCCTGCGTGAACGATGACCGAGACTGCCTCTGGCATGCCAAGGGTCTGAGCCTCGATATCTATCGGGTGCATGGCGCAGACCCGGGAGAAAGCATCCAGCTTCAGCTCCCTCATCGGATGGATGCACTGGATCCAAGAGATGCTGATCTGGGCCGATGTGGCCAGGACCTCTCCAAGAGCGCCCCTGGCCTGGGCAGAGAGCTTCATGGTCGTCCCGGCCACCTTGCCAGGAATGCTCGCAGCCCATAGGTTGCTGATCGTCGGATCCTTCGTCATCTCCATCTGCTTATCGCCGTAATTCAGGATGACCGAGGAGATGTTGTCAAGCCCGGCCGACTCAACCGTCACCTGGACTGCCTCATTCTGGCAGGAGAGGTGCGAGATCCGCATATCGAGGCACCCCTGATGAGGCAGGCAGTTCTTATTGATAAGCCCAAACTCCCCAGATGTGGCCACGGTATTTCCATGAGCATCCAAGGCCTCGACATACATGTTGATCAGCGTTCCAGCCCTGTATCCGGGAAGCTCCCCAGTCCAGACCATATCGGGCCCGGGAACCCTCGTCATATCGAGCGTGCCTTGCCCATAGTGGAGCACGACCGAGGCCACATCAGTCCTGTCGATGACTCTCGCGGTGATCTCCAATGGCAGGCATTCGCAGGTGAAGAGGATAGCGGTCACCTCCAATGGAGGTCTCCAGAGACCGGCGTTCCAGTTCTCCTCAATCTGATCGGGAAGGAGGGTTATATCATCTGTCCTACCGGTGCTGGGATCGACATCGCTATCCCTGCTATGGTCACTGCCCCGGTCCTTGGGGCTGAAGCTGTACCCCTCGGGGGCGGAGAACGTTAGGTAGTATACTCCAGGGATTAGGCCGGTGAAGCTGTAGCTGCCGTCTGGCCCTGTGGTGCGGCTAGCTAGAAATCTCCCGTCCGACGTGAATAGGGCGACTACGACGTTGGGGAATCCCGACTCTCCGTCATCGAGAATGCCGTCGATGGAGATATCCTTCCATGCAAGGCCGCTTATCTTCGAGTTTCCCCAGTTCCCGAAGTCCATCTCGCTCCTGTTCGTATCGTTCAGAATGATGGTATAGTTCTCGCCGATCGGTTCGGTCTTGATCCACCCAGCCCGATTGTCCTCCCAGAGAACGAACTTTCCTTTGCCCAGGCCATCGATGGAGTAGGTGCCGTTCGCATCTGTTGTGACATTATGGGTGCCGATAATGTCGGAACCTTGCGGATCATAGATATCCAGGACGATCTTCCAGCCATTTATCCCAACCTCATCAGGATCCTTGGTGCCATTCCCGTTTATATCGTGGTATTTTATTCCGGATATCGATAGGTTGCCCCGATTTCCTATGTCAACGCCGGAGCAGTTTTCGTTGAGGTCGATTACGATCTCCTTGGTCGAATGCTTGAGAATCGCCGAGCCGTTCTCCTTGACCAGATAGTGTCCAGGTGCCAGGTTGCTGAAGCAATAGCTGCCGTTCCCTGTGGTCGTGACTGGATAGGTCGCAAGATACTTCGTGTTTCCCATATCATCTTTGTAAAATATATCTAGATTGATCGTCCAGTTCGGAATGCCTGGATCGTCCTCCTCCCTGGATCCATTATTTCCTAGGTCGTAGAACTTCGTCCCCTTGACGGAGAGGTTGCCGCAATTTCCAAAGTCGACTCCCTGCATGCTCTCGTTTGTCAGCTGAAGCGTATGATTCTTGCTCGCTGGATAGGTCTGTCTCCATCCTCCCAGGACCTCTTCTCGCACGACGTATCTTCCAGGAGCAAGGTTGTGGATGGCATATGACCCATTGACATCCGTGGTTGTGTTATGGGTGCCGATGAGGTCGACATGGTTAGAGTAAATATCCAGATGTATCGTCCACCTGGGCATTCCCGGCTCTTGTGCATCTCTGCTGCCGCTGGCATTAAGGTCGTAGAACTTCGTGCCATTGATCGATAGATGACCCCTATTCCCCAGGTCAAGTCCTGAGACGTTCTCCACCAAGTCTATCTCATATTCTAGGGTCGTCCCTTCCCAGCCAGGTACATACTCCTCCTTGACGCCATAGTGCCACGGTGCCAGGTTGGCAAATAGGTAATCGCCTTTATTGTCTGTCGAAACCTGGAAGGTCCCTATGACCGAGGTTTTGCTAATGTCGTAGATCTCCAATACGATGTTCCAGCCAGGGATGCCCGGCTCATCTGGCCCTCTCACGCCATCGGCGTCCAAGTCGTAGAACTTGGTGCCGGATATATGAAGGAGGCCCCGGTTGGCGAAGTCAAGACCGGTAACGTTCGCCGCTAGATTCAGCCGATATTTCGATTCATTTCGAGCCCAGCCTGGGCGCTCATCCTCCCGCACAATATACCAGCCTGGACCGAGGTTCTCAAAGGCGTATAGGCCCGAGGAGTCGGTTAGCGAAGTCATGTTGCCCGTGATGATCATTCCGGAAGGATCGAGGATGTCAAGAACGATCGACCAGTTCTCGATGCCAGGCTCTCCTGGATCCCTAATGCCGTCGGCGTTCAGGTCGAAGAACTTCGAGCCCGATACATGGAAGAAGCCACGGTTCCCGAAGTCGATTCCCGTCACATTAGCCGCGACTGTGACATCGTACTCGGTCGGAGTCGTGCTCTGGTTCCATTCTGGAACTCCCTGCTCGCGGACCTTGTACTTGCCGGGACCAAGGTTCTCGAAGATATACTGGCCCGAGGCATCGGTAAGTGCCGTCGTGTTGC
>CAZWDT010000063.1:0-12171 GCA_964632755.1 uncultured Methanotrichaceae archaeon
GATCGCAAGCTATAGACGGGTTATAGAAACTCCAACCTATTTCAGAATCACGACCGCTGAATGCAGGGATCTTGATCTTCTCTCCTGCAACCAACAGCTTGGACTTCAGGCATCCGATTATGGCCTCGTTTATGTTCTCCAGGGCTTCCTCGATGGTATCTCCTTCTGTGAGGCAGCCCGGAAGATCCACGTACTCTGCTACGTATCTGCCATCCTCATCCTGCTCAATGGTTATATGAAATCTCATCGAGACCGCACCTGTTTATCGTCCCCATCGGATCAGATCCCTCTCATAAATCGGCGGCAAGCTCAGCTTAAGGATCCATTCAGCCTCTGTTGGATCGATCCCTTGCTCCATAGGTGCATCCTTTAACCATAAATCATTTCCTTCGAGGAGGCCACTTTCTCCCGGCCGATGCTCTCCCTGCGCCCCTAAGATCCCCGCCCGGGTTCGCAAGATCGAAAGGCCTGGGAGCAGACTGGACGCGCCCTTCGCCGGCGGCCGGTGGATGGGGCCCCGGGGGATATCGGCGAGGCGACCGCCCGGAGCCGTTGCTTCCCATGAGCAGAATCCAGCCCGGGCGAGGGGGTGGGGCCCTGTGTCTGCTGCCATCGATAAGGTTGGGAGGTACGGCCATCGTCCCCCGCCTGGGCGCTGGCGCTTCGGGGGATGGCGCTTGGGGGGATGGCGCTTGCGAGATTGCATCTGTCGAGATCTTCGAACCGAATCGGAGATGCTTATATATTACAGCATCACATTATACTGTGGAGGAGGCTATCAGATGTCTCGGCAAATGGGGTCCAAGGGTCGTCGTAGCTTGGGATCATCATCGCATCCATCGAAGATCACACCCCTCACTCGCGATGAGATTCTGGCGATCTATGAGCGAGGTCCCGATGAGGTAATAGCGCTTGTCGAAGGCTTATATGCGATCATCATCAATCTAGGTGAGAGTACCGCCGTGCTTGGGGAGCACATAGGATCTTTAGAGAGGCGACTTGACAAGATCAGTCCAAATAGTCACAAACCACCTTCAACAGATCGCGTCAACATATCCGGGAGCAGACACGAAGAGTGCGACCGACCTGTGGTAGAGTTAGATCGGTCATGAAGATCATTCACTGCAAGAGGTAGACTACCTAAAGACGGCGTTCTTTACCAAATGCATGAATGCAGCGCGTGCATGAAGTTCTTGGAAGGTGCAAGCCCTGGATAGAACTGCCGACATGAGGACGAGCCAGTCTGAATAGCATCCGTTACTGATGGCAGATCGTTTGGAATAGGCTCCAAGTCCAGCCCGGATTCGTTGAAGCCGTGGCTGTCCTATTAGCCATCGATGCATAACGAAAATGGGAGGTAGATCTATATGAAAGCCCGAATCGGGATAATATTGCTATGTGCAACATTTCTAAGCATCTCGGCAGCGATAGCATTCGAGCCAGAGGCAATCGATGCCAATCCGAAGCTTGTGAACCTGACCGCAGACTGGGTGCCTGCAACCGTATATAATGTAACGGACGGGGTCTATGTCGCTGTTGGCTATAACCGGGACAATCCCGCGTTGATTGAGGGACCGGACGGACTAATCGTCGTCGATCCCTGCGAGAGCACAGTGGCTGCAGAGAGAGCGAAGGCGGCCTTCAACGAGCATCTGGACGACATTTTCTCCAGGAAGCCGGTAAAAGCCATCGTCTACACGCACTATCACGACTGCCATATACATGGATCAACGGTATTTGCAGGCAACGACTCGCCGGAGATCATCGCTCACGAGAGCTTTGAGGATGCCCTTTTCAGCCCGACGGCCGTGTATAACCAGATCTTCCCCATCAAGGCATATCGGTATTTCAAGTATGCGGGCGTGATGTTCCAGAACGATCCAGGCTATTTCGTTAACGGCGGCATCTTCCCGTTCTCGGTCCCTGGCCCCTCTGGTTACTTGCCACCGACGCTAACGGTTGGCGATATGCTCGAGACGAACATCGCCGGCGTGAACATGACGCTGTTCCATGCCCCTGGCGAGACCACCGACATAATATACGTGTGGCTGCCGGACAAGAAGGCTCTGATCCAGATAGGCAACTTTTACAAATCGTTTCCCGCCGTCAATACGCTTAGGGGTGCATCATTCCGGGATCCGTTGAAGTACATAGATAGCATAGACCGCATGAGGAAGCTGAACGCCGAGTATCTGGTCCTGATCCACAGCGGCGCGCCCATCGTCGGAGCCGAGAACGTCAGCCGCACGCTGACCAACGCTCGAGACGGCCTCCAGTTCGTTCACGACCAGACGGTGCGATACATGAACATGGGGCTGACCCCAGGCGAGATCATCAAGCTCATCGAGCTTCCGCCTCACCTTGCAGAAGATCCGTATCTGCAGGAGTACTTCGGCGAGGTAGATCGAGATGTCTTCCAGATATTCGAGCAGTACCTGGGATGGTTTACGGGCGAGGCCAGGGATATCTTCCCGATGTCTCCGAGGGAGGAGGCCGAGGGCATGGCCTACCTGGCAGGCGGATTCGACCAGCTTGCCGCTAAAGCAAGGGGGGCGCTCGACGATGGATATATGGAACGGGCGCTGATCTTCGCCGATTATGCCCTCATCCTCGATCCAGCGAACGCCGAGGCACGCGATGTAAAGAACATATCCATGATCTCCTTGGCCGAGGAGACCTCCAACGCCCAGGTGTACAACTACTTGATCTCAGAGTACCTGGAGGAGACAGGACAGATAAAAATCCCGATTCTAGACGGCGGATTTAGCTCAATAGATGAGAATATGGTCGTCTACATGCCAATGGATTCCATATTCAGGATAATGGCCGTGAGCCTCAACGCCTCGAAATGCCTCGACGATGACTACGTCGTAGGGCTCGAGCTGGCCGATGGCAATACAACGATCGAGAGCTACAGCATGCACGTTCGCCATGGGATAGTTGAGGTCCAGCCCAAGATTGCTGACGATTTGGCCTTCACCATCGCCACCGATCCATTGACATGGAAGAATGCAGTGGTAGGGAAGTTGAATCCTGAGAAGGCCGTTTCCAGCGGAGAGATCGAGATCATAGGAGCTGAACCTGAGGAGTTCTTCGGTTTCATGGATCTTTTCAAGTAGTGGGGGCGCTACCCCCTCTTTTCATCTATTTTTTAATATCATTTAACATCAATTAATGCTAGCTGTTGCACCAAGGGGACATTAATGATGATATAATATATAATTTTTGTTAAGGCAATTCAATCCCACCTGCCTCGGACCACATGTTGCGCCCTTAGGGCTTCGAGGGCAATTATTTATCCCTTAACAGGTTTCTAGCATCTGATCCTGTATGATCTTGAACCCTACTTCGAGAAGCCAAGTCCTGCCGATGCCTGTGGTTCTGATATCGACCATCTCGCAGGACGGAATCAGAAATGCTGCCCCCTGGGGCTGCATAACACCGATCCTCAGGCCCCGAGATGAGATTCTGATCGCCTCCTGGCTGAAGAGGGACACGCTGGAGAACATACGCCAGACAGGTGAGTTCGTCGTAAACGTTCCGAGATCCGATATGGAAAAGGTGGTCGAGATATGCGCGAGAAGCTTCCCGCCCGAGGTCGACGAGTTCGCTGAGGCTGGCCTTACGCCCCGGCCATCCGCAGTCGTCAGGCCTCCGGGAATAGAGGGCTGCGTCGCCTGGATGGAGTGCACCCTGGTCGAGGAGATCTTGCGGGAGGGCTACTCCCTGATAATAGGGCGGGTAGTCCACCTAGAAGGAAACGATAGCTTCTTTGACGAGAAGGGCGGGATGGATGTAGAGAGAGCAAGGCCGATGTGCATGGTACTGGGATCTCGGGGCATTCATTACACACATCCGGCTGAGTAAGCCGGGATTGCGGGGCAGTGAGAGGAATATTGGTGTCCCTCGTAAACGACGCTCGCTTGAGATCGCGGCAATGATGGGGGATGATAGGGGCCTTTGCGATCAAGGCCCATTGATCACTTCTTCCACCACATCTTGACACGGACGGATGATGCAGGCAAGACAAAGGGGCCGTTCCCCTCTATGAGGACTTGGCCGAGGTGGTCTTGGAGGATCCTTTCCTGCTCCTCTGTCACGACCTTGAATTGGGGCCGGAGGTTCTCCAGTGCCTCCTCCATATTGACGAACATCTGGCTATGCATGAGCCGAAATGTCCTCACATGCGGGTAGATGCCCATCTGGTAGAGGACGTTATAGAGGACCTCGCTCTTTGGCCCGGGGTGGTAATCCTTCCCATGGAGCTTTGGCCATAGATCTCGGAATTGCCGGTCCCAGTGCGTCTCTCCTGCGAAATGGTAGAGGTATACGTACTTGCTGGATGCCTCGACCATCTTCTTGATGGCTTCCCTGATATTGGGCATTCCCAGGGAGAACGAGGCAATCACGACATCGTATGGCGGTTCTAGGTCTACTTCCACGTCCACGTCTTCCCAGCGCTTCTGCACGAGGGAGATGTTATCGACCTCTGCCAGAGCTGCCTTCTCCAGAAGAACGCTTCCCATGCCCTCTGCCGGCTCGACTGCAGTGACATGCGCCACTTCCTTGGAGAAGGGGATGGCCAGAGTCCCAGGGCCAGCTCCTATGTCCAGAACTCGCGATTCTGGGTTTATGTTCGTTCCAGCGAGGGTCTTCGATATGCGGTCCGGGTTTTTCATGCACATATCCCAGAATTTCAGGGCGCTCTCCCTGCTCTCCCAGATGCGAGCGCAGTCGCGGCCCGGGCTGGATTCCCTGTTTCGCTGAATCTGAGCCTTCCATACCTCGTTCCAATCGATCTCGTCAAAGGGATACGCCATGTGATGACCTCTATCAAGCTGCTTGCGAATCTGAGTACAGTTGGTTTGATATTTCAAATCTTTGGCATCCAATCATCGACATACTCGATACGACATAATATGATCTAGGATATCATGCGACAAGGCTCGACGACCTCGGACACGCCCATATCGGGGCGCTGGCTCAAGGGACGCGAGCATTGGCCCTCGCCATGCCAGTCCTCGATAGTCTGAGCAGCCCGAGGGTCGTGAATCCCTTATAAGTTGAAAATTCAGTATCACTACTTAACATCATATCTATATAAAATATTTTCCCGATATAGTAAAAACTTCCCATCACGATTGTCATTTACCACCATACTCTACATCGAAAATAACCATATATTAAATCGATGCAGCTCGATTCATCTGGAGATCGAGATAATGTGCAATAGATTGGTGCTTGGAATCATGGCCTTGGCCGCTCTGGCGCTGATCTCCCCTGGAATGGGGGCAGAGGGGGCCCAGGCCAAGAACGTGATCCTCATGATCGGGGACGGGATGGGCTATGCTCAGATGACTGCTGCCAGGATGGAGAAGGCCGAAGGAAACCTCTCCATGTATATGGACACGAGGCTCTACATGGATGATATGGAGTATGGGGGCCACTCATCAACCCATGCCGCCGACAGCTTCATTACGGATTCAGCTGCGGCGGTAACTGCTCTCGCCACTGGTCAAAAGACTGACATTGGGGTAATCAACCAGGATGCTTCGGCCGTGAAGGGCCAAAAGGACGGCGAGAACCTCACAACCATCCAGCAGCTTGCAGAGGGGGCTGGCAAGTCCACGGGAGTCGTCAGCACCACGAGGATTACCCATGCCACTCCGGCCGGGTTCTACGCCCATGTGAACGATAGGGATGCTGAGGACCTAATTGCGGAGCAGCCCATCGGAAGCGGCCTTGAGGTGGCGCTTGGCGGAGGGCTGCGGCACTTCCTTGCCCAAAACGAGGCCGATATTTCCGGTGTGAAGAGCAGCCGCAAAGATGATCGCAACCTTTTGAAGGAGGCCTCATCCCTCGGCTATGCCGTTATCATCAATCGAAGCGGCTTTGATAGAGTGAATGGAAGCAGCACAGAGGGGCTGCTTGGGCTCTTCGATGAGTCCCACATGCTCTACGAGCGTCAGAGGATCAACCAGAGCGAGCCCGAGCCGAGCCTTGCGGAAATGACTGAGAAGGCCATCGAGATCCTCTCCCAGGATCCAGAGGGCTTCTTCCTGATGGTCGAAGGGGGAAGGATCGACCATGCCGGGCACGAGAGAAGCTACGACAACATCACCGCCGATACGCTCGCCTTCGACGAGGCGGTAAAGGTCGCCCTCGACTATGCGAACCAGTCGGGCGAAACCCTGGTGATCGTTACAGCTGACCACGAGTGCGGAGGCCTTGTGCTAAGCGCGCTCGACTACGAGAACTACTCCGAAGGGTACAACCCGATCTTCGGCTCCGGGGTTACAAGGACCCCTGGGCCAAGATACGACTTCATGGGGGAAGTCGAGGCCACTCACACATGCGTTGACGTGCCCCTGCTTGCGAGCGGGCCCACCTCTGAGAGGTTCAGCCATGGATTGATAGACAACACCAAGATATTCTCCTTGATGGAGGGGGCCATGGGGCTCTAATGCTGCCCCAATGCAAAATTTTTAAGGGGGAATGATGATGCTAGGATCAACCGAAGATGAGCTTATAGAGGCATATATGTGCCTCGAACAGCTGAAGAGAAATGGCATCTGTGGAAGGGGGGCCGAAGAACAGGTCCTTCGCTGCTATACCTGTCTGCTCTCCGGGAGGTGCATACACAAGGGTTGCACCTTCTTGGGGGCAGCTACCTGTTGAGCAGAGATGGGAGCTCACATGTCGTTCATGGTGGGAATCGTCATGGTAAAGGCAGTGCCATTCAAGGAGAGGGAGGTCCACCTATTCCTTAAGGACCTATAACGAAACAACCTCTTTGTATTAATATAACTAAAAAATTAAAGTATGGCTTACAGTTGCCGAATTATGAAAGTACTCTATTTAAATATTTGCTTAAGTTATTTTGTTACAGTTCCTAAGGGCAAGAGGGAAGTCGGGGAGATCTATCAGGCGTTTGGAGATTACGACTTCCTGGTGATCATGGAGGGAAGGGATGCTTCGGAAATGCAGGCGATGGTCAAGGGGATGGGGGAGATGAGGTATGTGGTCGATGTAAGGCCTATTCTGATCTCCCCGGACAATTGGGGTGCTATAGAAGCCCAGGCCTGCTAGGGTAAGGGGGGTGGCCTCTTTTGGAACCCCTTAAAACCACCTTTTACCTTATCCAATGCCCTGCTACGTTGATTTGTAGATTAAGGCAATGCCCTTTTGGTTCCTCGCAATTCAATGTGGGTGCGCGTGGCAAGCCTCGGTGCCTTTGTTGTCTTCATGCCCCCATGCCTTCGCGATTATCGGCATGTAGTGGCTCATCACACTATCATTAAGATATAACAAATGATTCATCTTGGAACTCTCCGATGATCCATATTAACGCAATTCAGCGAAGAGCCAATTTTTTTAAGGCCGATAGGATTCTATGACGTCCAGGTATTGGGGCTCTCCTTCAGGATGGCTCGTTCCTCGATGAGGCCTGTGGGATCGGCAGGACGAGGCGATGGAATGATCTACCAGTAATTACATCTTCAATATATGAAGCTTCAAAGGAAGGATGGAGAAAGGTTCTTCCGGATATATTACAGCCTGCTTTCCTGGGCCAACAAGGACCTTCATTTCTTCCCCGATCCAGTGGTTATCGGCAGCAGATCCCATAAAATTGCAATTTTTAAGCTCCGAAAGGCGGTATTCGAAGCCCCAAAGTACATAAATACTTACCTGGAGGAGAACCCCGGCAACCTGGGCCCAAAGGACTTGGAGATGATCAAGTCATGGCAAGAGCACCGTTTAGCGGGCACCTTTGCGGTCATGCGCCATCAAACGGATCACTCCATATTGCTCTCGATAGACGATCCATCCCACGTCTTCGGCGTCCTTGGGATCAACGACACCATCCGCAGGATGGTGGGGCCAAATCTACCCCAGATAGTAGATGCCCTCCTCCTTCCCTACGACGAGCGGATCATCATCGATGGGGTCCTCGCCCTCCATCCGATTCGGCTAGAAGGCACTGTCAAACAGGAGCTCGAGGAAGCATGCCAGGCTGCTGCGGCCAAAGCAGGAGTGGTCACGTCCCTGCCGGCCCCTCCGGTGACCGCATCCCAAGAGGAGAAGGTTTAATCAACTATCGAGCAACTATCCAGAGAAGGGCTTGCCATGACATCCTCCAACCTAAGCGAACCTGACAACTTGAATATCTTCCATCTGTATTAATCTTCTCCTCAAGGCCAATGAGGATCTAAAGCTGATCCCGAATCTCCGGTCCCCCGAGATGTTTGTCGTGGTTTCAGCAGAGCAGAATATCAAGCTCAGAGACCACATTCTAAAGCACCCTCACCTGATCGATGCCTATCTCGAGGAAAACTCGTCTACCATGAGCCCCGAGGACGTGGAGACGGTCAAGGCCTGGCGGAAGTACTTCATCAAGGACCAATTTCACGTCGTCCGCCACCTGCAGGACTACTTGGTCTACCTGAAATGGGACGAGAATCCAAAGGCTTATGGCGTGGTGTCTGCCGGGATTCCCATGGACAGGCAGATATGGCCGGAGCTTCCCGTGATGATCGAGACAGTCCTTCTGCCTTACAAGGGCCGCATAATCAACGACGGCCTGACACGAACATGGAATATCCGTTTCGGTTCGGGAATCCGGAAGAGCATCGAAGACGACTATAGGAAAGCCCGATCCCTCTCCGGGATAATCACATCGCTCCCCCATGAGGATGTCGAGCCCACCGATGAGGACCGGCTCAGGGCCTACCTGAAGACTCTCCGGGACCGCGATCAATACTGGGAAGAGATCCATGAGCTGTTGCATAGAAATCCGGGCCTTCTCCCGGTTTACCACCAGGAGATGGGTCGCCTGGACTCCCGCTCATTGAAGAAGAGGTTAAAGGATATGGGGGTGAAGAAGGGCTGGTTCGGCGTCTTGTTGGGCCTGATAGTCGCCTCAGGGACGAGCAGAGAGGAGCTTGAGGAGAACATAAGACGGATCGTCCCAAAGCAGAGGCAATCACACGTCTACATTTTTTTGATTAGGTGAAGGGGCCATCCGGCTCTGGGAGATCTTCGTGGCGGATGCTGCTATCCATCGCTTCCGGCCTCCTCTTGCCACCGGGCCAGCTGCCGGCGCACCACTTCGGTCCGGGGGCTCTCGATCGCCTGGCCGGCCTCTCCGAGCGACTCGTACGCGAGGGCCATGTTCCACAAGGCGTTGCCCTCGCCCATCCTGTCCCCTATATTGCGAGCGATTGTCAGGGCCTGCTCATAGAGCTCGATCGCCCTCCGGGTCTCGCCGAGAGCGGCGTAGGCTTCGCCCAGGTTGCTCAAATTGACGCCTTCGCCCCTTCTGTCTCCTATCTCTCGATCGATGGCGAGGGCCTGCTCGTAGAGCTCGATCGCCCTCCGGGTCTCGCCGAGATCGGCGTAAGCTGCGCCCATATTGCCCAAGGTGGCGCCTTCGCCCCTTTTGTCCCCTATATTGCGAGCGATTTCCAGTGCCTGCTCGAAGTGCTCGATCGCCCTCCGGGTCTCGCCAAGAGCGGCGTTGGCTGCGCCCCAGTGGCACAAAGCGGCTCCTTCGCTCCTTCTATCCCCTATCTCGCAATAGATTGCCAAAGACTGCTCGTAAAGCTCGATCGCCCTCCGGGATTCGCCGAGAGCGGCGTAGGCATTGCCCAGGCTGCCTAAAGCGATGCCTTCGCTCCTCCTGTCCCCTATCTCTCGGGCGATTTCCAGTGCCTGCTCGTAGTGCTCGATCGCCTGCCTGACCTCGCCTAAATGATAGTGAACCCCACCCAGATCTTGCAGTACCTTTATCCTCTCCCTCTCGTCTTTTAGCGTCTGAAGCAGGTGCTCGTCTATCCTCTTCCTCCTCAGCAGATCCTCCTTATCCCGGTAGTGCAATGAAGTGGTCATAACATCCAGGACCTGGAATGCGAGGCCGCCCTCCCGGCCCTTCAGCTCATGATACCCGCCACAATAGCGCCAGAGGTCGGGTGCCTTTCTGATGACATCGTCCAGGGCAGAAGGAGTTAGCAAGAGGAGGCTTGGAGCACCTGGCCGGTAGAAGAGCTCCCGGAAGTTGTTCAGGGCCTCGATTAAGTCAGGGCTCAAGCGCTCTGGAAACTCCCAAATTAGGACCTCATGCCCCTTCTCTTCCTTCAATTTGGATATGAGCTCGTCTCCGCCCTCGACCTTCTGGAGTCTGACTGGGAATCGACCGGCGATGACATCGATTACCTTTTGGCGGTAGGTGGGGGAGGCCGCAGTGCATATGAGGAGGTTTCCTCGCTCTTTAGAGATCTCAAGCTCTGCAATGACGGTCTCGATCTCCTCTAGGTCTTCTGCTGCGAACTCCTCCATCTCTCCACCAGCGGCAATAGAAGGGGGTCGACGTCGCACCATCTCCCCGACTCATCCTCGTACTCGACGGCTGTCAGGCTGAATAGGAGATCTCTGCTGATGTCGTCCTCGTTGTCCTTATCCCTTGCCTCCTTGCTCTCATGGATCTCGATGAGACGCTCCTTATGGGCCTGGGAGATCGTCCGGTCATAGGTGCGGCGAAACTTCTCCAATGCTCCCCCCACATCCTGGTCGCCAATCAACGCGGCCCGCCTCCTATAGGCCCGGATGCAGGCCTCCCTCATCACTCTCATGAACTCGGAGAGCTTGCCTGTCGAAAGGATCGCCTTTTTCAGCGCCTCCTCATCCACCAGCCCTCGATCCATCCGGCGGTAGATCACATCCATGTAGAAGTTCAGGTTGTCGTCCTTTATCGCCCCGTCCTGTCCCTTCACCGGAAGCTGTGGCAGCAATACGTCGTCATCGAAGGCCTGCCTGACCATCTCGTAGGATGGATGAAATGTCAGGGGAATTGGGAAGGTGTAGATTGCAAGGCAATTTGGCTGTAGCAGAAGCTCGTAGTTGTTGTAGAAGAAGTCCTCTGCCTGGCTGCCCCTGGTCAGCTTGTCCAGGTCATCGACCACGATGATCAACCTCTTCCCTGACAAGTCCTCTACCTCGTGTATCAGCCCGTTGAGCTTAACGAGAAGGTCGCCTATTCGCATCTCAAGCTCTTTTCGCACGACCTCCCGTGTCTTCTTCTCCTGGCTTATCTTCAAGGAGAGGAACTTTTCCAGCGAGAGCCCGGCTCCCTTGGATGTGGTGATCTCCTCCTCGGAGACCATGGTTATCCCCTTCATGAAGCGATGCAAGTCCTCTTTGATATCCTGAAATATGGATAGGCCCACATCATCGGCTCGCTCCAATACCTTCAGGGCCATGGATACGAAGAAGTCTCGAAAGTCGAAGTCGCTCAGGTTGAGTTCGTCCCTTATGGAGTAGTGGACCACAAGGAACCTCTCCTGGTCGATCATGTCCACTAGACGATATAGCTCAGTGCTTTTTCCCGATCCACGAAATCCCAGGAATAGGTACTTCTCCGCCCCTTCGGCTATACGGATTCGATCGTTCAACCCCTCGATAGGGGAGGGGGCATTCTCGGGACGATAGACATAGAACTCCTTGAACTCCTCTTCCTCCTTCAGGGGCTCAAGTGTCATGTTGTTATAGGCCTTGGCCAGGTCGCTTGCCCTCATCGCGCCACCATTGCCATAATGGATGGCATGGATGATTAGGGTTTCGTCCAACATCGCTCTGCACCGTATCTATCGCCTCTGCTCCATCCAAGGTGTGGGCCTCTTCTCCTCCCTCTTACTCTTCCCTGCAGCCTGGAATGGCTTATGCCTAACCTCCCACTTATTTAGGCACATAGGACCGACGCATAGCGATCTGTTGTGACTAATTAGGCACAATGGCTATTTGCGATAATCAGCATCAATCGCCCCATTTGTCTGCGCTTGTGCCTAATCAATTGGGAACTCAGGCTTATGGCAATTCCCCCGCAAGGCCCGGGGGGGGGGGCGATGCCCGCCGGGATCCCGGCCCCCGGATCTCCTGCCGCATGGACACGCTCGAATCGGCCTGTCGCGCATCCGGCGGCGCTACACCGGCTCCTGCGGGTGGCATGCAAGTGGGGGAGCAGGTAGGATCGCCTTATGCCGCTGCTTTTAGGCGGATTTAGACCGTCGGTGACGCAACCATAGTCGGGAACAGGTCCTATAAAAACGCCTTAATCCTCGTAATCCTCTATTCCATCGAGAAGTCTCTTGATCGCTTTGGTATTGCTCCAGACTTCGA
>CAZWDT010000064.1:0-11422 GCA_964632755.1 uncultured Methanotrichaceae archaeon
CGGTCTAACCTGCCTTTGAAAAGGCAGGGATGCGGCCTGCTCTTTCTCCTCAAAGAAAGAATCTAATACAATTATGCATTTCATTGGAGAAGGTCATTATGTCCGAGAAGAGATCAGAGTCCGTTCCCATTAAGATGCGGCCAGCATACGATGAGATCACCGCCCTGACCGATACCATCTGCCGCGAGCATCTGGATGAAGATTATGCCCTGTTGGCCCGCCGCATGGCGGCAGCCCTGGCAAGAAAGAGGCCCTCCCCTCTGGAGAGAGGCAAAAGGCATGTCTGGGCTGCGGCAATCCTCTATTCACTGGGCACTGTCAACTTCCTCTTCGATAGATCACAGGTGCCCTATATGAGGGCAGAAGAACTTGCGGCCCTCTTTGGAGTTAGTCAGAGTACAGCTGCAAACAAGGCCCGGCAGATAAGGGATCTACTTGGAACATCCAAGGCCGACCCCAAGTGGTGGCGACCCTCCAAAATGGAGGAGAATCCCCTGGTATGGTGGGTTATAATTAACGGTCTGATGGTCGATGCCCGCAACCTGCCCCTTGCGATCCAGGAGGAGCTTGTCCGTCGAAAGATCATACCATTCGTCCCAGGAAAGCAGGCTGAGCTCGATGAAGGGAACTCCATGAAAAGCCCGTGAGCTTCGAGACGAGTCTCATGCGTCTCCGATGAAAATCGAGATGTATCAGCTTTGTGTATCTCGGTTTAAGGCCCAAGGCAATATGGCGGAGGGCCAGCCGGGATGAAGAGGGATCGCGCCGCAGCAGGCGGGCGGCCTTCCCTCTCCAGCTGTATCCACTGTTCAATTGTCGAAGACCGACCCCTCTTACGGCCGCAGCTTCCGACAGGCGAGAGGAGGGGGTCTTCGATAATAGCCTATCCTGGGTAGACGAAAGCTCCCTCCTCCCTCGGATCGAACTCGATCCTCATGAAATCCCTCAGGAACTCCTCGTGGATGGCATCCACATCGAGATCCTCGAATACATCAGGATAGAGCCACTTGGCGACCGTTGCCGATCCTATCAGGATCTGCGGCCCTATGGAGAAGTCCCCTGAGATTATGTAGACCCTTCCTTCCCTTGCGGCAGTTACGTTCTGGATGCCAGGAATCGATAGGATCTCCTGGCGATAGGCCTGAAGTGGAGCTGGATCGTCGACCATATAGCCACCGTTGTAGGAGAGCCCGATTATCACATCGGGATTCTGAGAGAGAACCCACTCAGCCTCCACATCGCCGTTACAGTCGATGTAGCCATCGGCGATATTCAATCCCCCAGCCGCAGCGCAAAGGTCGGTGTAGCCGGTCTGGTCCGCATATGCCCAGCGGACCGTGGACTCGCCAGCGGCCTTCTTCTCCCTCTCCAAGAAGACCCTCTCCCGGTCCGTGATCTGGGATGCCCTCTCCTCGACCTCCCTCATATAGCCTGCGTACCAGTCAAGATATCTTGCTGCCTCCTCCCGGTCTCCCATGAGGTAACCGAGCGCCTTCATCTCCATCTCTATTGACTCCGTCCTGGAGAGATCGAATCGTAAAACAGATATCCCCGCTGGCATCTTGTCCTCGAGCTCGCCCGGAAGCGGCATGTTGGTAAAGGTCAGTATGAGGTCCGGCTGAAGGGATATTATGGCCTCTGCGTCCGGCTCCCTGACCGCTCCAACGGACGGTAGATTGCAGAGCCTCGGAAATAGCCTCTCCCTCTCGACGACGGTCTGATCCACGCCGACGATCTTCTCCTCAGCGCCGAGGACGACCAGGGAGCAGGCATGCCGCATATTGAGGGGGACGATCCTCTCCACAGGCACCTGGATTGTGATCTCACCCTCCGCTCCGTCCAATAGGGTGATCTCCTCCTCAACTCCTGCGATGATCTCCTCGACCCTCAGAACGTCGCCTTCGTCGATCTTTCCGTCGTGGTCGGCATCTGCAAGGTCGGTTGGCTCCCTCTCCCCGGAAATGATCTCGGAAAGGAAGGATATGTCCTCATCATCGATAGACTCATCCATGTTCGCGTTGCCGAAGATGAGAAGCGTCCCCTCTGCCATCGCTGGAATGAGGAGAAGTCCCATGACTAGAAAGCCCATCGTTGCGGCTTTATATCTCAAGCGATATTCACTCCTTTATTTTTATCATTTTATCTGTCTGCCCAAAGTCGTTCTCATGCCGGGTAGACGAAGATTCGATCCTCAGACATTTCCAGGCCTCGTCGATCCAGATACTCCTGGAGCACCCCTCGAGGGTTGAGGTCGATCTCGGGATGGAGGGCCTCTGCGAGGTAGCTGAGTCCGGCCACGTTGTCAAGGCCGAAGAGGACTTGAGCGAAGACTATGTAGACCCGTCCGGTCTTTACGGCCGACAGCCCTTCGGCACCAGGCCGGCTCTTGATCTCATCCATGATCGCATCGAGATCCCCCATGTCGGATTCTCCCCATCCCGAGATGCCGTCGGCTGGGGAAAGATAGCTCATCTTGAGGATCACATCGGGATTCCTCTCGACCACCCACTCCCATTCTACTTTGGGATATGCGATCTCCTCGGTCATCACATTGGATCCGCCTGCGAGGTCCAAGAGCGCCTGCTGGGCAGAAGAGCCGCCAAAGGTGGTAAGCTCCCCTAGCCCATTTGCCGTCCCCTCGATGTAGACCGTCGGGGAATCGTTTCCCTCGACAGCGGCCTCGACATCTGCGATCATCCTATCGTGCCACTCAAGGTACTCCTCTGCCACCTCCTCCCTATCCAGGACCTGTCCAAGTATGGTAAGCTCGCGGCTCAGGTTCTCCTCCTTATAGATGTCAAGCCCAAGGATGGAGATATTCCCCATGGGAGCCAGATGCTCCGCGACTGCTTCTATCCCGTTCTCCTTTCCCTCGTATACGTAGCCTATGACTACGATATCGGGAGGGATCGCACCCCCTTCTCGCGCTATCTCCCCGATCTCCTCGTAGTTGAACTCCTTCCAGGATCCGACCAGGGGCATGTCCAAAAGGTCCGGGAAGTCGTAGGCGCGTGATTGTATCGAATCTACCACGCCGACGATTTTATCAGAGGCTCCAAGGATGCACACCGCCTCGGCTGCATCGGAGTTGAGGACGATTACCCTTTCCTGAGGCTGTGAGAACACAACCTCCCGCCCGGCCGAATCGACCACGGCCAAGGGATAGCCTGGGCTGGCCGCGGCGAAGGCCGATAGACTTGCAATTAACACAATACAAGCAATTATTAATTTATTCATCATATCAATCCTTAATGCAAGCATACAATATCTGATACGATGAACTATTTATCTAATTATTAAGACTTTCGGACATTGTGTTACTTGCTCTGGAGAAAAGATTAAGATCAAATTCAAGGCTTTTTAAAAAGAAGGAAGTTCCCCTATCTGGGGAACTGGGCCTGGGATGGAGGCCTGTAGCAAGAACAGTCGAAGATGCCCTCTGCCCCCCAGTACTTTCTGTCCTTGAGATTCATATTCGCCCAGCCGCCGGAGCAGCACGGGAGCCAGTCCTCGACCTCCTCTATCTCGGTGAAGTTGGAGGCCATCCTTATGCGACGCATGATGTCGTACGTCCCTACATACCTCTCCTCGCTCTCCTCCAAAAGCGGTGGCCTGGCATTGTAGTCGGACGTCTCACGGAAACCGCTGTTTCCGTATTTCAGATCGGCGATCCCTGTCGTGTGTGCGCTAAACTCGTACTCCATCTCCCTCGTCGGCATGAAGTCGGCGTAGAGGATCTCCTCGTCGGTGAGGACGACCGTCGCATTCATCCGTGTGAGGTTGAGGTGGATGTTCTGCTCCTTTGAGAGCTCCTTGTTGTAGAGGAGCGTTGCTCCTGCGTAGTCGTAGTTGTTGCCCACGAACTCGCGATCGTTGATGTTCCGGCCCGAATATTCGAGCGTCCTGTTGGCCTTGAGGTCTGCCTGCCAGTTCTCCATGAACTTGACGGTCCAGATCGGGGATCCCCCAGGCTTGCTGAGGTTCATGTAGACCGGCTTCCACGACTTGGACTCAAGGCTTAGGCTCTCCTCTGAGCTCAACATGCCCTCGAGGGCGGCTGTGCGCTCCCTCATCCTAACATCGCTCACCTGAAGCTCGGAGTAGCCTGAGTGGTAGGGGCTGAGCATCCGCCCGTGGTAGTCGACGGGCGAGATTATCCCATCCACCGCCTGGCTGTAGTCGAAGCTAATGTTCGCGCCATTGCGGTAGATCGACCAGATATCTGTGCTGTTGTTAGGCGCAACGTAGGCGCTCCAGGAGACCGCCTGGGCTCCAGTGAGGAGCGAAAGGAGGACGAGTATGCATAAGGCTTTGGACATTCTAGATCACCTCGGCGTCGGCCGTAGTAGGAGTCGCATTGGCATTAAGGATTGCGTCAGTTGCAAAATTAGAATCTTCATCCCCTGATGAGCCATCTCCGGAATCGGCATATACCCAATTAAAGAGCTGTCCGCTCGCTTGTGCCCTCTGGTGGATAATCGCTTCATCTGCATCGACCCTTGAGTAGGAGACTGCATCGCTCGTTCCGAAATTGAACGCATTCATCGATCGGACAGTAGCATAGCCCGGGAAAGCCATCCACCCGCTGAAGGGGTTCTCTCTGTCTATTATCTGGTAGTTGCCTGCAACAGATCCATGAACCATGCCGAGGCCATAAACCTGGGAGCTCTTATAACTCTCTAGCAACTGTGAGTCTCCTCTAACTCCCCCCTGGAAGGCCAGGTTGCCGTTTGCCCATCCCCAAGTGAAGGTCCCTCGAGAGTCCAGTCCGGGGCCGTCCCACCAAGCCTCGGCCAATGCTAGACAATAGAAGCCGCTGGCTCTGGAGGTCTGACCGGCGAAGACGCTTCCCCCCGTCCCTGCGGTCTGGTCGGCCTCTAAGTCATTGAGCGTCGATCCCGCGGTCGTTGCACGGGCGTTCGTGCCCTCTCTATCCCTGACCGATAGCTCCATATTACCGAAGTCCCCGGACATGCTCCCTTTCTGTCTCAGGGAGATTCCCTTTGGATTGATGCTGGCGGCCTGGTCAGCCTCCAAGTCTTCGATCACTGTGCCCGTCGTCATTGCGCGGCCGTTCGTGCCCTCTCTATCCCAGACCAATAGCTCCATGTTTCCGTAGTCTCCGGACATGCTCCCCGTCTGACTCAGGGAGATTCCCTCCTGATCGATCCTTGATTCGCTCGCTAGCTGCACCCTTCCAGCTCCCTCGGCCTCTGCTAAGCTTTGACCGGAATCTCCTCCGCTGCTTTGAAACGACTGTATCAGATCGAGATCGCCCTCTCCAGATACCTCCTTGCGGTCGGTGATCTGCTGTTCTACAGGGTCGGCTGAGAGGCTCTCATCGAATGAGAAATCATCGCCCAAGGTATATTGACAATCCACTCCCATCTCACCCGATCCAAGGTCCATTGAAAATCCCATCTCAATGGCACCGCACCCCTGGATGGATAGGAGAAATGCTCCGAAGAGCGCGAACAGGCATATACGAGACATTATCCCTCCTGCATTAGCTGGATATATCTGTCAGCTTTATCCATCGAACTTAAACCTTTCGGAAGTGGCCGAATCGTCGATCGAGCTGAAGATTTCCTCAGATCCGGAGGCGCTCACCATCATTGATTTGCGTTCGAGGTTATTATAAGATAAATAGGATTATATAGTTATATCATATGCTTTAACGCACTCCAAAACTTTATATATTGATAGTACATATATTAATCTATTCTTCCGCTTATTGTTGAGGAGGTGTGTTAGGATGGCAGGCACTTTGGATGAGTATAAGAGGTTGTTTAGAGAGGCGACGATTGCAGATCAGATGAAGCTCTTTCGATTGCACCTTGGGTTCTACCTGGTGTTCAACATCATCTGGCTGGGATTGTATTACATGGGAAATATCGCAATCGATCCAGGCTGGGCCATATGGTACTCGCCTCTGGGATGGGGCTTGCTTGTGGTCGTACATTACTGGTTCTACGTCAGGGGAGCAGATAGCCTCTGTAGACTGAGGGAGGAGGAGGTCGAGGGGAGGATGAGATAAGCCGATGGAGATCTCCATTGGCCGTATCTCGTTGAATCTTCTTGGATGATCGCGTCTTTCGTTCTGCTTTCATGGGAAAATCGGGGCATGGAGCAGGCTTATTGGGGATTAAGGGCAGGAGGTTTGCATATGGAGATGGTTCGCGTTTTAGGGAAAGATCGGGGAAAGGTCGTTCTCTACGCCCTGAGCACCTGCGCATGGTGCAAGTTGGTGAAGGGCCTTCTCGATCGGCTGGGGGTTGGGTACTCGTACGTCTACGTCGATCTGGAGAGGGGACAGTCGAGGGAGGAGGCGGTAGGGCAGATCAAGCGCTTCAACCCAACATGCTCCTTTCCAACGCTCGTCATTGATGATGATAGGTGCATAGTGGGTTACAAGGAAAGCGAGATCGAGGGGGCATTGGGATGACCGAGAACGACGACATTGCCCGCGACTCTCTCCTAGGGGAGCTCTCTCTCGATGCCGAGAGCTCCGGCTACCATCTCAATCCCGATGAAGGCTTCACAAGGGAGCTTGCTTCCGGCCTCTTGACGAACGAGGAGAGGTTCGGCTATCGGTCCTGCCCATGCCGTCTGGCCTCAGGGATCGAGGAGGAGGACAGGGATATAATCTGCCCCTGCGACTACAGGGATAGTGACCTCGAGGAGCACGGCGCTTGTTACTGCGCCCTCTACGTATCGGAAGATGTCGCTGAAGGAAGAAGGACCCTCTCGCCCGTGCCTGAGAGGAGGCACTTGGAGGAAAAGGAGCCTTCGACCCCGCCTGCGCCATCCCGATCTCTGGCTTATCCCGTCTGGAGATGCAAGGTCTGCGGATATCTCGCCGCAAGGGAGGAGCCTCCGGGAATCTGTCCAATCTGCAAGGCCAAGAAGGACCGCTTCGAGAGATTCATGTAGTGGAAGGACGCCAAAAAAAATTCGAGCATGGCCAGCGAAGATTGACCAAAACCTGGGCCTGGTCGTCGCCCTCCGCGGGGGATGGATGCGACAATCCCCCTCGCCTTACCTGCGGCATCGCTCATCGAGGCCGAATCATTTGACCGAATGGCCGCTCTGGGCCAATCCTTTTATCCCCCGTCTACCTCTCCACCTCCATGGCAACCCTGAGGGGAGATGTGGGCGGCCTGGAGCTGGAGAACCCGGTCATGCTCGCTGCAGGAATTCTGGGCACGACGGGTGCATCGCTTCGGAGAGCAGCCCTTGCCGGAGCTGGAGCGGTCGTGACCAAGTCAATCGGGGTAGATCCCAGGGATGGCCATCCAGGCCCTGGAATCGTTCGCCTCGATGTAGGCCTGCTCAACGCCATGGGCCTGCCCAATCCATCGTACAGGGAGTTTCAAGAGGAGATCGATATTGCCCGAACCGGAGGATCGCCCGTTGTTGCATCGATCTTCGGCTCCTCGCCCGAGGAGTTCGTCGAGGTGGCCGAGGGATTGGACGCAGACGCATTCGAGTTAAACCTCTCCTGTCCCCACGCCAAGGGTTATGGGGCGGAGATCGGCTGCCATCCCGGAGACGTCGAGGAGATCACAAGGGCCGTCGTCCGCGGAAATTCCGTTCCCGTCTGGGTGAAGCTGACCCCAAACGTCGCAGACATCGTCGCCCTCGGGCTCTCCGCCGAGAGGGGCGGCGCATCAGCAGTTGTCGCCATCAACACGATAAAGGCGATGGCAATCGATGTGGAGTCCGGCTATCCGATCCTCGGAAACCGCATCGGCGGCCTCTCTGGACCGGCGATCAAGCCGGTTGCCGTACGATGCGTCTACGACCTCCACTCCGCCCTGGCAATCCCTGTGATCGGCGTTGGAGGAATAAGCTGCTGGCAAGACGCAGTGGAGATGATCATGGCAGGCGCCTCTGGAGTGCAGGTGGGTACAGCCCTCTCCGGTGGGCTCGATATCCTGAAGGCCATCTCAACAGGCATCTCCCGCTACCTCGATCGAAAGGGGATGGCGCTATCCGATATCTGCGGCCTTGCTGGGAGGCGGCGATGAGGCCATCTCCAGCAACGATTTTGGAGGTCACCGAGGAGACATCCACCGTCAGGACCATAAGATTCGATTCGGTTCGGCTCGATCCCTTGCCGGGCCAGTACATGATGGTCTGGATCAGGGGCGTCGATGAGATCCCCATGAGCTTCTCAGGCCCTAGCGAGATGACGGTGGCGGCTGTTGGGGAGGCAACAAGGGCCCTCTCTCGCCTCCGTCCAGGCGACGGCCTAGGCCTTCGAGGCCCCTTGGGAAATGGCTTCTCCATCGAAGGAGAGCGCATCCTCTTAGTCGGTGGAGGACTCGGAGCCGCCCCTCTTGCCTTCCTGGGGGAGGCTGCAAGGCAAAAGGGAGTCGAGGTTACATCCCTTATGGGCTTTCGCTGCCGCGAGGATATCATATTTCAAGGCCGATTCGAGCGTCTGGGTGAGCTCATCCTCACAACCGATGACGGAAGCTGTGGCATTCCAGGCAGGGCATCCCTGGGCCTCGAACGGCTTGACCCGAAGCGGTTCAGCCAGATCTACATCTGCGGCCCGGAGCTGATGATGTGGGACGTGATCCAGAGCTGGAAGAATCATGCGGAAAAGATGCAAGCGAGCGTGAACCGCTACCTCAAGTGCGGAATCGGCATATGCGGCTCCTGTTGCATGGACCCTACAGGGATCAGGGTATGTCAGGAAGGGCCTGTAATCCCCGCGGTCCAGCTGCTCGATGGGGAGTTTGGAAGGTATAGACGGGGGCCCTCCGGATCGAGGGGCCCGCCTCGGGGGTGATCCTATATCGGGCGATATGATGTTGATCAGATATCTATGGAATGGCAGGGAGCTTCAGGGAAGGATAGAGGGATCGAGTGCGATCTCAGAAGGGGAAGAGCATCCACTTGTCGAGGTCGAGCTTCTCGCTCCATCGCGGCCGAGCAAGATCGTCTGCGTGGGGCTGAACTACACCGAGCACGCGCGCGAGCTCGGGATGGAGATCCCAACTGAGCCCATCATCTTCCTCAAGCCCCCATCCTCGGCTCTTTCCCCGGGCGCATCCATCATCCTCCCCAGGGAGAGCGAACAGGTGGACTACGAGGGAGAGATGGCAATAGTCGTCTCACAGAGATGCCAGAGGGTCTCAGCCGCTCGCGCAGATGATTATATCCTGGGCTACACCTGCTTCAACGACGTAACCGCAAGGGATCTCCAGAGGAGGGACGGCCAATGGACGCGTGCCAAGAGCTTCGACACATTCGCGCCATTTGGACCTGCCATAGCGAGGATCGACCCCAATGACGCCTCGATCAAAACGAGGGTGAACGGCGAGCTGAGGCAGAGCTCGAATACGTCCGACCTGATATTCGATGTTATGCAGCTGATGGCATTCATAAGCCACATAATGACGCTCGAGGCTGGGGACGTGATTGCAACTGGAACGCCTCCCGGCGTTGGCCAGCTTCGAGCTGGGGACGATGTCGAGGTCGAGATCGATGGGGTTGGGGTTCTTATGAACCCCGTAATCCCCGGATAAGGCCTGCTTGCGGGATTTACTTGAGGATCCGCAGGGCCTCCTCCGCCCCCTCGTCATGGTTTACGATCGCGGCTATGGCCCGGGTCATCTTCACCGGGTCAGCGTGTTGGAAGACGTTTCTTCCAATCGCAACCCCCCTTGCCCCCGCATCCATCGCCCCCTCGATCATTTCCAGGAACTCCTTATCGGTCTCGGTCTTCGGCCCTCCGGCGATTACGACTGGAACCGGACAGCCCCTGACGACGTTCTTGAATGAGTCAGGATCCCCCGTGTAGTTGGTCTTGACGATATCAGCTCCAAGCTCTGCCCCTGCCCTTGCGGCGAGGGCGACGACCTCGGCCCCGTTGGGGTCGGCGATCTTGGCTCCCCTCGGGTACATCATTGCGACGAGAGGCATCCCCCAGAAGTCGCAACGCTCAGCGACCTCTCCGAGGATCCTGAGCTGGTCGGCCTCGGTCTCCGAGCCTATGTTGATGTGGACGCTCACGGCATCGGCCCCCATCTTGAGGGCCTCCTCCACGCAGCAGATCTGCACCTTGTTGTTGGGATCAGGACCGAGTGAGGTTGAGGCCGACATATGCACTATGAGGCCAACGTCCCTTCCGTAGCCCCGATGCCCATGCCGAACCATCCCCTTTTGCTGGAGCACGGCGTTAGCCCCGCCCCCGGCCACCTTGTTAACCATATCCGAGAGGACCTCCAGTCCCTTTATCGGCCCCATAGTTATGCCATGGTCCAGGGGTATGATCACGGTGTTCCCGCTATCCCTGTCCATAATTCTCTCTATCCTGACCCTCTTTCCAATCTCGCTCAATTTAGGTTCTCCTTGACCGTGCTAATGTGTTACATGCTAGCATGAAACAGATTTAGTATATAAGAATGACGCTCACAATGGATACGGTGCTGATCGAATGGATGAGGTGATCGAATGGACGAGGAGATCGGAAGGCTGAGGAAGAACAGCTCGACGGAGATCGTGGTCAGGCAGACCGAGTTCAAGGGCACGGTGGGCGTCGATATCCGGGAGTACACGACATCGGAGCGCTACACGGGCTGGTCCAAGAACGGAATCAGGATACCAGTTGAGATCTGGGGGCAGTTCAAGGAGATACTGGATCAGGTGAAGTGCGGTGATGTCTCAGAAGGAAAGGAGGCGTGAGGAGTTCAGGAAGGGGGTACCTGGGCTGGATCCGCTCGGTTGCTACAGACGCAGCATCCCGTCTCTCGTCCCTTGACAATGAGACGAGGGATAGGCCTCATGCAGGGATATCGGGATCTAATGGATTTTAGATGTGTCTTTCGGGAGGTCGAAGAGTTAGATCGCATCGCCCGCCTCGCTGGAGACGTCTCTCGCATCATCTTCGTTTAGACCGACCAGGCCTCCATCTTTCCCTCGATATCGGCAAGGGGCTCTGGTTTGACATAATCTCGATAAACAGCGAGTATATCCGGCGCTCTTCGGATAAGATGCTCGCCTTCGTCATGGAGCACGAGTTCGAGATGATAAGGCTCTACAAGGAGCGGTTCCCATATCTCAGGAAGCCAAAGCCAGGGGAGAAAGCAGCTGATCGCGCAGGCGGCCCTGGAGAGATCGGCAGCAAAGCTGGGATTGAAGCCAATGGAGCTAATGGACGACGATCGCCTCATGATAGAGATATCGGATAGCCAGCCCCTCATCCCCAAGCCCTATGGCGAGACCGCATTGCTGCAATTTCTGGAGACGAACTTCGACCGCGCAAGGCCCAATGAATTCCCGAGCCGTAGCAAGGAGGATGAGGCCATGGGCGGGAGGCTCTACAAGGAGTTCGCCGATTGGAGGGACGTATCCCTTGAGGAGAAAGAGCAGGCCGCATCCCTGCCTTTTCAAAGGCAGGTTAGACCGT
>CAZWDT010000065.1:0-10260 GCA_964632755.1 uncultured Methanotrichaceae archaeon
CGTGAATTAGTGGTTTTTTATAACCAACCGCGAATGAACACGAATGAACGCTAATAATTTTTACAAAATCGTTGCGTTCGAGAATATACAAAATTATATAAGCTTTCATCTAAGTTTATGGATGATTAAGTTGACCATACGTCCAAGTGGAACGATGATTCATGATTCCTTTGCACATAGTTCGAAGAGCCATGATGATGGCTTCGCAGCTACTGCTCTGCCACGGTTAGGTGCACGCCGTCGGGGATCTCCGTGGACTACTCTCGCGAACCGATCATACGCCACTTCGTTGAGGTCTTCAGGAGAGCCGTTGGCTATCGCGGAGGGTTCGAGATATCGGTCGAGGACCACGAGCGTAAGCACGTAGGTCTCGGATCCACCGGATCGGTCCTCCTCGCCCTCGCCCATGCCCTCAACGCCGCGGTGGGTTCACCGCTTGGCCCCGAGGAGATCAGGCAACTGATCGGCAACAACTACGTTGAGGAGACCGAGGACGGCATGGTTACGCTGGGATTCGAGACCGGCGTAGGCCCCGCCGCCGCAACCTATGGCGGCATGGCCATAATGGGAGACGAGCTCGCCCTCATCTGCCACCATCCCTTCGCAGAGGGAAAGAACGTCTTCATCATCATCCCCAAGACCCAGGTCTCCTCCTCAGGCAGACAGGAGTTCGATCTCTTGATGAATCGGGCAAGGACGCTGGACTATCAGGATCGGCAGCTCAAGGCCTATCTGATCATGATGGACCTGATCCCCGCCCTCGTCAAGGGAGACCTGAGGAGGATTGGGGATATCGTCTGGGAGTTCGAGTTTCGAGGCTCGAAGCGGGCCGAGGTCGAGCATCACTCCTTCGAGATCTATCACCTGATGAGCCTTCTTAGGGAGAGCGGGCTTGAGTTCGTAGGCATGAGCTCGGTTGGACCCTCGATCGGTGTGGTCACCGAGAAGGGGCTCAAAGAGGTCGCGGCAATCGCAGAGTCGATGGATCTAGAGATCGCGATTTCGACCGCGGTGGATAATCGAGGAGTGAGGGTAACGAAGGACGGCGGATGATACCGCCGGACGTTCTTTGCCATCGCCGCATGCGCGACGCCGGATCGCGAGGTTAGTGATGGAACGATGAAGATATAAAAACAAGGGCATCAAAAAATAATAGGGAACGAAGCCGGATAGAAGGGTGAAAGGTTTGATGCTCCCAGCATTCACTCGCATGTATCCAGCAATGGCTTCTTCTTCCCACCCCTCTGCTCATGAAGCCTTATGGGATCGACCTTTGCAACCTCTTCCTTCTTCTCCTCCTCCTCCTTCTTTTTCTTCTTCTTATCGTGATGGGTCATCTTGATCTCACCCCCATACAACCTTCATCACCAATGGTTATAAAACCTTCGTGTGATCTTAGAGAGGATAACGCCGTCTGCCTTAAATCGTCCAGGCCCAATTATATGCCGGATGGATGGAAGGGCGACCTTTCCGGCAGCCGGGAGAAGGCGATCATCAGGAGGCATGGCCAAAACCTGCAGGAGGACCATTGGCTAGCTATTTTCTCACACAGCTCGCAGGGATAATCGTGCTTGGGATCGGAGGGCAATGGCTCGCCTGGCGCCTTCAGTTTCCCTCCATACTGATGCTTCTCATCCTCGGAATCGCAGCAGGCCCGGCGAGCGGCTCGATCGATCCGGACAGGCTGATGGGGGAGATGCTCACCCCCTTCATCTCCATCTCCCTTGCAATCATCCTATTCGAGGGCGGGCTGAGCTTGAGGATAGCTGACCTCGTGCAGTCGCGAAAGGTCGTTTTGCGCCTCCTCACGTGGGGCGTTCTCATCACTTGGACCGTTTCCGCTCTCGCCGCCTGGATCCTTCTAGACATGGGGCCGGAGATGGCGATTCTCTTGGGAGCGATCCTAGTCGTCACAGGGCCGACCGTTATTCTCCCCCTCTTGCTCCACGTTCGCCCACAGGGAAGGGCTTCTCCCATACTCAAGTGGGAGGGGATCATGAACGATCCAATAGGGGCAATCCTCTCGGTGCTCATCTTCCAGGCAATTCTCGCCGCAAGCTTGAGCGAGGCCGCCATGATGATCGAGCTGAGCATAGCAAAGGCCATCATCATTGGAGGAGGGATAGGCATCTTGGCAGCGGAGGTCCTTGTGGAGATGCTGAGACGCTTCTGGATCCCTGACTTCCTGCAGGAGGTCTTCTCGCTGATGGTCGTAGTCGCCGCGTTTTCCGCATCGGACTGGTTTCAGCCCGAGTCCGGCCTCCTTGCTGCAACCATCATGGGGATCTCGCTTGCCAACCAGAACAGGGTAAACGTCAGGGAGATTGTGGAGTTCAAGGAGAACCTTCGAATTATATTGATATCTTTGCTCTTTATAATACTCGTCGCCCGCTCACCCAGGAGCTACGTGGAGTACATCAACCCTGGAAGCCTGGCATTCCTCGCCGTCCTGATGCTGATTGCCCGCCCTCTGGCTGCGTGGCTCTGCACCATGGGCTCCGGCCTCTCCTGGAAGGAGCGGCTCTTCATATCCTGGATGGCTCCCCGTGGGATCGTTGCGGCCGCCATCTCCTCGATCTTCGCAATTGAGCTCTCCGAGCAGGGAGTTGCCCAGGCGGAGGCCCTTGCCCCCTACACGTTCATCGTGGTCGCAGGAACCGTCGCCGCCTACGGCCTCTCCGCACCAACCCTCGCAAGGCATCTTGGGCTCTCAAAGCCCAATTCGCAGGGCGTTGTCATCGCCGGAGCACATCCCTGGGCGAGGGAGATGGCATTCGCGCTTCAAAAGGAGGGGTTCAATGTGCTTCTCGTCGACACCAACCAGATGGAGATCCAGGAGGCCTTCAGATCGGGACTTCCCACCTACCACGGATCCATACTCTCCGAGAGCATCTTCGAGGAGGTCGAGCTAGGCGGCTTTGGCCATCTCCTTGCCCTGACCCCCAACGACAAGGCGAACTCCCTCGCAGCACTTCATTTCGCCGAGGCGTTCGGAAGGGCGGAGGTATACCAGCTCCCCCCGGAGATGGAGGCCTATCGCGGCAAGGAGGCCTTCTCCCCCAAGCACCTGAGAGGCCGCCTCCTCTTCAATCCTCAAGCGACCTACTCCGGCCTTTCCTCTCAGTTCAGAGCAGGTGCCAAGCTAATGACCGTCGCCTTCACAGAGTCCTTCAAGTTCCACCCATCCAAGGGATTATTCCACAAGTCCAACGTCCCCCTCTTCCACATCACCCCAGAAGGCAACCTCCAGCCATTTACATCAGACTTCCAGCCAATCCCCCTCCCAAAAAGCAAGATCATAAGCCTCGTCATTGGGCGAGAGAGCACACAAAACCACGGGGAAAATGGATAAATAGGGGGGGTGGTCGCCCCCCCCAATGGAAGAATAGCCGATGACGTCGCTAGCGCGTCCTTCTGGCTACACGCGTCCTTCTGGCCACCTTGACCTCCTCTGCCTCGCGGCCGGAGATCCCTCTCACCTTATCGTTCCCTTTGTTTGCCAAGGTTAACACCCAAATATGTTCAACTGAACAAAAGATTATAAACCTTTCCCATTGGAATAGGGGGCTTCGGGGAGATGGAAGAGGCCCAAAGATGGCGATATCGATATCCCCGCTGCTCATCTGCTCGATCCATCATAAGCAAGTTTTTTTTGATCCCTTTCGTCATCCCCCGTCGCAACCCCCAGAATGCAGGTTGGATCCGCCTCGCGAATGTCACCTTTGAAGTACAACGCCTTCTCGCGGCATCCACCGCAGAGGTCCAGATATCGACAATCTCCGCAGGCTCCTTTTAGCTCGTGCCTGATTCCCCTCAGTTCGAGCAGCTCCGGAGCGGGATCGTCCACCCAGATATTCCTAAACGATCTATCCCTCACGTTTCCAAGGAGCATATGGGGCATGAAATGGCAGGGGTGGACATCTCCCTTCTGGTCGATGTTCGCAACCTTGACCCCGGCAGAGCAGCCCCCAGCGTTCTGCAGGAGCTTATAAACATGCTCGAACCTCTCTGGATCATCCTTGAGAAGCTCGAGGAGGTAGGCACCATCCATCGGCGAGTCCGTCGTGAGGATCTCCAGATCTCGATCCTTGAACTCCATCGCCGCTTCAGCGAGAAGCTTGATCACGCTTCGCCTCTGCTCAGGCGTGACATCCTTCTCCACCATGAAAGCCCCGCGCCCAGTGGGCACGAGATGGTAGAGGCAGAATCGGGGTATCCCCTCATCTAGGGCCAGGTCCAGCAACCTTGGGATCTCATGCCAGTTGTCCCTGGTCAATGTAACCCTTAGGCCCGTCCTGAGTCCGACCTCCTTGGCGTTCCTTAGGCCATTCATGGCTTTGATGTAGGATCCCTCGACCCCACGAAAGCGGTCGTGCCTTGCAGGATCCGTCGAGTCGATGCTCACGCCGACGTAGCGAATATCCACCTCCTTGAGAAGTCGAGCCACCTCTGGGGTGATCAAAGTGCCATTTGTGGAGATGACCGTCCTTAACCCCATCTCCCTCGCGTGAATGGCATAGGCGTAGAAGTTCCTGCTCATGAGGGGCTCTCCGCCGGTCAATATGAGCACTGGAACCTTCAGCTCAGCGAGGTCATCGATGAGCCTGATTCCGTCTTCAAGGCTCATCTCCTCCTCCTTGGAGGTCGTTGCGTCCATGTAGCAGTGGTTGCAGTGGAGATTGCAGTTACGCGTCAGGTTCCACATCACAACCGGCCTGTTCTCGGCAGAGAAGCGCAAGAGCTCCGTAGGTATAGGCTGACAGCTATCCTGAGATGCCCTAAGCGCCTCCCATACGGTTGCCTTGTCCGCGAGTGCCTTTGAAAATATTATCATTTGCTACCCCATATGGCATCCCTCACCGCTTCGAGCAGATGGGGGAACGTGTAGGTCTCAGGGATTAGATCGACCCTGATCGCCAGCCGCTTCAGCTCCGCAGCCGTTGGAGGGCCAATTGCCGCAACCCTCGCCCTCTCAAGGGATCGGCGCAGATGCTCCTCGAGTCCAAGCTCCCTTGCCCTCTCGATTAGGAATCTCCCCGTACTTCCGCTAGTGAACGCAAAGACCTCAACGGCCGCAGAATTGGCGATCAAACGATCCAGTCGGGGGTCGCCGGATTCCACTATGCGATAGAGGGGGATATCCTCCACTTCGATCCCAGCGGCCCTGAGGCCTGTGGGAAGCGCTAAACTTCCCTCTCGGCTGCGCAGGAGGAGCACCTTCTCGCAGCGACCGCTCAAGAGATCGACGAGCCCAGATGAGCTGTACTCCTTCGGGATGAACGAGACCTCGATTCCTCGATCCTGCAGGGCTCGGGCAGTCCTTGGACCGATGGCTGCAATCCTCTTCGAGGCAAGGCGGGCGGCCATCTCCTGGCGGGGGGCCGCATCCTCGTATTCGAGCAGGATCTCGACCCCGTTTGGACTGGTGAAGACTACGCAGTCAGCCCCATCGATCCTCGAATCGAGGTCGACTGGAAACGGGAGGGGCTCTGGGGAGATGGAGGGCGCAGGAATCGGCGTAAAGCCCATCGACTCGACGATGGTAGAGGTCTCGGATAGTAGGTTCTCCGGTCGGAAGAAGGCCAATCTCACCGGGGAGAGCTCTCGATGGAGGCCTACCACATCTCCCACGACGAGAATCGCCGGAGACTCCACCCCCCTCTCGCGGACGAGCCCGGCGATATCGGCGAGTGTCCCTGCGACGAGCCGCTGATCGGGCCAGCCGCCCTTCTCCACAACCGCTGCGAGGGTATCCTTCGAGAGGCCGCCTGCTACAAGCTGGGATATGTTATGCTCAAGCCTTGCAAGGCCCATCAAGACGACGAGAGTGCCTCCAAGCCTCGCGAGCGCCTCCCAGTTGAGCGGCCTCTCTTTTCCAGCCTCCTCGTGGCCGGTCACGATGGTGACCGCTGTGGAGAGGCCGCGGTGCGTCACAGGGATTCCGGCAAGCGACGGGGCGGATATGGCGGAGGTGACCCCGGGCACGACCTCGAAGGGGATGCCGCCTCGGCGAAGCTCGATTGCTTCCTCCCCACCACGGCCGAAGACGTAAGGATCGCCTCCCTTTAGGCGGACGACGGTCGATCCCTCCCGGGCCTTCTGAACCAGAAGGCGGTTGATCTCATCCTGGCTCATCTTGTGGTCTCCCGCCGCCTTTCCGACGTCCAGTAGCTCCGCATCGAGCCCCTCCAATATCTTAGGGCTCAAAAGCCGATCGTAGAGGACGACATCCGCCTCCTCCAGAAGTCGCTTTGCCTTCAGTGTAAGTAGCTCAGGATCGCCAGGGCCTGCGCCCACGAGGTAGACCTTACCGGGAACCAATCGCCCTCACCGCCTCATCCACAAGATCTGCTCCGCCCATCTCGGCAAGCCTCTTCCCGAGCTCCTGGGCACTCCTAAGATAGTCGTCTGCCGGAATCATCTCCTCCACCCTTACAAATCTACTGCCGTCCAGGGAGAGGACCTCGGCCACCATCCTCAGCCCTCCGCCTCGATGCTCGGCATGTACTGCCATCGGGACCACACAGCCTCCTCCAACCCGCTCCATGACCGCCCTCTCCGCCAATGTCTCCGTCCTCGTTGGGGCATGGTCAATCAGGCCCGCGGCCTTCTCTCCGATTGTATCCCTCATGGCGACGACGGCGATCGTCCCCTGATTGGCGGAGGGAACGAATCTTTCGCCATCCAGCACCTGATAATCCATATCGTCGTAACCCATGCGCTGCAACCCAGCAAGGGCCAGGATTAGGGCATCGTAGCCGCCCTCGTCGAGCTTCCTCAACCTCGTCTGGAGGTTGCCCCTCACGTTTGCGATTCGCAGATCCGGCCTCTCTCGACGGAGCTGTGCTGAACGCCTCATGCTCGATGTGCCGACCACGGCCCCCGCCGCAAGCTCGTCCAGCCTCGATCCGTCGCGGCTCACCAATATATCGAAGGGCGAGTCTCGCTTCAGCACTGCCGCGATTCCAAGCTCGGGAGGCCTCTTCGTGGGCAGATCCTTCATGCTGTGGACGGCGAGGTCGATCTTTCCCGAGAGCATCTGCTCGTCGATCTCGCGACAGAAGACGCCCTGCCCGCTCAGCTGATGTAGCGGCCGGTCCAAGAAGAGGTCGCCGCTCGTCTTGACCACGCAGAGCAAGGCATCGACGCCAGCCCTTGAGAGCTCGGCGAGTGCTATCTCCGTCTGGCGCAAGGCCAAGGGGCTCGCCCTGCTTCCAATGATCAAGCTTTGAGGTTTGACTTGAAGGCCTCCAGAGTCTCTTCTACGACCTCAGGGGAGTGAGCTGCCGAGATGAAGTCGGTCTCGTATTGGCTGGGCGTCAGAAATACGCCGGAAGCCAGCATCTTATTAAAGAGCGAGAGGTAAGCTGCCTTGTCGCACCTTAAGGCCTCGCGATAGTTCCGCGGACTGTCCCCGAAGAAGATCTTGAAGATCGACGCGATTCCGACTACGCTGCAGTCAAGTCCAAGATCGGAGACGATATCCGAGAGGGCGCGGCGGAAACCGTCCCCCACGTCGTTGAGCCTCTCGATGCTCCCTTCCGTTTCCATTACATCGAGCGTCGCAAGGCCCGCAACCATGGAGATCGGGCTCCCGTTGAACGTTCCTGCCTGGTATATCCCGCCCTGGGGAGCGACCATCTCCATCAGATCCCTTCTGCCGCCGACAACGCCTATTGGAAAGCCTCCGCCGACGATCTTTCCAAGCGTCGTGAGGTCAGGCGTAACTCCATAGTAGCTCTGGGCACCTCCCAGATGGAGCCTGAACCCCGTGATCACCTCGTCGAAGATGAGGAGGACGTCGTTCTCCCTCGTCAGATCCCGAACGCCTTCCAGGTAGCCCTCATCTGGAAGTATTGGACCGATGTTTCCCATCACCGGCTCCATGATGAGGGCTGCAACCTCGCCGGCGTTCCTCCTTAGGAGATCCTCGAGGGCAGAGAGGTCGTTGAACGGGACCTGCAACGTGTTCCTTGCCGTATCCCTCGGAACCCCTAGCGAATCGGGAACTCCCATGGTGGTCGCGCCGGATCCCGCCTTGATCAGCACTCCATCGTGTGCGCCGTGAAAGCCTCCCTCGATCTTGACGACCTTCTCCTTTCCTGTGCAGCCCCGGGCAATCCGAAGCGCAGCCATCGTGGCCTCGGATCCGGTGCTGACGAACCTCGCCATCTCTATTCCCGGATAGAGGTCCACGATCCTTTGGGCAAGGCTGACCTCGAGCTCGGTGGGCGTTCCATAGAGCCAACCAGATTCGAGCTGACTGGCCACGCGCTCTCTGATAACGGGATGAGCATGGCCCAATATCATCGGGCCATAGGCGAGGCAGTAGTCGATGTAACGATTGCCGTCCACGTCCCAGAGATAAGGGCCTTCGCCCCGGGAGACGTAGAAGGGGTAAGGGGATATCGCTCTGACCGGGCTGCTCACACCGCCCGGCATCAGTTCCATCGCCCTTTGAAATAGCTTGAGAGAGGCATCCTTCGCCATGGAAATAGCACCTCTTTGGAAGACCGGGTAATGATTAATCAACCTTGCGATTACATCAGTGGCAAGCGATTCGGCACAACGGCGAAGCGATTCGACCGCAACTCGATGCGCATCATCGATCATTAGCGAAAGCTTTATATAAATCTAAGATCTTTCAATTCTGTATTAGTATTATGATGTTGTAATTGCAAAATGCCCTGCGGCCCAATGGTTGGTTCATCCAGCAAGCCGCAAGAGGCTCCCACAAGGACAGACCTCGGTGACTTGGAGGATAATGCCTGACCGCATGCAATAGAGGAGGAAGATAGATGGATAGAAGATCGGGATTGATGGGGCTTGTGGCCATTCTAGCTCTGCTGGCCATATGCTATGCCGACGCTGCCGAACCTGGCCAGGCCGGAGGGCCAGCAATAGAGGTTACGAAGACGGTCATCGACCGCAAATGTTGCCCGGATGAGGTGACGTTCAAGATCGATGTGGCCAATACCGGCAACAGCGATCTAAACCAGGTCGAAGTTGTGGATACTCTGCCAAATGGCATGACATACAGCTCTGACGACCATGGTGGGATTGTGATCGAGAAGACCGTCACCTGGAACCTTGGAACGCTTCTCCACAACAGCTCTCCTATCAGCATCAAGCTGGTGGCAAAGATCGAGGAGTATGCATCAGGCCTTCTGAGAAACGCCGCAGCGGCGCTTGGCGTATCCACTGGGGGTCAGGAGGTCACGGATCAGGACTTCGCCGACGTTGAGGCGAATAAGTGTATGCCGTCCAAGGAAGCCAAGAATGCCAAATTGCCGAAGAATGCCAAGGCCCCCAAGGGTGCAAAGGCTGCCTGGGCAGACTGCTGAAGCTGAGGAGGCATTATCCTGGACCTGTCCGGCCTGGATTAGGCAATCCGAGGGTTAGCCGTCAGGCAGGAGGCCGCGGCTACCCGCCTACTCCCGGCGGCCGGGAGGCTGTCGGGATCTCGCTTAGGCCATATGGCGACCTTGTGCACCCCTTGATAGCTGAGAATCATCGCCGGATCGGAGATACACTTCCGCTCCCCTTCAAGGGCAGCCAAGCCAGCTTTCATCCATGACCGACATATTGTCTGCCCTGGCCGAGCCGCCTGGATATTCCCCTTCAGCGTAGACCCTATCGATGAGCGTTTCGGCACCGGGGGAGACCAAGAGCCGAAGCTCTACTGTGGAGATGTCGCCGGGTGAGAGATGGGTGAGCGTCCAGCTGGCGTAATCGGCGGTCTGCACAGCTGGCCTGACCGAGGAGCCCATAAAGGCCGTCTCCGCGGGAAATGCGTTCTTCAAACGAACGGGCGAGAGCGTATTGTCGCCGACGTTCTCGATGGTGATTGTGTAATCGGCAACCACCACCTGCTCCCCCCTCCACCAGTCTTCACCCATCCTTCCATCTATTCCAAGCCAGATCTCCTCCCCTGCCCGAGCACAATCGCCACATGCCGAAAGGAAGAGAATCGAGATGAGGAGAAGCGTTCGAAGGATAGCGGGAGATCGGCAATCCCCCAGCAGATATACTGACATATCAATCCCATTCGGAGTGCTTGCAGATAGATATGCCGATTGGACCAAACCTCAGGATGGGGGTAGCTGGGGCGGTGGGGTTTCTTAGTCCGACAGCATGGCGAGATCTTCGAGCCCCAAGGGGATTATGCGCTGCCCCTTTCCGAAATCATTCAATCGAGATCGGCAGGTCGTGAATCTCTAATTAGTTGTCTTTTTATGATACGGGTATGTGAGGAGTTCC
>CAZWDT010000066.1:0-10136 GCA_964632755.1 uncultured Methanotrichaceae archaeon
CCCTGAGAGGGGCTCCAGGCGGCGGGCGTTGCCCCCTCATGATCCCAGGCGGCGGTCAAGCAGATCCCGCCCCCCAGCCAGAAGAGCAGCGCGAAGATCCCCATCAGGCCAACACACCAGGCGAGCGTGAAGCTCGGGCGCACGCCGTAGCCGCAGGAGAGCCAGGCCACGATGTCGGTGATCTTGGACCAGAGCGGCTCGGGCCCATCCTGCCGCCATTTGCGGTACTGGTAATAGCAGCTGTCAGCATCCTCATAGCGTCCAAGCTCCCTGAAGTTCTTGACGAGGGCAAGATAAGCGGGGCCGTCTGCGATGAGGCCGCCTTTCAGGGAGGACCACTCAATTTCGAAGCGGCCGAACCTGGAGCCTGAGATGTCAAGAGGGCCGAGGAACGTGGAGCCATCGAAGTCGGCATCTCCGCCGAAGCTGGCCTCAGAGAAGAAGGCTTCACTGCCGAAGCTTGCCCCCCCGAAGCTGGCATCGCCGCCGAAGCTAGCCCCCCCGAAGTTGGCAATGCCGCCAAAACTGGCCCCTCCGAAGTAGGTATTGCCGCCAAAACTGGTAACTACGAAGATGGCATTGCCACCGAATCTAGCCCATACGAAGTCGGCATTGTCGCTGAATCTAGATCCTACGAAGTAGGCATCATCGCTGAAACTGGCACTCCTGAAGTTGGCATTGCCGCCGAATCTAGCCCTCTCGAAGTCGGGAAGGCCGCTGAAGCAGGCCCCCTCGAAGTAGGAATTCCCTCGGATATCGGTTGACTTGAAGGAGACCTCCTCTTCGAAGATTGTGTTGTTGAGATCCACCGAGCCATTGATAACGGAATTCGTTATCTTGATCGATCTCGATACGACCTTGCAGCTCTCCGAGAGCCCGCGATACCGAACATCAATCTCGCTCCTCTCGACCTCCCTCGTCTCCAGATCCCCCCCGCCGATATCGAGATCCCCCTCGATGAAGACCCGGTCGTAGTCAACGGATTCACCCCTCTCGATCTTCCCAAGGATCTCGCTTGCCTGAACCACCGTGAGCGCATCCTCGGCGGCCAAGCCTCCGGCTACAGCCACGGCCAACAGCGCCGCTAAGGCCGCAATCGCGAGAGCGCATCTGCAGCAGGCCGGAATGCGCATTACCCCCCAAGTATGCACCTTCGATTATCTATCCCTTCCCGTCGCGCGGCCATCCGGCCTGTCCCCAAGGCCGCCGCCAATACCGAAAGAGCTAACTAGCTCCAGCCAGATACCTAACCCCTGAGGGTTAGTAAATGGCAGGGCAGTCAGGTCCAAAGGAGGGCGAGGCCAGGTTTCCGCGGGTGGAGTCGGGAATCCCTGGCTTCGACGAGCTGGTGGACGGCGGATTTCACCAGGGCACAGTCAACACGGTAACGGGCGGGTCAGGCACTGGAAAGACCGTCTTTGCATGCCAGTTCATCTATCACGGCCTGATCAAGGGGGAGAAGACGATGATCGTCACCCCATCGGAGAGCTCGGCCTCCCTCAAGAGGGATCTTATGTCCTCCTTCGGCTGGGACCTCGGGTCCTGTGAGAAAAAGGGGCTCCTCGCGGTCGTGGACGTGACCGATCCGGTGCTTCGGCTGCAAAAGAGCATAGAAGTCGACCCCGTGGAGTTCCTGATCAACTTTAGAAAGCTCATCTCCAGGAAGGTCTCGGAGGTGAAGCCGGCCCGCGTATTCATCGACGATTTGATGGCGGTCTTCACCGCGGTCGAGACCCCCTTCAAGATGCGCTCCCTTGCCGACGACCTCTTCGGCGCGCTCCGGGCAGAAGGGGTGACTTCGGTTGTCACCATTGGGACTACTTTTGGCATGAACGAGGTCCTGGAGTACGGGGCAGATTCCTGTACCATCCTCGGCCGGGTAAGGATCGGAAACAACCTCGTCAGAACGATCTATGTGATGAAGATGAGGGGCTCGAAGATCTCGAACAGCATCAGAATCCTGGACATCTCGGACGAGGGAATGGCAGTATCGACCCTCCAGCCATACCCCTGAGGCGGCATGATTCAAAGATGGATAGTCCTCGCAGGCGAGGAGGGGGGGCCCAAGTCCAACAAGATGGGCGGCATCTGGGACGTCTTGGACGCCGAGGCCCGGACCCTCGCCAAGCTCGCTTCGACCGGTGAGATAGACAAAGGCCTAAAGATACTCGTCGCTGGACCTTACTACCCGACTGCGGGCTCCGACTGGAACAAGGGCAAGTCGAGGGTCACCGATATCAGCGGCTATGACGAGCTCGATATGGGACGAGACCTGGAGGCAGCTCTTGGCCTTTTGAAGTCCGAGGGAATCGAGACGGTGACCTGTCAGAAGGAAGTCGCTGGGGTTCCAATTGGCTACCTCCTCTTCAATACCAACTACTACGATAGCGTTCTTACGACCAGGGGCGGGGTCGAGGTCACATTGAACGCGGCGATCAAGGCAGAGGCCTGGGAGATCGCCGGCCTCGACTCCATGAAGTTCGAACGCCTCCAAAACGGATCTGAGTACGTCCATTATCTTGGTCTCTCCTATGCGGTCTCGGAGCTCGCAAGGATGCTAGTCCGCCTGGGTGAAGAGCCTGCAAAGAGGTACAAGGACGAGGCCGTATCGGAGTTCGCACGCTCAGTCATACCCCAGATGGGAATCTCGCTTCACTGCCATGAGTTCGGCGTCTTCTACGCCCTCGCTCGAGTCAAGGGGCTCGGCCTGCCTGTGCGGACGATGGCAACGATGCATGCCACGACCCCTGGGAGGGCTGCTGGCTACCGCTCATTGGATAAGATCTTCAGAAACGATAAGGCCTGGGACCCGAACACTCCCGTCTCCTTCGCCCGCCTCGAGTCGCTTGCCGAGTACGCTGATGTGACCACATTCGTTGGCGACTCCACCATGAAAGAGGCCCTCCTCTTCCATGACATAAGCGGCATTGTGATCCGAAACGGGATCGAGGTAGAGTCCGACGGCATAGATTGGAACAAGAAGGACCGCTGTCGATCGAAGATCCAGAAGTTCATCGCCGAGAACCTTTATAGGCAGGTCAACGGCGAGAGGGTGAACTCGGAGAACATCCTTCCGATTTTCACGATCTCGCGAATCGAGATAGAGAACAAGGGCTATCCCCAGCTCCTCGACGCCCTGACCCTCGCAGATCATCTGCTCAAGCACAGGATCATGGGCCAGAGGCTTGCTGAGGGGGTGAAGATCATCTGCTTCTTGATCGCCGCCCACGGGCCCAAGGCCAAGGAGAAGCTCCCCGAAGGTTTCCCCCTCAACATCACCCCAGAGGTGCTGGTCTGGGAGGAGAACCGAATGTACAAGATGATCCAGGAGAGGGGGCTCGATATCAAGAACCTGATCTCGGGCAATCGGCAGGTTTCGGCGGTTCTCTATCCCCAATGGGTCGGGCCCGACGACGGCGGCCTTGGCATGACCGCTGACGAGATCATGGCAGGTTGCATTGCAGGCATCTTCCCATCCCAGTACGAGCCTTTCCTCCTGACCGGGCTCGAGGCGGGAAGGGAGGGGACGCCCAGCATCATTAGCCGTGCCTGTGGCTTCTCCGACGCCTTGAAGAAGGTCAGACGGCTTGTGAGGGGCTTGGGCGGAGTGGTCGTTGTTGACAATATCGATAACACCCATCAAGAGATGATACTGGACTACGCCCTTGCGATGGACTACTTCACCTGGACCTACCTGGACGACCAGGTCAAGTACCGCCTGCTCTGTGAGGAGTCATACGCCCTAGCAAGGCAGATGGGCTGGAGAGAGCCAGTCCTGGAGTATTATCATAACCTGGTGGACTAGGCGGCAAGTGTAGATTAAGTAAGGATGGATGATGGAGATGGACGGCATGAAAGTGGCTTATCTTAGCACCGAGTACCCTCCAAAGATCTATGGGGGGCTGGGGGTCTACGTAGACTCCATATCGAGGGCGCTTGCAACCCTCGGAGACCTGATCACCGTCTTTGCTCCCGGTGATGAGACCCTCAAGAAGAGGCAGAGCCGCCGCAAGGTGACTGCTATCAGGGAGAGGCCGATTCCCATGAAAGACGGCCTCGAGATATTCCTCTCCCCTGAGACGATCGGCTGGGGGGAAGAGGGGCTCGACCTCCTCCTCGACCTCTTGAGCTTCAACCAGCTTGCGGCATCCGATCTACTGGGGAAGGAGCCTTTTGACCTCTGCGTGGCCCACGATTGGCTGACGCTTCCAGCGGGCATGGCGGCCAAGAGGTCTGGACTGCCCCTGATCTATCACGTCCACGGCCTGGAGGTCGGGCGCTCAGCCCATCCAAACCACCAGCTGGTGGATCTGGAGAAGAGGGGGGCTCATCTGGCAGATGCTGTGATGACGGTATCATATGCGATGAAGGAGCAGCTCGTCGAGCTCGGCGTTCCGGCAGAGAAGATCCACGTCTGCTATCACGGAGTGGACACCGATCTCTTCAGCCCAGAGGCGGTCGACTCCATGCGTACCGAGGAGATCCGGAAGCGTTTGGGGATAGATGAGGGTGATTTGGTCATACTCTTCCTCGGAAGGCTGGAGCCTGTAAAGGGCGTTATTCAACTGTTGCAGGCAATGCCCTCGGTGCTCGATAGGAACCCCCGTGCGAGGTTGCTCATGGTTGGAAAGGGCACCCTCGAAGAGGAGGTGCGCCGCGAGGCGTCGCGACTTCCGGTTACCCTTGTGACCGATTTCCTCGAAGAGAAGGATAAGGTCCAGTACTATGGCCTCGCAGACGTCTGCGTCTTTCCAAGCCTCTACGAGCCCTTCGGCATAGTGGCGCTCGAGGCTGCAGCCATGGGGAAGGCAGCCGTTGTTGGAGCAAGCGGAGTAAGCGGTCTCGCTGAGATCGTGAACAACCCGGCTACAGAAAAGCCGACGGGCGTGCATGTGGACTCGAGCTCCCCCGAGGATATCGCATGGGGGCTCAACCTCGCCCTGGCGGATCCACTGCGGCTTGCTGAGTGGGGGAGAAACGCGCGAGAGCGCTCCTTAAACCTCTTCACGTGGCCTCGGGCAGCCGAGCTAACCCAAGAGATATACAGGGAGGTAGTCGGATCACAGAGCTGAGAAGGCACTACTTCCTAGATGAGTACTGCATCATAGCAAGGGAGCGCAATCGCCGTCCAACCGACTTCGTGTCATTGAAGGGGGCGAGTGGATCTGGAAAGGCTTGCCCGTTCTGCCCCGGAAACGAGGAGATGACGCCGCCTGCAATAGCGGCATATCGCGAGGACGGCATTTTCGCCGATGGGGTGGAGCGAGTACGGGGCTGGAATGCGAGATGCATCCCAAACCTCTTTCCAGCCGTCTCTCGGGATCCGGGGCAGGTTACAGGCGAATGGGTGGCGGTTTCGGGGAGAGGCGGCCATGAGATCATCATAGAATCCCCAAACCACGATAAGAGCCCTGCCGGATTTAGTAAAGTTGAGATGGAGCGGATGCTTGAAGTCTACAGGGACAGGTACAGAGAGCATATGGATGCGGGCGCAGCATACGTATCCCTATTCAAGAACTGGGGCGAGCTCGCGGGCGCATCGCTTCGCCATACCCATTCTCAGCTCATATCCTTGCCCATAGTGCCCCCTCTGCTGATCAGGGAGAGGCGGGCAATTGCCGACTCCCCCTTTTGCCCCTACTGCCATATCGTTGAGAGGGAGGAGGCCTCCTCCCGGCTGGTTGCAAGCAACCGATCCTGGATCCAGATCGCCCCCTTCTGCTCCCAGGTGCCCTACGAGATCTGGATACTTCCAAGAGTTCATGCAAGCTCATTGATCGATCTCGACAGATCCCGTCTGGCAGACCTGGCGGAGATTCTTGGCGAGGCATTGAGGGGTCTGGGACAACTGCTCGACGACCCGCCATACAACTACATGTTCTTCCAGCTGCCTGGAGGATACCACATGAACCTTCGCATTCAGCCGGTGACAACCAAGATGGCCGGATTCGAAAAGAACACGGGGATATTCATAAATCCGGTGCCACCAGAACAGGCTGCAAGGGAGCTTGCGGATGCCTGATATCGGATGGCCCAACCGAGGGCGCACCTCAAGTTCAACGCGAAAAGGTAAATATCTGCAGATTTATCATATGAGATATGCTATTCCCTGGGGGTTGGGATTGGATGAGAGATGCTGTCGAGACATGGATGGGTGGATAGATAAATGCGCATAGGGATGTTCTCTTGGGAGAGCCTATACTCCATAAAGGTGGGGGGCGTTGCGCCTCACGTCTCCGAGCTTGCCGAGGCCTTGGCCAGAAAGGGTCACGATCTGCACGTCTTTACCCGACGGGGCGACTTCGATGCCTTCGACAAGATCAATGAGGTTTACTACCAGAGGGTGGATCTGGAGCCGTCAGGAGACCTGCTCGAACAGATGAACCGGATGGGGGATGCCATGTGCGATCGTTTCGCGCAGGTACAGAAGATATTCGGCCCATTCGATATAGTGCACGGCCATGACTGGCATCCAGTGCTCGCACTAAACCGCATAAAGAGGGAGCATGGCCTCCCCTACGTCCTTACCATGCACAGCACCGAGTGGGGGCGAAATGGAAACACATTCAGCGATTGGGAGATCGCGAAAGAGATCTCTCATCGGGAGTGGCTTGGCGGTTACGAATCCTCCCGGGTCATCGTGACCACGCGAAGGATGCTGGAGGAGATGAAGATGATCTACAGCATCCCCGAGGAGAAGATCTCCATCATACCAAACGGCATCCTGCCTGGCAAGATCGGCCGCATGATCGACCCTGGGCGGGTGAAGGAGCGCTACGGCATCCATCCCCTTGCCCCGCTGATCCTCTTCTGCGGCAGGATGAGCTATCAGAAGGGTCCGGACCTGCTCATAGAGGCGATCCCCGATATACTGAGGAGCCGCTGGGATGCCAAGTTCGTTTTCATAGGCGAGGGGGATATGCGCTGGGCCTGCGAAAGGAGAGCAGAGGATCTCGGCATAAAGGGTGCCTGCAGGTTCCTTGGCTACATACGCGGCGCCGAGAAGGAGGAGCTGATGAATGCATGCGACATCACATGCGTTCCGAGCCGAAACGAGCCGTTCGGCGTGGTTGTCCTTGAGGCCTGGGATGCGGGAAAGCCAGTAGTCGCAACTGAGGCTGTGAGCATCATCCACAACTTCGAGGACGGTGTGCTCGCCTACATCCAGCCCCAGTCCATCGCCTGGGGCGTAAACTACCTCCTGCAACATCCCAAGGAGATGAAAGAGATGGCCTATGCTGGGCGGAGGAGGATGCAGGCGGAGTGCAGCTGGAATCCAATCGCAAACAAAACGGAGGAGGTATATAAAAAGGTCCTTGGGAAGAAGACGTGATCCAGGGCTCGTCGACCCATTGAACGGGCCGACAGTTGCCTCGACAGCCTGCTATATACTATATGTGTATCTATGCTGGTTATATAGACTCTATAGAAAAGATATATATTGCATTGTTAGCGACCTCTGCGATATGGTTGCCCCCTCTATGCATTCTCTCGTCGCAGATGTGCTGCGATCTCAGTCGATCTATTTTCCTGATGGTGCGGATACTTTTTGCGCGTGCAACATCGAAGTCGAGACAACGGTGATCTGATATGGAGAGGATCGTAGATACTGGACAGATCCCAAAGGCCGGAGATCTTCTAGGGCTCTTGAACTATTACGAGGCCCGCCTATCGAGATGTGACTCCTCCGTGCCGGAGGCCGAGTTCAGGGGCTGCAAGCTCAGCCTTGTGATCGATCTTATTCGAAGGGTGGAGATCCCCGAAGATCTGAAGCTTGAGGAGATCCGGTCCATCATCGATGGCTGGAGGATGGTGGTCCCCCAGGGAGGGCCTGAGCTGAGCTTGCTTGAGATGGAGGAGATCAATGAGAGCATGGAGAAGGTGAGAGGCGCCGTTGCCTGGGCTCGCGGTCACACGGATCCAAAGGTCAGGTGGCTCCTCAGCATTGCGCTGATGCTGGCGCTTCCCCTGCGGTCCTCCGACCTTCACGTAGAGGCCGTTGCCAGGGTGCGGGAATCGATGATCCATGTGATGGAGTTCCTCGCTCTGCAGATGGAGACGAGATAGGTCGTTTCGCCGATTTTGCGGGGGTTGGCAGACCGTCCAAGGTCGTACGGTTGCGATCATGCAGCGCCGTTTGCCTGCAACGTGAGGTAGATCTGCCATAGGCCGGTTGTTATGAACTGGACCGCAAGCGCTCCTAGGATCAGCCCCATCACCCTTGTTACCACCATTCCCCCGGTGATGCCGAGGTAGCGGTGGATGGTCTCCGATGAGCGAAATAGGATCCAGCATATGAGGAATGTCAATGCGAGCGTTGCCAAGACCACTCCCCGAAGGGTGATGGACGCGCCTGCGTGTTCCATAACGATGATAGCCGTGGTCATCGATGCGGGCCCTGCGAGCATCGGTATGGCCAATGGAAAGAACGATACGTCCTGCCTCGTTCCTGCCTCCTCAGCCTCCTCTGGGGTATGGACGGCCTTGGACTGGCCGCCGTGCATCATGGTAAGGGAGATGCTCATGAGGAGGATCCCTCCGATCACCCGCAGCGAGTCGACGTTCACCTGAAAGAAGCCCAGAATCGACGTCCCGGCAACTGCGGTGATCGCCATGATGGCAAGGCCGAAGAAACACGACCTATTCGCCACAACGAGGCGCTCTTTCTTCCCCATATCCTCGGTGAGGGAGAGGAAGACCATGACGTTTCCCACTGGATTGACTATTGCGAAGAAGGCGCTGAAGGCTACCGCGAAGAAGCCGTAGATGCTGTCCATGTCAGATATTCGCCTGTCGGCACGGTATAAAGTATTTTCCACACATGGGGGACGCATAGGCGATGCTGGGGGCTCGATTTGAGCACGATTTCGGTGGCAATATGCATGCAATGGTTTTTACCTTAGGACCCGTTAAAAATTAACATTAATAAAAATTGGGATAGCGTGCCGAAATTGCTGTAATTTCCTCAGCCGTATGTGTTTAGCTAGCCCGGCAGGTTCTTAGCAATTCAAGACGATTGAGTCCTTGCTGTTCCCATGTTGTATTCGCTCGTCCATTCTTGACCCCCCCCCCAACGCTAATCCGATTTTGATCCCCTATATCCTGACCTCCCACTCATTTAGGCACATAGGACCGGAGCATAGCGATCTGGTGTGTCTAATTAGGCATATGGGCTATTAGCGATAACCAGCATCAATCGCCCCATTTATCCCTAACCTCCCGGATTTTGCAGGCGCATAAGAGACCTGATCTTGATGGATAAGCCTCTATTCTGAAAAATAACCTGATTTTGGACATATCACCGAAAAATATATATATATATATATATCTTATGCGCCTACTTACATTGGGGCACATTATGAAACCAACACGAAGAATCAAAGTGAAAAATGGGATCGAGTATTGGTATGAAAAGACTCCGTACTACGATAAAGAGAAGAAACAGATAAGACATAAATCTAAATATTTAGGAAGAAATATTGATGGTCAACTCGTCCGAATGCGCTCGGCTCCTGCTGAGGTCAAGGCGAAGACAAAGAAGAAACTCGCACCAGCTCGCTCATCATTCGATTACGGATCAATCTTCACTCTGCAAAAAATCATGGAAGAATTAAGCATTGATCGCTATCTTCAGGAGTTATTGAGTCCTTCCGATGCTGCCATGGTCCAAGCATTAGCTCTTAACCGCATCATACGTCCAATGGCAATGAATAAGGTTGAAGCCTGGTATGAAGGAACCTCTCTTGCTCTTGAATCGCTACATGTCAACCTCTCAAGCCAACGAGTTAGCGAATTACTCGGTCGATTGGGTGAAAGCGATATCCCAGACAGATTCATGGCCCGACTTGTTGAAGGAACTGACACGAAATGAGTTTACTGATCGCGATCGCAGCCACCTAAACACATACGTCCAGTTTAATTCTTAACGGGCCCTTAATGTTGATGTTTTCGTGTGAGCCCGCCCGAGTCTCCAGAAAGTTAAAATATTGTTGCTTAATTATTGGTGTGCAGTCCACCGCAAATCATGAAGAATTAGATTCAAACTCAATCGTTCGATGTGTATAACATGACTATGGAGAGATATCGTAGTGTACAAATCGATATACTGAAGGGCTTAGCCATCATATCAGTTATAC
>CAZWDT010000067.1:0-10101 GCA_964632755.1 uncultured Methanotrichaceae archaeon
AGCGCCCTCTCATTTCCCTTGCGGTAGTCGGATACAGCCTCGACGCAGTCGGAGACGGCGGAGCGCACGGCCTGGAGGACGACATCATCTCCCGCCTTGGCTAGGCCCAAGGCCTCGACCACCTGGGCGGGCGACCCCCCATGATCGAGGATCTCTCGAATAACCGAGACTGCGGCGGCATCGGAGATCCTCCCCTCGGAGAGGAGCTGCAGTATCTCAACCATATCATCCGAGGAGAATTGTTCGATTCCCACATCCCTGTAGTTCAGCTCGCCCTTGAGGACGTCCGCGATCCAGACAGCGGCGAGCTTTGGAGGAGCCCTGGAGGCCACGCTCTCGAAGAAGTCGGCGACCTTGATCTCGGACGTGAGCGACTTTGCGTGGTCGTCGGCGATCCCGTACTCTTCCCTGAATCGCTCCCTTCTTGCGTCGGGCAGCTCCGGCAGGGAGGCCCGAATATTCGGAACCCAGTCAGCCACCCGGAGGGGCACGAGGTCAGGCTCTGGGAAGTACCTGTAGTCGTGGGCCTCCACCTTGCTCCGAATGGACACGGTGATCCCCCGCAGCTCGTCGTAGTGGCGAGTCTCCTGGATCACCTCCATCCCCCTTCGACGCATGTTGCGCTGTCGGGTTATCTCGTAGGATAGGGCCTTCTCAACCCCCTTGAAGGAGGAGATGTTCTTCACCTCAGCGCGGTCCCCTCCCTTCAGAGAGATATTCGCGTCCACCCGCATCGCCCCTTCGAGCGTTCCATCGAAGACGTCAAGGTAATCCAGTATGGACTTGAGCTTGTCGAGAAAGATCCGTGCCTCCTTGGGCGAGCGCATATCTGGCTCGGTCACGACCTCTAGGAGGGGCATTCCGCAGCGGTTGTAGTCGACCATGGTGTACTTCGCCTTGTCGATCGTTCCGGCGTGCACGAGCCTTCCGGGATCCTCCTCCAGATGAGCTCGGGTGATTCTGATTTTGCGCTCGCCGTCCTCCCCTTTGATCAACACTTGCCCCATTGTTGCAAGGGGGAAGTCGTACTGGCTGATCTGGAAGCCCTTTGGAAGGTCTGGATAGTAGTAGTTCTTCCGATAGAATAGGGTGTTCTCTTCGATCCGGCAGTTGAGGGCAAGCCCCACCTTGATCCCGCTCTCGACCGCCCTCCTGTTGAGGACTGGAAGCGATCCAGGAAGCCCGAGACAGACTGGACATGTATGGCTGTTTGGAGGCGCATCATGGTAGGCGGTCGAGCAGCCGCAGAACATCTTTGATTTCAGCCGATTGAGCTGGACGTGTACCTCGAGCCCCACGATCACGTCGTTATACGCAGCCATCAGGCCACCTCCGGCATTCTCAGATGATGGGGCGTTGCCTCCTCGAAAGAACGCGCCGCTCTCAAGAGCAGATCCTCCTCGAAATGTCTTCCGATCAGCTGGAGCCCTATCGGCAGACGGCCGGCAAAGCCGCAGGGAACCGATATGGCCGGAACTCCGGCGAGGTTTATAGGAACCGTGAAGACGTCGGCCATGTAGAGGGAGAGGGGATCGTCTATCCTCTCGCCTATGCGAAAGGCGGGAAAGGGCATCGTGGGGGAGACGAGCAGGTCCACATCCGCGAGGGACCTCTCGAAGTCCTCCTTGATCAGCGTTCTCACCTGGAGGGCTTTCAGGTAGTATCGGCCGTAGTACCCCGCCGAGAGGGCATAAGTGCCAAGGAGGATGCGCCTCTTGGTCTCCTTGCCAAAGCCGGCTGAGCGGACCTTGGAGAAGGTCGTATGCCAGTCACGATCCTCGCCCATCCGTTTTCCATAGCGGAGACCATCGAAGCGGGCGAGGTTCGACGATGCCTCGCTCATGGCGATTATGTAGTAGGCAGCAAGCGCATACTTGGTATGGGGAAGGCTCACCTCTCTCCATGAAGCCCCGAGCTCTTCGAGGACCGAGATCGCATCCCAGACCGCCTTCTCTACAGACGGATCCACGCCTTCTCCGAAGTACTCCCGCGGGACGCCTAGACGGAGACCTGCTATGCTCTCGCGGACGCCAGCCAGATATTGACCCTTCTCCGCCGAGGTCGAGTCCCTTGGGTCGTTGCCGGAGATAACCTCCAAGAGCAGGGCGGAGTCCTCGACGGTTCTCGTGAGGGGTCCTATCTGCTCGAGGGAGTTTGCGTAGGAGATGAGGCCGTAGCGGGAGACGAGGCCGTATGTGGGCTTGAGCCCGACTATGCCGCAAAAGGAGGCAGGACATCTAACCGATCCGCCGGTATCCGAACCAAGGGCGCATGGAGCCTCGCCTCCAGCGACTGCCGCGGCGCTTCCACCGCTAGAGCCTCCAGGAACCCGATCGATCTCCCAGGGATTTCTCGATGGTCCAAAGCAGCTCGTCTCCGTGGAGGTCCCCATGGCGAACTCGTCCATATTGGTCTTGCCCATGATTATCGCTCCCTCCGCCTTCAGCCGCTCGATCACGTGGGCATCGTAAGGAGGGATGTATCCCCGAAGTATGGAGGAGCTGCATGTGGTCTCTATCCCCTTCGTGGATATGCCGTCCTTGATCGCTATCGGAACCCCAGCCAGGAGGCCGCCCCAGGGGGAGCGATCGAACTTGCGAGCCCTTTCAAGAGCAGACTCCTTGGAGAGTGTGTTGAAGGCGTTGAGCTTGCTTTTCTCGATCCTCTCGAAGAGACCTTCCAGATACTCCTCGGCCGATCCAGATGCCAGATCCTTCTTGAGCCCAGAGAGCATGGCAATCACACTATCCTCGGGCTCTTGAAGTAGCCAGCCTCGATTTTTGGGGCGTTCTTCAAGGACTCCTCCTGGGCGAGGGAGGGCAACACATGGTCCTCTCTAAATACGTTGACCAAGTCCAGCACGCGATATGTGGGACTCACGTCATCCGCATCTACCTCGTCGAGCTGGTGGAACCAGTCAAGCACTGAGTTGAACTGGGCCACGAACTCCTCTCGCTCTTCTTCAGCTATCTCGATGCTGGCAAGCCAGCCTATATGCTCCACATCTTTAATGGTGATCATGATACATCACACGGTCAACAGCCGTCTCGTTTCGTTCTCATCTCCTGAGCGTTTCTCGCTAGGGAAGACGCATAGGAGGATGTCTCCCCGAAGTACCTTATGAGATATAAAGGCTCAGGCCGTGCGTTGATGAGCCAAAGAAAAGGTAAAAAGGCAGCGGACCCGCCGGGATTCGAACCCGGGTCTGAGGCTCCGGAGGCCCCTATTCTATCCAGACTATACTACGAGTCCAGCCTAACTTTCCAGCACGATCTCGATGTTCACATTCTTGGGGACCTGGATGCGCATGAGCTGCCTTAGAGCCCTCTCGTCTGCATCAAGGTCTATCAGGCGCTTATGTACCCGCATCTCCCAGTGATCCCAGGTAGCCGTTCCCTCCCCATCAGGGCTCTTCCTCGTGGGAACGACCATACGCTTGGTGGGTAGAGGGATCGGCCCTGCCATATGCACCCCAGTCCTCTGGGCGATTCCCTTCACCTGGTTGCATATATCATCCAGCATGGAGGGATTCGTCCCGGAGAGTCTTATTCTTGCCTTCTGCATAGTTCAACCAACTGAAAATAAATGGTTTAACGCGGCGTCACGTTTTGGCACATGCCCGCCGCGATAGTCTGACCCATATCCCTAATGGCGAACCTTCCCAACTGCGGGATCTCCTTTACCTTCTCTATGACCATCGGCTTGCTCGGGATCACCGAGATGATGGCTGCATCGCCCGCCTTGATGAAGGCTGGGTTCTGCTCCTTCACCGCGCCTGTTCGGGGATCGAGCTTCGCCTTGAGCTCGGTGATCGTGCAGGCGATCTGAGAGGTATGGCAGTGGAAGACCGGTGTGTATCCGGCGGAGATAGCGCTCGGGTGCTGCAGAACAACGATCTGAGCGGTGAACTCCTTGGCCACGGTGGGCGGATTGTCCACATGGCCGCAGACGTCGCCTCTGCGGATGTCGTTTCTGGAGACGCCCCTCACGTTCCATCCGATGTTGTCGCCGGGCAGGGCCTCAGCCACCTCATCGTGATGCATCTCGATCGACTTGACCTCCCCCGTTACCCCTGCGGGCTCGAAGATGACCTTGTCGTTCTTCTTCATGACTCCCGTCTCGACGCGCCCGACTGGCACGGTGCCAACGCCGGAGATCGTGTAGACGTCCTGGACCGGAACGCGCAGCGGCAGCGTGGTTGGCTTGACCGGCTGCTTGAGGTTGTTCAAGGAATCGATCATTGTCGGTCCCGTGTACCACTTGGTGTTCTCGCTCAGCTTGATCAGATTGTCTCCGACGAAGGCGGATGTCGGTATGAAGGGAACGTCGTCAACCTTGTAACCAACCATGCGAAGGAGCTTGGAAACCTCCTCCTTAACCTCCTTGTACCTCGCCTCATCGTACTTAGCTGCATCCATCTTGTTGACGGCTACGATCAGCTGGTTGACGCCCAGAGTCCTCGATAGGAATACGTGCTCCCTCGTCTGTGCCATCACACCGTCGGGGGCGGCCACCACTAGAATGGCGGCGTCAGCCTGGCTTGCCCCTGTGATCATGTTCTTGATGAAGTCCCTGTGGCCGGGACAGTCCACCACGGTGAAATAGTACTTATCCGTATCGAAGCGCTGGTGAGCGATATCGATCGTCACGCCCCTCTCGCGCTCTTCCTTCAGGCTATCCATGACCCATGCGAACTCGAAGGTTGCCTTCCCCTTGGATGTGGCTTCCTTCCTGAACTCGTCGATGATATGGGGATCAATGGCACCCGTCTCAAACATCATTCTTCCGACAAGCGTTGACTTGCCGTGGTCAACGTGTCCGATTACCGCTAAGTTGAGGTGCGGCTTGCTCTCTGCCATGTATCCATCCTCCAACAGATTCCTTATTAATCTTGCGTATCTCGCTATTGCGTTTAATACTTTCGAGGGCCTTGCCTTCAGGCCTTGAGATAGTCACTGGGCTTGGGCATATCGGGCTTGAGGCCCTTCCTAGTACGTATCTGCTTGACCGCCTCCAGCAAGAGATTTGCAGGAAGCGGCTCGAATCCAGCGAACTCCGTCGACCACATGGCCCTTCCCTCAGTGGCAGACCTTATGGCGCCTGCAAAGCCGAACAGCGCAGCCACCGGGACCTTGGCCTTGATGATGATCATATCTCCCTCGGTCTCCATGCTCAGTATGATGCCCCGGCGGCCCTGTATCTCGGCCATTGCCCCGCCCATCTGATCCTGGGGCACCTGGATGAAGACGTTCTGGAAAGGCTCCAATAGGGTGGGATCGGCGAGCAGAATGCCTGCCTGGACCGCCTGCCTGACGGCCGGTATGACCTGGGCTGGGCCTCTGTGGATGGCGTCCTCGTGAAGCTTGACGTCCATCAGCTTGGCCTTGACGCCCTGGACCGGCTCCCTGCAGATGGGCCCGTTCTTGACGGCCTCCTCGAATCCTTCCAGGATGAGCTCCATCGTCTCCCGGAGATACTGTATGCCCTTCGTCATGTTAATGAACATGTTGGTCCCAAAGGAGTTCACTATGCTGCGGGCTTCGTCCTTGTCCATGCCCGCCTCCATGAGCATCTGTCTCCTTGAAACCTCGTCCATCTTCATATCTACCTTGCCCTCGCGGAGAAGGTCAACGACACCGGGCTCCAGGGGCTCGAACTCGATGTAGAAGCGGTTGTGATGGTTGGGCGACTTGCCCTCCACTGGTCCTGCCTTGCCCACAACCGACTCCCTGTAGACCACTATGGGCGGCGTGGCCTTAATCTCCACGCCCTTGTCTCGCGTGATCCTATAGGCAACGATCTCGAGGTGAAGCTCGCCCATCCCAGCCATCAAGTGTTCGCCCGTCTCCTCGTTGATGTTGATCTGGAGCGTGGGGTCTTCCTTGGCCACCTGGCGCAGCACCTCCACGAGCTTGGGCAGGTCTCGCATGTTCTTGGCCTCGATTGCCACGGTCATTACGGGCTCTGAGACGTGCTTGATCGCTTCGAATGGGGTTATGGTCTCTGTTGAGACGGTGGACCCAACGATCGCATCGCGAAGGCCGGTCACGGCGGCGATGTTCCCTGCGGGGATCCTCTCCACCTCTACCCTCTCTGCGCCCATCATAATTCCGGTCTGCTGTATGCGGTTTGTGTTGGAAATGCCAGAGATGATCAGCTCCATGCCCCGCTCCAGCGTTCCCGAGAAGAGCCTCCCCGTTGCCACCTCGCCGGCGTGGGGATCGATCTTGACCTTGGTTATCATGAAGGCCAGAGGGCCATTTGGATCGCATGCGGCCATGGCCTTGCCTACCTTGCTGCTCCAGTCTCCGTGCCAGATCACGCGGACGCGCTCCTTCTGGGCTTGCAAGGGGCTTGGCAGGAAGCGGATTACCATTTCGTTGATGGCCACATAAAGGGGGCACTTCAGGGCCAGCTCCTTCATGTTGTCGTTCTTGCAGTAGTCGAAGACCTCTTCGAAGCCGATGCCGGTCGTCTTCATCAGGGGCACGCTGATCGCCCAGTTGTAGAGGGCGGAGCCGAAGGCCACGCTGCCATTAGCGGCGTCTAAACGCCATCCGGCCTTGTATCTCTCCTCGTCCATCCCCCGAATTAGCTTGTTGATGTTGTCGATGACACGGCCAAGGCGCAGAGCCATCTCCTGCTTCTCCACCTTGAGCTCGTTTATCATGCGGTCGACCTTGTTCACGAAGAGCACCGGCCGAACTCCTTCCCTGATGGCCTGCCTGAGAACCGTCTCGGTCTGTGGCATGGCCCCTTCCACGGCGTCAACAACTACTACGGCGCCATCCACAGCCCTCATGGCCCTTGTGACGTCACCTCCGAAGTCAACGTGACCGGGCGTATCGATCATGTTGATGAGGTACTCCTTGCCGTCGTACTCGTGGACCATGGAGACGTTGGCCGCATCGATTGTGATGCCCCTCGCCTGCTCCAGCTCGTCGAAGTCCATGAAGAGCTGTCTGCCCGCTAGGTCCATGGAGATCATCCCCGCCCCGGCAAGCAAATTATCGGAGAGGGTGGTCTTCCCGTGATCGATATGCGCGACGATCCCAATATTACGGATCATATCAGGCTTATCCATCAATGTCGTTACACGTTCAGCTATCTTCTTCCTCTTGCCCATAACACGCACCGCGATATTTGTGATGAAGGTAAATCTAGTCTAGGACTTGATTCCAGCCTCGGACTCCTTGACCTCTGACTCCACCTATATAAGCCTTGGGCCATGGACCGAGGCGAGGCGGACGCGCATCTAACTTGATGCGCCTTCTCCAATGCGCCTTCTGCCTTATCGCAAGATTGAACAGATCCGCTCATCCAATGAACTGGACGAGAACGAGATAAAATAGCCCGAGTAAAGCTTATATCGATGGGACGGAAGGTTTGGCAAGGTTTTCACGATGGCACGCTTGGTAATGAAGTTTGGAGGAGTCTCGGTTGCCGACGGCAAGAGGCTTCGACACGTGGGGGATCTCGTCAAGCACTTCCACGATCAGAACGAGATAGTGCTTGTGACCTCAGCCCTGCAAGGGGTGACCGACGAGCTTCTCAACTGCGCAAGGGTATCGGCAGAGGAGGGAAAGGTTGCAGAGGTAATAGACTTCATCGAGAGGCTCACCGAGAGGCACAATGAGGCCATCTCCAACGCCATTGACAACGAGGATATAAGATCGGAGGTTGAGGAGATCACCGATAGGAAGCTGAGCGAGCTTGAGAAGGCCTACGTCGGCATCTGTTACCTTGGCGAGCTCACCGCCCGATCAATAGACCGGATCTCCAGCTATGGCGAACAGCTGGCAGCACCCATCCTCTCGGGGGTTCTCAGGGACATCGGCATCAAGTCCCGGGACTATACCGGAGGGGAGGTAGGCATCATCACCAACAGCGATTACGGAAACGCCCGTCCCATTGAGAAGACGTACTCCCTCATCGAGGAGAGGCTGATGCCGCTCTCGGGCGTTCCCGTGGTAACCGGTTTCATCGCCAAGGATGAGAAGGGGATCATTACCACGCTTGGCCGGGGAGGATCGGACTTCACAGCGTCCATTATCGGATCGGCCATTGGCGCAGACGAGATCTGGTTCTGGAAGGAGACTCCAGGCGTCCTCACGACCGACCCGAAGATTGTGCCCGAGGCCAAGACCATTCCCGAAATATCCTACATCGAGGCGATGGAGCTCTCCTACTTCGGTGCGAAGGTCCTCCATCCGCGAGCCATCGAGCCAGCCATTAGAAAGGGAATCCCTGTGCGCGTCAAATGCACATTCGATCCCGACAGTCCCGGAACGTTGATCATTCGAGAGGACGTCCGGAAGAAGGACGTGATCAAGGCGGTCACTCTGATGCAAAGCGTCGCCATGCTAAACATCTCCGGTGCGGGGATGATCGGCACCCCTGGGGTTGCGGCACGGGCCTTCACCTCCCTTGCAAACGCCGACGTAAATATAATCATGATCAGCCAGGGATCCTCCGAGGCTCACATCTCGATTGTAGTCGAGGATAAGCATCTGGATCGGGCGGAGGAGACGTTGAGAGCTGAGTTCCCCCGCGAAGTTGTGAGGGAGTTCTCACACAACCGCGACGTCGCCGCCCTGGCCGTTGTTGGGGCTGGGATGGCAGGGACCCCGGGCGTGGCGAGCAGGATATTTGGAGCCATGGGCCGGGCTGGGATAAATGTGATGATGATCAGCCAGGGTTCTAGCGAGCACAACGTCTCATTCGTGGTCTCGTCGAAGGAGGCAAAAAGAGCTGTAGGAGAGCTTCATCGAGAGTTCGGGCTTGGTGGGGGGGTCAAAATGAAACGGATGACCTACGCCTCATCCGGGGTGGACATAGAAGAGGAGAACCGATCGATTGAGGCTATGAAGCGTGTGCTGACAGGCAAAAGGATGGGCTTTGGCGCCCCCATGACCGATATTGGCCACTACGCGGGGCTCATAGACATGGGGGAGTATGCCCTCGCCATGACGACCGACGGCGTGGGAAGCAAGGTGCTCATCGCAAACGCCCTGAAGAAGTGGGATACCGTTGGCATAGACTGCATGGCAATGAACGTAAACGACCTCCTCGCCATCGGGGCCGAGCCCCTGGCCTTCGTCGACTACCTGGCCGTCGAGAAGGTTGATCCCGTGATGTCCGAGCAGATCGCAATAGGCCTCCAGCGCGGAGCCGAGATCTCCAACCTGACGATCCTCGGAGGGGAAACCGCATCGCTGCCTGAGATCATAAAGGGATTTGATCTTGCTGGGACCGCCCTGGGCTGGGTTTCCAAGGATAAGATAATAACAGGCGAAGGGATAGGGATCGGAGACGTGCTTGTGGGAATCCCAAGCTCCGGCCTTCATAGCAACGGCTACACTCTCGCCCGAAGGATAATCGAGGAGTCGGATTATACATACTTCGACCAAATGCCCGGATCGAATAGGACGATCGGGGAGGTCCTCCTCGATCCGACCAGGATCTACATGGAGGCGCTCAAGCTCGTCAAGGAGTGCGATGTCCACGGCATGGCCCACATTACCGGAAGCGGCCTACTCAAGCTTCATCGAATCTCAGGGTTCGGATTTGATATAACAGATCCCCTGGAGCCCCAGCCGATATTCCGCTTCCTCCAGGAGCTGGGAGGTGTCGACGAGGCAGAGATGTACAGGACATTCAACATGGGCATGGGATGGATAGCAGCGCTGCCTGATGAGGATGTGGATCGAGCCCTTGGCATTACCGGCGGCAAGGTCGTGGGCTCCATCGTGGACGAGGGGCTGCGGCTCGGGGACCTGGTGCTTAAGTAAGGGGAGGATTATGGGGGCCGATCCCCTGGGCCTTCCCCTAAGCCTTTTCAGACCTTTCATTGAAGGGCAATGGCAAAAAAGGTCCGTTCAAGAAGGAAACCAGGATCATTGAAATCAAAGATATAGGTGGCACACTCGAGCAAAGCGGGTATAGACATAATAATATAGATGGTCTTGATTCAAAGATGATTATGATGAAAGGACAAACAAATGTAAAGAAAGATCTTCCGATTAGTCCAATGAAACTTAAGGGTGAAATTGCCAATGTACCGATATCAGCAATAAAAGTTAGCTTGGAAAAATCAATTGA
>CAZWDT010000068.1:0-9792 GCA_964632755.1 uncultured Methanotrichaceae archaeon
ATCGTATCCGAGATCGAGCGCCGCCTCTCTGTGGCCGACAAGACCGAGGCCACCCTTGAAGCCAGCCTGAAAGGCGCCGCCCGGCTCCGCCAGTCGATCCTCAAGAAGGCCTTCCGGGGCGAGCTTGTCCCACAGGATCCAAGCGACGAGCCGGCCTCGGCCCTCCTGGAGCGGATAAGGGCAGAGCGAGGCGAGGCCCGGCCCGCGGGCGGCCGGGGGCGCGGGAGGAGGGGGCGGCCCCGCAAAGATGCCGCCATCCAGGCGGAGCTGATCTAGGAGGAGATGCCAAAGCGCCATGACCCGCGATGAGATCACTGCAAAGATGGTCATGGAGCCTTGCGACCTCCTGGGCCCTGATCTGGAGGGCCAAGGCATCAGGGATAGGGGCACTCTCGGCCATCTCGTGGAGCTGATCGACGAAGGGAAGGCTAAAATTCTAGTGGGATTGGATTATAGAGCGATGATCGGGCGCAAGTACGGGTCATGGAGGATATGCCGGAGGCAAGAGAGTTGAGGATTGCTATAGATATCGACGGCGTGTTGGCAGATCAAGTCGGCGCCGTCCTGAAGGTAATTGAGAAAGAATACGGTCAGAAATATTGTAAAAGCGACGTTAATCAGGCGCACTGGAGCTTTGCAGGAGGGGAGTTGTGGTCTGAGATTGGAAGGCTGTTAGCCGACCCGGAATACACCCTGAGCCTGCCGCTGATAGAAGGGTCCCAAAAAGGCGTAAAACAGCTCGTTGATCACGAACCTTTTGTGGTGACTGCCAGGCGGCCCAATGCAGAAGAGGCTACAAAGCAATGGCTGAATGCTCACTTTCCATGCCTGAAAGATTACTACCACGCAAGCACAGGAACCAAGCACAATATACCCTCTGACGTGTTGATAGACGACCTCGATTTAAACATCGTGGAGTTCGTCAAGAGCCATCCCGATCGACGCGGAATTCTGTTCTTGCATCCTTGGAGCATCAATGACACCGATATTGAAGATTACTCTAACCAGGTCTATTATTGCCCTGAGTGGCATAGCGTGGTAGAGGCGATAGATGATATCGACCGCGCAGTATAGGTCCATTCCAGCATTCTGCATCCCATCTGAAATGGCTGATATGGATCATTATTCCGTGCCAAAGCGCCAATTCAATGATTATGATAGTATTATAACCGTCCTCGCCCCATCCGCTGCTTCCCGCCAAATAAACCTGAGATGATCTGAAAATGACCACCGAGTCCTCCTCAATCGTCCAGAGGGTCTGGAACTACTGCCACGTCCTCAGGGACGACGGCGTGAGCTACGGCGACTACGTGGAGCAGCTAACTTACCTCCTCTTCCTGAAGATGGCTGACGAGCAGAGGAGGCTTCACCCCAACAGGCCCTCCCTCACCCCTGAGGGCCTGGACTGGGCAAGCATCAAGTCCAAGACCGGAGCCGATCTGGAGCAACAGTATCTCAAGATCCTCCGAAAGCTTGGAAAGGAGACCGGGACCCTCGGCGTTATATTTCGAAAGGCCCAGAGCCGGATCCAGGACCCCTCCAAGCTCGAGCGGCTCATAGCCCTGATCGACGGCGAGACCTGGATGGGGATGGACGTGGACGTAAAAGGCGAGATCTACGAGGGCCTCCTCCAGAAGAACGCCGAGGACGTCAAGGGCGGGGCAGGCCAGTACTTCACCCCAAGGGCCCTGATCAAGGCGATGGTCGAGGTGATGAGGCCAAGGCCCGGGATGAAGATCTGCGACCCCGCCTGCGGGACCGGGGGCTTCTTCCTTGCGGCCTACGACTACATCTCCACCAGATACGACATAGACAAGGACCAGAAGCACGCCCTCAGGTTCGATACCTTCAAGGGCTGGGAGATCGTCGAGGACGCGGCCAGGCTCTGCGTCATGAACCTCTACCTGCACGGGATCGGCGGCGAGGAGAGCCTCGTCGTGGTGGACGACAGCCTGCGGTCCGAGCCCACGGTCTACCATGCCGATATGGTCCTGACAAACCCGCCCTTCGGCAAGAAGAGCTCGATTACCATCTTCAACGGGTCGGGGAAGGCCGAACGCGAGACATTGACCTACAACAGGACCGACTTTGTGGCCACGACCTCGAACAAGCAGCTAAACTTCCTCCAGCACGTCAAAAGCCTCCTCGAGATCAACGGTAGGGCCGCGATCGTCGTCCCCGACAACGTCCTCTTCGAGGGCGGGGCTGGCGAGACGGTAAGAAGGATCCTCCTTCGAGAGTGCGACGTCCACACCCTATTGAGGCTGCCCACCGGCGTATTTTACGCCCAGGGCGTCAAGGCAAACGTCCTCTTCTTCGACAGGAGGGGCGCGAGCAAGACCGCATGGACCGACCGGCTCTGGATCTACGATCTGCGGACGAACAAGCACTTCACGCTCAAGACAAACCCCCTCCGGTATGAGGACCTCCTGGACTTCATCGAATGCTACAACCCGGATAACAGGTTTGAAAGGAAGGAGGGGGGGGAAGGGGGGCGGTTCAAGTCCTTCACCTACGACGAGCTGATGCAGCGAGACAAGGTCAACCTCGACATATTCTGGCTGAAGGACGAGAGCCTCGAGGATTCCGATAACCTCCCCGAGCCCGAGGTCCTGGCCCAGGAGATCGTCGAGAACCTGCAGTCAGCCCTCGAACAGTTCAGCAGCGTATACGATGACCTAGTGGAGAAAGAGGCCCCCCCTGTAGCTATGAAGTAGCTATGAAGTAGCTATGAAGTAGCTATGAAAGGCCGCCGCCAGCTGGCCAGCTCTTGCTAGGCCTTAGCTGATGATGATATTGGGACCGTGAAGGGCAATAGCAGGAAGGGGGCGAGCACGGCGGATGGAGAGATGGTACGTCTATTTTTTAGCCCAGATTGAGATCCAGCGCGAGATCCTTATCCCATGGCAACCAACGCGCGACCATGAGCAAGCCGCCCTGGCCCGAGCTCGTGCAAGAGGTCGAGGAGCTCTGCCGCTGGCACGGGGATGGATTGGCGGACTTCACGAAGTGCAGGGAGTTTGGAGGCCGCCTCTCCCACCTCCTAGAGAGGCTCGAGGAGGAGGAACTCTACGCTCTGGCGGACAGGGTGATGGATATCATGTCCGGCTGCAGCCCCAAGCAGGGGTCGCACTGCGACTCCTCCCAAGCCACAGGGGCCCGCCTGGAGCTGCTTTGTGAGCGAATCAGGGAGGAGGCAAGGGATGCTCGCACATCCCGGCCGCCGGAGGGATCTGCTATCGTGGAGGGCCAGCCAAGATGAGGCCGGAATTCAGGAGTTCTGGGCGTAGAGGATGGACATGAACGGCGCAGCCCACCAGTCGAAGCTTCCCGGCGCGTTGTTGGGCTCTGCCTCGTAGATATTCTCCCACATCACCTCAGGCCGGCTGTACTTGTTGTAATCCGAATCTTCCGGCAGGACGAAGAGGCCCCGTCCAGCGTCCTCGCTCTCCAGGTAGCATACGTACTCATCGAGCCTGACCGCCAACCAGATATGATCCTGCCCGTTCCTGAATCCATGAGATGCACAGATGGCAGTATCGAATCCATAGCCTGTGAGCAGCCAGTCGTAGTAGGCAACCGCCTCCGATACATCGAAGTTCTCGTTGATCGTTAGGTTAAGCGAGGCAGGAAGGACGATCGACATCAGGCCTGAGAGGTTATGGGGAGCGCCCCCAATCTGGCGATAGTACACCTCTGGGATCTCCGAGGCCTGAAGGGGAGCGATCAGGAGGAATAGGAGAAGCGGACCTAAGAACCATCGGATCTTCTTCATAGGTGCCCGCTTATGAACGAACTGATTTATATCACTATTCACTTCACAATCGCCTCGCGGGACCGAACACCCATTCCTGGAAGGGATAAGTTAGAAATAGGCGCTATCGATCTCTTCGCTGAAGAGGAGGAGACGGATTGACACAGCCACCCATCGGCATCGACGACATCCACGTCCATCTGCCAGATCTGTTCATATCGACTACGGGGGAGTTCGCCAGATCGCGAGGAGTCGTTCCCGCAAAGCTTACGAGGGGAATAGGCATCGAGAGGATGGCAGTTCCCGACGCCCATGAGGACGCAGCCACGCTTGCAGCCATGGCAATACTGGGACTGATGAAGAGGAGCCGAGTGCATCCGGAGGATGTGGGCAAGATCTACATCGGCACCGAGTCCGCGGTCGATGAGGCAAAGGCCATCGGCACCTACGTTATCGGCATGCTTGAGAAGGCATACGGCGGTGGATCCTTCCAGGAGTGCTCCACCGTGGAGTTCAAGTCGGCCTGCATCGGCGCCACAGTTGCGCTCGAGAACGCCATTCACTGGCTTTCCTGCGAGGACGGCCTCGCGATCGTTGTAGGGTCCGACATCGCCAGATACGAGCTTCGGTCCCCTGGCGAGTACACACAAGGGGCGGGGGCAGTTGCCCTCCTCGTAAAGCGAGAGCCCCGCCTGCTCGCCATAGATCCCATCTTCGGGAGCTTTACTAGGGACGAGGACGACTTCTATCGACCGATAGGCATGCATACGGCAGTCGTCAAGGGAAGGCATAGCAACTTCTGCTACACAAATGCCATGGTAGAGGCCTTCTCCGCCTTTAGGAGAAGGGCAAAGGATAGAGGCCTCCTCGAATGGCAAAGCGACGAATGCCTGACCGATCAGCTCTCCCACCTGATCTTCCACATCCCCTATCCCCGCATGGCCGAGTACGCAGCCTCGGCGATTCTAAGGGAAGACTGGCGAGGTTTTGATCGCTTCTCGGATATCCAAAACGAGATCGGGGATGAGCCACGCGAGGCCGATTATCCTGATAAGGACAGCTTCCTCCAGGCGAACTGGGAGTACTCGAAGCGCTTTGCAAAGACCGCCCTCTTCAGGAAGGCGTTCGAGGAGAAGGTCAGCGAGACAACCCTCATCTCCAGACAGACAGGAAACATCTACACAGGGTCGCTCTATCTGGGCCTATCAAGCCTTCGAGAGGCAAGAAGGCTTGCGCCTGGAGAGAGGATCGGCATGGGATCCTATGGGAGCGGATGCTCCGCCCTCTTCTTCTCAGGAACGGTCCAGCCAGGTGTGCTCGACCTTCCAATCCAGGGGCTGATCGAGGGGTTGGAGAATAGAAGGGAGATCGACCTTTTGGAGTACGAGGCGCTTCACGAGGGCAGCTGCATCAGCCTTCAGCCGCCCTCGAGCGAGTTCGCCCTTTTGGGGATAGACGAGACCGGCTACAGACACTATGGATATGTGCTCTGATCGATCGTAAGCGCCCGCGGGCGAGCCCCCTCATGAGCACGGGTAGACCAGGAGGAGGAGGAAGAGGGCGAGGAGGCCCTTCCAGAGGGTGAAATCCCAAGGCCATCCAATTGAGGGTATCCTGAAGGCTGCTCGATGGATGGACCACGTAATCCTCGGAAGCATCGCCGATAAGGCAGTTCGCCACACCCTGGTGCCTGTGATGATAGTCCACTAGAGGGAGAGGATCTTCTCGAACTCGAGGTCCTTTGCTGGAACGGGCGGCTTTGTCTCGGCGGGATAGCCCAGGGAGATGATGCACTCCACCCTCAACGTCTCCGGTAAGCCCAAGATCTCCCTTACGTAATCCTCAGAGGATCGGATGGGGCTGCGCATCCTGTTTCTTATCTGAATCCAGCATGATCCCAAGCCGAGGCTCAGCGCTGTAAGCTGCAGGATTATGGCGCTTATCGAGCAGTCCTCCACCCAGACGTCGGACTCCCCTTCCTCTGCGCAGACGACCACGCCGAGGCCGGCACCACTCAAGAAACCAGAGCCGCTCTCCTTCGCATGGGAGAGAGACTCAAGGCGAGACTGATCGGCGACAAAGATGAAGCGCCATGGATTGATGCCTCGAGAGGTGGGCGAGCGAACCGCCGCCTCCTTGAGCTTCTCGATCACCAGGGGGTCTATCCCCTCGTCCCTATACCGCCTGATGCTGCGCCGCGCTCTCAGTAGGTCCAGCATGACAATTCTCCATCGATCCCATCGATCCTCAAGGGATAAACGTATTGCCTATATCCAAGCTCGATCTCGAACGAGCCGATCAGCCCCGTAAACGGCGGAAGCGCACCCGAGACACTCACCGCTGCGGTCCCGAGGGGCGCTCCGTAGACGGTCGAACAGCAGGTTCAAGTAAGTTCGCAGCAAACGCGGCAGCGCATGAGCCTCTGGAGAAAGACAGGCCCAACCGAGCTGATCGACCTCGCGCTCTCGTTCATCGCCCTCACGGCGGCCTTCGCCATCCTCTGGCCGGGAACCATCCCCAGCATCGAGATCCTCCTGATCTCGGGCCTAGGGGCCGGATCCGGTTTCATACTTCACGAGATGGCCCACAAGGTCGTGGCCCAACGCTACGGATACTGGGCCGAGTACAGGGCCAACCGGCCGTGGCTCGTTGCCATCATCTTCATGGCCATGATGGGCTTCATCTTCGCCTTGCCAGGAGCTGTCATGATACGCAAGTCAACGCCAGTTGGAACAGCCTCCGGCTGGTATGGGGATGAGGGAAGGGACGAGAGGTCGGATCTCCTGAGAATTGCCATTGCAGGCCCCCTCACAAATATCGTCTTTGCAATCGTCTTCTTCGCAATCCTGGTAAGCCTTCCTAGATCCAGCTGGCTTGCCCTATCCGCCGCCTATAGCGCTCTTATGATCAACCTGACGCTTGCCGCATTCAATCTGCTCCCATTCGGACCGCTCGATGGGAGGAAGATCTACCAGGGAAACCCCTTGATCTGGCTCGCCGTAGGGGTGCCAACCATCCTCGCGGGAATTGCGGCGATAATGGGTGCAAGGCCGATCTGACCGATAGGGGGCTGCGCCCTCCTAGCGTTGCCTTGTCACCTTCCTTGTCGCCTTATTTGTACCACTCCAGGCTCTCATCCACGTATCTTATGAAGGAGATGAAGAACTCCTTCTCCTCTTCGCCCATCCGCGTCCTGGAGATCAGCCTCTCGGCCTCCCTTGCATGAGCGCTGGATATCGCTTTCGCCTCATCGAGGGCTCCTGAGCCTCTGATGATCTCCTGGACCTCCCCAATCTCCTCGTCTGATAGCTCCATTTCCCGCTTCATGAAGGAAGCGAGGCGATCGTCTCTCTGGAGGGCAATTACGACATGCAGAGGCTTCTTTCCCTTGGCGATATCGCCGCATGGATCCCGTCCATACTGCACCCTTGTGGCAAAGGTGTCGATGATGTCGTCCTGTATATCGAAGGCGATTCCTATCTGTCTTCCGGCCTCCTCCAAGAGGGCGATATCCTCCTTTGGGGCGAGGGCAGGGATTGCGCCTGCCATCATCGAGGCCCTGAAGAGGGATGCAGCCCTTCTGCTCGCCATGACCGTCCACTCACCCACATCGGGGTCCTTGAACTCGTTGAGCAGATCCAATATCTGGCTCTCGTTCACGGCCCGATACTCGGAGGAGAGGAGGGCCTCGATCTCCTTTACAGCCGGGGCATCAAAGCCAGAAGCCGAGACGGCATCGAGGGCTAGGGCGTAGAGGATGTTTCCGGCGAAGAGGGCTGACCCCATGCCGAGATTCTCGTCCTGCTCTCCGAGGGTTCTATGAAGAGTCTTTCCGCCGCGCCGGAGAAGCTCTCGGTCAACGATATCGTCGTGGACGAGGATCGCATGCCGGAAGAGCTCGACGCCTGAGGAGACTTTCACGATCTCGTCATCTATTCGACCGTTGTAGCCCTTGTAGGCCACGAGAGTGCTGCAAGCGGCAAGCCTCCTTCCGCACCTCATCACGAACTCCTCGATCGCCTCATACACATCTCCGATGAAGGGATGGTACCTCGCCCCCTCCTCTTTCAAGAGGCCAAATGTGCTCCTTAGATCGTCCTCGATGACGCTTCCAAAGCGGTCCAATACCTTCTCATAGCCCATGAATCTCGACTCCTTATCGATAACGCATGTGTCTATATCGGCTCTCCCGAAGTAACTTTCTCTCATTCGCCAAGCGATGCGTCGGGGAGGATCGCTCCATTAGCGCGCTTTCCACGAGCGCCCAATGCACCAGATTCTGGATTTGAATAAGCTTCGCCCTCCTCCGGAGGCGAGTCCGTTGAGACCTCTTCGGCGCTCGCAAAGGACGACATAAAGAATGTAGATGCTTCGATGCCGTAGATCCGGGCAATGCCCTCGCCGCTGGTCTCTGAATTATAAGAGGTACGGACTAACCTATCTCTGAAGGGGCAGGGATCCGGCCCGATTTGCGAACGCAACCTCGATCTTCGCTCTCATCCCTGGCATCATCTCCGTCGGATCCGACGGGCCTGTGATCAACAGGTCGGCTGCGCTGCTATCGACATGTTTGAGGCAGGTCCACCTTCAAAAATGCTATTCGTTCCGCGTCGTTCGGTCCCGTTCAGTCTATGGCGACCATCACATTGGTGGCCTTTATCACCAAGTAGACGTCCTTGCCCTCAACGAGGTCCAGGTTCTCAACGGATTTGCTGGTTATGATAGAGACCAGGACCTCTCCACCGGGAAGCTCTACCGATACTTCAGCGTTCACCGGTCCTTTGACTATTCCTTTTACCTTGCCTTTGAGCATATTTCTGGCACTGATCTTCATACTTGATTCCTCCTGGAAACATTTGAGATCTCATAATCTTTGATAGAATATAAATGTTTCATCGATTCTCCGAGTTGCATGGCTCCCCCAAAAGATGAACAGCGTGCGGTTAATAACCTAACGAAGGCAGATACGTTGCTCGAAAGGGCCCGCAGCCAAAGGCCATAGGCCTTGACCCCTGGTTTGCGAAGCGGCCCCGAGAGCGCAATCGTTGGAGGAGAAGGATTTGTTGAGCTTGAAAGGAACCCAGACGGAGAAGAACCTCCTGACCGCCTTTGCAGGAGAATCCCAGGCAAGAAACCGCTACCACTTCTACGCATCCCAGGCGAAGAAGGAGGGCTATGAGCAGATATCGGCCATATTCGCGGAGACGGCCGAGAACGAGAAGGAACATGCCAAGAGGCTCTTCAAGTTCCTCGAAGGGGGAGAGGTTGAAATTTCGGCCGCCTTTCCCGCAGGAGTCATAGGAAGCACAAAGGAGAATCTCAAGGCTGCGGCCGCAGGCGAGAACCACGAATACACAGAGATGTACCCCAAGTTCGCAGACACTGCCGACAAGGAGGGCTTTCGAGAGATCGCATCAGCGATGAGGTCGATAGCTGCCGCTGAAAAGCAGCACGAGAAGAGGTATCTTACCCTTCTAAGGAACATCGAGGCTGGAGAGGTCTTCAAGAGAGGCGAGGTAGTCCGCTGGAAGTGCAGGAACTGCGGCTACGTCCACGAAGGATACGAGGCGCCGGAGGAATGCCCTGCATGCGCGCATCCGAGGGACTACTTCGAGCTGTTGGGGGAGAACTACTAAAGCCCCGTGGAGACGATTTGCCGAGCTGCCGGGATGGTGATGGATTGGTGCGGGGGATTGGGACCCCTGCCAATCCTATTGGCACTTGTCTTCGTATTATCGATAATGGACCGGAAGGGATGCCCCTCGCTCTTCCTGAGCATTGAAGGGGGATGGCCAGGGGGGGGGGTAGGTTGTTGATATGTGTGATAATATAGAATTAAAATAGGTTTAATTAACGCGCATTCCGCAGCCGGGGGTGTGATGTCCACCGATAATAGAATAACAAAAGAAATGATCATTGCAATCCATGAAGATCTTATTAGGACGGGTGGCCGTGTCCAAGGAATTCTTTGTGATGGCACTATTGGGTCGTGAACTCAGAATTGGTTGGAATATCTCTGGCATTGATGAGGGCGATAA
>CAZWDT010000069.1:0-3631 GCA_964632755.1 uncultured Methanotrichaceae archaeon
CCTTGGTTGGGATACAACCTAGATGCCCCCGAATTCATTCGGGGGAGTAGTCACGAAATCCTTAATAGGCTTGACGGGAATAGATACAGGCTTGGAGGTTAGTATATGTCTTGTATGGTAGGATACGATGAGGAGCCCTTGGGCTTTCCACTGATCGGTGACAAGCTTCCCCGCATGGATGTAAAGACCACCCATGGAATGATGAAGCTCCCCGACGACTTCTCAGGCAAGTGGTTCGTCCTCTTCAGCCACCCCGGCGACTTCACCCCGGTCTGCACGACGGAGTTCGTGGCCTTCGAGAAGAGGCGAGAGCAGTTCGAGAAGCTCAACTGCGATCTGATAGGCCTCTCGATCGACCAGGTGTTCTCCCACCTGAAGTGGACCGAGTGGATCAGGGATAACCTTAAGGTCGATATCAAGTTCCCCATCATCGCAGACGACCAGGGCCTAATTGGGTCTCGCCTGGGCATGATCCATCCAGGAAAGGGGACTAATACCGTAAGGGCGGTATTCGTAGTCGATCCCGAGGGGACGGTTCGTCTGATCCTCTACTATCCCCAGGAGGTCGGCCGGAACATGGACGAGATCTTGCGAGTGGTCGAAGCCCTTCAGGTCGCGGACAAGAACCACGTGGCAACCCCTGCCAACTGGCCCAATAACGAGCTCATAGGAGGGGACGTCATCATACCGCCTGCCTCGGACGAGAAGACTGCCAGGGAGAGAAAGAAGGACAGCAAGTGCTTCGATTGGTGGTTCTGCCCCAGGTCGCTCTGAAAATCCCTCCCCAGGGATCGTAATATGCCCCTCAGGCTCATCGAGATGGTCATCCCCGCCCGAGAGCAGCTCGCGCTCGAGGAGCTGCTCCGAAGCGACCATCTAAGCGTAATCGGCATCTGGATGCAGCCAATAATGGGCGTATGGGAGTTGCCGGTTGAGGGGAAGTGGCAGAAACGCTTCTCTCAGGACTTCATCCTAGTGAAGGCCATCCTTTCCACGGAGGAGACCGAGGGCTTGATGGACCTTCTGGAGAAACGCTTCTCCCACGTCGAGGGATTCCGTCTAAGCCTCCTTCCAGTCGAGGCCACGGTGCCCCGGCCTGGATCCAACCACCAAAACCAACCACCCCAGGAGGAGAGAGAAGGGGTCGCAGAGGTTGAGGAGGTCACCAAGCCCAGGGAGAGGAGGAGCCGTGAGGAGCTACGCTTCGAGATCGAGAGAAGCACAAAGCTGACCAATGTATACCTTTTAATGGTCGTCCTCTCCTCGATCGTGGCTGCGATCGGCATTCTAAACGACAACGTCGCTGTGATCATAGGGGCAATGGTGATCGCGCCCCTGCTCGGACCGAACGTCGGCCTCGCCCTAGGAACGACGCTAGGGGACCTGACCCTTGTCCGAGATGCCCTTCGCACCAACCTGGCGGGAATAATCCTCGCAGTCCTACTCTCCACCGGCCTGGGCTACTTCCTCGCCGTGGATCCATCCATCCCCGAGATCGCCTCCCGGACGAGAGTGGGCCTTGTGGAGGTTGCATTAGCGCTAGCATCGGGATGCGCAGGATCGCTCGCCTTCACAACGGGACTCTCCGCAACCCTCATAGGCGTGATGGTGGCAGTAGCCCTTCTGCCGCCGCTCGTGACGTTCGGCCTTCTCCTCGGCTCTGGCCAGCTGGGGTTGGCATCTGGTGCCCTGGAGCTCTTCCTGGTGAACCTGGTATGCGTAAACCTGGCAGGCGTTGCGACATTCCTCGCCCAAGAGATCCTCCCCGGCAACTGGTGGGAGGCGAAGAGGGCGAGGCTTACGATATTCGTCGCCTTCATGCTCTGGCTCCTCCTGCTCGCCTTCATCGTCCTGAAGATACTGACTTCGGATGGGGCCTCTCCTGGGTTCATATGAGGGTGCCAGAGAGCGATTAGGGATACAGAGCGCCGGATCAGGGAGTCACTGGCAGCGAGAGGAGGTCCAGGCGATCGAAGCAGAAGGATCCGTTCCTGGCAGTGGTTGTGATGTTGTACTGGCCTGGGGGCAGGCCCTCGGTCGAGAAGCTCATGAGGAAGGTTCCGTTCTTCGACCGTATGGGCTTTTGAAGGGAGACATCGAGCACAACCAGGGTGGCCGAAGGCGCGGCATCGCCGAAGATCCTGACGTCGTAGAGGCCTGGGGAGACCCAGGGGCTCTGTGCAACTGCCCTTCCTTCATCGTCGGACGCTATGGTCTCCGTGACCCATATGCGGGTTCGCTCTCCTTGGAGCTTCTTCAAGCCGATGTTCAGGTTCTTGACCCCGCTTGCAACGACGGTGAAGTTGTTCGGCCGGTCAGGCATCATGACACCCTCCAGGTCGTAGCGATATCGTCCCTCGGCGACGGGGAGAGTCTTAGAGGTGGAGATGGTCACGTCGAACTCCCCCTCGCCCAACCCGGAGATCGTGACCATCTGGTTGGGGGATTCTATCGCAGGGGAGGTCGTCGTTGTGGAGGTGGCATTCACGAACTCCTCTACCCTGTAAGGAGAGGTGACATAGGCAGGCCCCCCCTCTAGCGGCGTCCAGTTCTTTCCGGTAAGGCTTATGTTATCGAGGGTGTAAGGGCCGTCGGTTCCAGATTCCCTTATCGACCGGCCGTCGAAGTCAAGGCGCATGGTATAATTGCCCTGCCCGAAGGAGCCGTGATCGATCGTCCACCCCAGATCTCTGCCGGCCGAATCGTAGAGCCAACCCTGCAGGCTGTACTCCCCTGGCTCGTTGACGACAACGGCGACCTCTACTGCCAGATGATCGAAGAGACCATTGCCATCGACGTCCACTGCCCGGTCGCCCATGACCCCCTCTATCTCTGCTGCCGCAATCCCTGCGGAAACCGTAAGGCCGCCTCGCGAGTCGGCCCGAAAGCCCTCCCCTTCGAGCGTCGCTCCCGAAGCCTGTGCCTTGATGAAGTAGTAGCCCTCTACCCGGGCCTCGTATATCGCAGTGTAGTTGCCGTCCCTCGCGAGATCGTCTCCCTTGATGCCGTCGTCCGTCATCAATAATTTATCCTCTTCGCTATCTGGCCGAAGGACGCTTGCCTTGACAAGGGCTCCGAGAAGCGGCTCGCCTTCTTGAGTGAGCTTTGCAATGATTCGAATGCTCTCATTTAAACCGTAGCCGACCTCTGGAGAGGATAACTCGATCTCGATCTCGTCTTTCCCAGGCTGGATAAGCCCGATCTCCGGCCGGGTGGAGGGGCCGGGGGAGCTCGTCCCCTCGGTCTCCAGGACCAGGTTATAGTCCACTCCCACCGTCCCAACAGACCTTATCTCCGCAATCCATAACCCCGGCTGGGGGTTGTCGATGGCGTAATACTCGAAGTCCGGATTCTCGGCGAACTCGATTGCTGGATCCGCCATGGCCTTTGCGTGGTCGAACCTCTCCAGAGTGGGGGAGATTAAAGTAAGGTCAAGGTTGCTCTCCGGATCGTTCCAGTAGAGCATGAAGACGGCGTTCTCGACCTGGCTTATGGTCAGGTTCTTTGTGAGGTTCACACCCGGTCCGATATGGCCGGTGAGGGTCTCTGCATTTGCGACCATCATCGCAAGGCACAAGCCAAAGGCTAGAAGCCCTCTAGCGTTATCGGTCATCAAATATCCTCCTGCCCA
>CAZWDT010000069.1:3731-5447 GCA_964632755.1 uncultured Methanotrichaceae archaeon
AGCCAAAGGCTAGAAGCCCTCTAGCGTTATCGGTCATCAAATATCCTCCTGCCCAAAGGGGGCAGATGGATGTAGGGCATGGATCAGATAAAAGATTTTTGATAAAAGATGAAGGGATTGAGAGGCGCAACCCGTCTACCAGTCAGGCGGATTCTCGCCTTTCTTGATCACAGTTCTGCCAGTCTTGGCGCAGTTGGCGCTTCCCGGCTCGCTCCAGGTGTCAAGAACCTCAGTCCTCGCATCTGACGTCTCGAGCTGCCCGGTCACCCTGCACCAGTTTACAGTATAGCAGTTTCTCTTCTGAATGTGCTTGGTCGCCCCGGCCGTGCACTCATACTGCTCCCATTTAGTCCATATCTGGCCTGCAATGGTGAACATCTGAGTCTGGTCCCAATAAGTCTCAGTGGTTGTTTGGATCTCGGACTCGATATAGCTCTTCTCGCATTGCTCCCAGGTCTGAGCGAGGCCGCTCACCGCCACGAGGAGGCCGCTCATCAAGATCAGGGCGGCCATCCGCCCCCTTTTTACCTTAATTCCCATATTCATCACCTCTAAAAGACGCTCCTCTAGCAAGCCTCATATGATCTGCCCGATCTTGAATATGACTATGCCCATGAAGGCCACGCAGAGGGGCATTATTGCCATATTCAGGGCTAGCGACAGGCGGCCATTCCAGAGCTTGGAGGCCGAGAGAATCTCAGAGGCACTCAACAATATAATTAGAGATATTACAGCGAGCACGCTCAACTCCGATACCCCAACCGTCGCGAGCATGCCCACCGTCGAAGTGGTGCTCATGGCGGAAGTAGTACTCATGGTCGACGTAGTGCTCATCGCCGAAGTAGCAGCAACCGTGCTGACGATAGATGATAGCATAATCCCATCCTGGGCCTTCTACAATCCCAATCATTCCTTTGGACCAAGATCGCATATATAGGTTTCGGTTATCCAATAAATTGGGATAGTTGTACCGATGCATCAGCTTTCGAATCTACAGGCCGCGATAGCATCTCCAGCCAGCAGGGTATGCATATCAAGGAATGTGATCTCCACAGGTATATTAAGCCCATCTCATCAGAAACTTTTAATAAGTTGCCTGCGCTAACCTAATTTAGAGTCTATATAACATGGACCATGGAGGGCAGAGAATCATGAACCTTATGAAGAGCATATTATTGCTCTCGATCCTTTGTTTGTTGCCCCATTCAAGCTTGGCGTTCTCCTTGGACGCGGGCACAGGCGGTGGATCCACCTCTGGAGCATTCCAGCTGGATTCATCGGCGGGCGCGGAACTACAGCTTACGCTTGGAGAAGATAAGATCGCGGGAAGCTTCGCAATAGAGGCCCCCGAGGGGGATAACTCACTTGAACTGACCACGCAAAGCGGCGCAGCCACTGTCACCTCCGGCATCGATGCAAACGGTGCCCTCAGTACGGCAGGGCGGACCTATGCAGGAAGCGGCATCGCCTATGCAGCACAGTCGGCTAATGCAGATGGCGGATCCAAGATGAAACAGTCGGCATCCAATGGAGCCGAGTGGGCAAACCAGCGCGCTCAGCTGGAGGAAGGCGCGTTGTCCGTATCCCAGCAGGCGATAGCTCGCGATGGTGACGTTCGCTCAGCCCAAGGGGCAGCGATGGCCGGATTCAACGGCGGCCTTGCTAGCGAGACGAGCGGCCAAGCTAAAGGGACGGTCGGCATGAACGGCGCAGGAG
>CAZWDT010000069.1:5547-9048 GCA_964632755.1 uncultured Methanotrichaceae archaeon
TGATTGGGGAATCGCCAGCCGGGCAGAGGCGATCCAGGACGACAATGGCGATCTCCACGTCTTCGCAGTGGATGGGGATACCAACGTTCTTCGAAACACCGAAGGGACTTGGTACATAATCGGGACCAATGTAGTCTCCAACCCCAACGTGGTCGAGGACGGGCTTGGACGGATACACGTACAGGTCGTCACGAACCTTGCGGGCGCCATGTACAACTACGTATTCAACCCATTCAATGTCGCAAACTCCCATTGGGTAGGGCTTCCTGGCGGCTGGACGTCGGATCCCGATGCAGTGCTGCAGTACGCAGAGAACCCTGGCGGGGACCTGGCGATCGTGGGGCTTGGATATGACAAGAACCTATGGCTGATCAACCTCAACGTCATCTCCGAGACTGCAACGATTGCCTTCCTCGGTGGAGGGGGCAACATCAAGGGCAACCCTCACATCGTCAGGGATCCAAACGATCCTGAGCTTCTGCGCACATTCGTTCGAACCACTGGAACCGGCATGGAGAACCACATCTGGCAGAACATGGCCGTCTGGGACGATGGATCCTCTGCCTGGGTGAACGGCTGGGACCACATGAACGGCATCAGCGTAAGCGATGTAGAGGCCGTGGTCGAGGGCGATAACGTCAGGCTCCTCGTCAATGCCGCAGAGGGCCTCTGGATGAAGACGATCGACAACACAGGCACTCCAGGACCCTGGGAGGCCTTGACAACTGGAATAGGCGGCTCCGGAAAGCTCAAGACGCCGGCCGCATCCGGCATGGGCGTTGCCTTCACGGGCACCCCTGACGCCACTGTCGATCAGGATGGCTTGTTGCATATCTTCGCCGTGAGAAAAGATGCAACCCTCAGGGACTGCCTGTTGAATCCAACAAATGGAACCCACCAGTGGTACGCAACGAACGGCGGAATGATAGAATCCGACCCATCCGTCATCACCATGGACGACGGTCGAATCTTCGCTGCCGTCAAGGCGATAGGCGACCTCTGGGTGAACTGGTTTGGAGCAGCGGCCCCCTTCTAGGGCTGCCTCCTCCCCCCTTCTTTTTTATAAGATTGTCATCCCTATCACCGCTGCCTTTAATTCCAGCGAGACCTTCTATGCGGCCATGAGCAAGATAGGCAAGAACATCCGCCTGGAACGCATACTGGACCGCCAGACCAAGAGGACGGTGATCGTCCCCATGGACCACGGCCTGACTGTCGGCCCAATTCCCGGCCTGATCGACCTCCCTGAGGCAGTTGACAAGGTGGCCGAAGGCGGCGCAAATGCCGTTCTTGGCCATATGGGCCTCCCGCTCCACGGCCACAGGGGCTACGGAAGGGACGTCGGACTGATAATACACCTCTCGGCATCGACGACGCTTGGGCCTGACCCCAACCACAAGGTGCTCGTAACCGAAGTCGAGGATGCGATTCGTATTGGCGCAGACGCCGTGAGCATCCATGTGAACGTCGGGGCGGACGACGAGGCCGAGATGCTCGTCGACCTCGGCCGCGTGGCCAGGATCTGCGACCTCTGGGGGATGCCGCTTATCGCCATGATGTATCCCCGCGGCCCCAAGGTCGTGGAGGAGCATGGGGTGGAGTACGTCAAGCACGCAGCACGCATCGGGGCCGAGATGGGCGTCGACATCGTCAAGACCAACTACACAGGGTCCCCTGATACCTTCAAAGAGGTAGTCGAGGGCTGCGCAGTTCCAATCGTCATTGCTGGAGGGCCCAAGATGGATACCGAGGCCGACCTCCTTAGAATGGTCTACGACGCCGTTGGCTCTGGTGCGGCAGGCGTTGCCATCGGCAGGAACATCTTCCAGGCTGCTGATCCATCGCTCTTGGTAAGGAAGCTCTGCCAGGTGGTACATCACGGCCTCACCCCTGAAGAGGCGGGCAAGCTCTCGAGATAGTCCGCAGGGAATGGTTGATATACCGTGACCTAACCTCTCACGCAAGGGCAAAGCATGCCCTCAAAACCATCAAGGTAGAATGATCATGGCTTTCTGGCAACACGACTTGGAGACGATGGATCGAGGGGAGCTCGAAAGGCTCCAGCAAAAGCGGCTCAAGGATACGGTCGACCGGGCTTATCGCAATGTGCCTTTCTACCACGAGATCATGGTGGAGAAGGGCATAGCACCTGGCGATATCTCCTCCCTCGACGACCTGAGAAGGCTGCCTGAGACAACGAAGGCCAACCTCAGAGAGAACTACCCATTCGGCCTATTCGCCGTGCCCTTGGAGGATGTGGTCCGTGTGCACGCATCCTCGGGAACGACTGGTAAGCCCACGGTCGTGGGGTATACCGCAGGCGATATCACAACTTGGGCCGATATGATGGCAAGGGACTTCGTCATGGTCGGGGTGACCAAGGGCGATATCTTCCAGAACGCCGTCAACTACGGATTCTTCACCGGCGGCCTCGGCGTTCACTACGGCATAGAGAGGATGGGAGCGATGGCCGTGCCTTCGGCGACAGGCAACACCGAGCGCCAGCTCGAGATCATGATGGACTTCAATGTTACCGTTTTACACTGCACGCCATCTTATGCGCTCTACCTCGCCGAGACAGCCAAGGAGAAGGGCATAATCGAGAAGCTCAAGCTGCGCATTGGCTGCTTCGGGGCGGAGCCCTGGTCGGAGGAGGCCCGCCAGGAGCTGGAGGCAGCCCTCGGGATCAAGGCCTACGACTCCTACGGCCTCTCTGAGATGTTCGGCCCAGGTGTTGCATTTGAGTGTCAGGAGCAAGACGGCCTCCACATTTGGGAGGACCACTTCATCGTCGAGATCCTGGATCCCGCTGGAGAGTCCTGCGCTCCTGGCGAGCCCGGCGAGCTCGTGCTCACATCGCTCTCCAAGCAGGCAATGCCCCTCATCCGCTACCATACGGGCGACGTAACCTACCTCATGGAGGGTGATTGCAACTGCGGCCGGACGAGCCGGAGGTTGCATCGATTCCTCGGCAGGGCCGACGATATGCTCGTCGTGCGCGGAATCAACGTCTTTCCAAGTCAGATCGAGGACGTGCTCCTAAAAATCCCCGAGATCGGCGACTATTTCCAGGTCGTTGTCGACCGCAAGCGCCACGGCCTCGACGAGATCTCTATCAAGGTGGAGGTGAAGGACGAGGCGTTCACAGGGAAGCTGGAGGACCTCTCCCGGATGCAGATGAAGGTCGAGGCGCGGCTGAAGGCTGTGCTGAACGTGCGAAGCAAGGTCGAACTCGTTGAGAAAGGCACCATCCCGAGGACCGCAGGCAAATCCCAGAAGATCGTGGACTTGAGACAGATCTGACTGCTCCGATGACTGAAATTATTCGACGGGGATTAGCTCTGAGATCCTCCTAATCCCCATGCTCTATCGAGCATTAGGACACCCTTCCGCCCCTCCAGCTGGGTCGTGGTATGATCAACCCCCATGTGACCAATCCTCCCCGAGTGACCACTCCCGCCAATGAATTGGCGGGCATCTAGGCTTTCGCCACAGACTGTA
>CAZWDT010000070.1:0-8346 GCA_964632755.1 uncultured Methanotrichaceae archaeon
GTCGATCGAATAAGCCTGCCGTAAGGAGGAAGCGACATACCACTTCATCGAGACTACAGCAGCCAGGCCACCATCGACAGATCCGTCTTTCAAGCGTTACGAGTTAATGGGATAACCTTCTCTCCTGAGACCCAAGTATTGAGGAAGCGATATGGAGCCCCAAAAAGAGCTGATAGCGGCGGCGAGGGGGGAGGTCGAGGTCGACCTCCTGCTCGAGGGAGCGGAGATTGTAAACACCCTGTCCGGCGAGGTCTACAGATCAGCAGTTGCCGTCCACAAGGGCCGCGTGGTCGGATTCGACTGCCCGAGCGCTGCAGAGGTCATGGATCTGTCAGGCCTCGTCATCGCCCCCGGCTTCATCGACGGCCATGTGCATATCGAGTCATCCATGGTTACCGTCCCCGAGTTCGCCCGGGCGGTTGTGCCGCATGGCACATGCACCGTCGTGACCGATCCTCACGAGATCGCAAACGTGCTCGGAATTGATGGCATCGCCTATATGCTGGACTCGGCCAGGCGCGCTCCCCTAAACGTCTACGTGATGCTTCCTTCCTGCGTTCCTGCAACGCACCTCGAGACCTCGGGGGCGGTCCTCGATGCCGAAGCCCTCCGCGGCCTGCTCGATCTGGATGGCGTAATAGGGATTGCCGAAGTCATGAACTACCCCGGCGTGATCTACAGGGACCCTGCCGTGCTTGAGAAGATCCGCCTTGCGGGGAATAGGCCGGTCGACGGCCACTGCCCGCTTCTCACCGGCCGCGACCTTGCCGCCTACGTCATAGCGGGCATTGGTTCAGACCACGAGTGCACATCCTTAGCGGAGGCGCGGGAGAAGCTCCGGCTTGGGATGTACATAATGCTCCGGGAGGGGACGGCCGCAAAGAACCTCAAGGACCTCTTGCCCTTGGTCGAGAGCCTCAACTCTCGGCGTTTCCTCTTCGTATCCGACGACAGGCACGCGTCAGAGATCATACGAGAGGGGCATATCGACTTCATGATCCGAACATCGATCGAGATGGGCATGGACCCAGTGATGGCAATTCAGATAGGAACGCTCAACGCAGCCGAGCGCTTCGGCTTATCCGACTTGGGGGCGATCGCTCCAGGATTTCGGGCGGATCTCGTGGTGCTCAATGATATCGAGGAGATGGCAGTAGAGATGGTCTTTAAGGATGGGGAGGTCGTCGCGGAGAAGGGCCGCCTGCTGCTCTCGCTTGAGAGGCACAAACGGGCGCTGCCCCAAACGTTTCGCGTTGGCCGTCTGGATCGATCGTCCTTCGAGATCGAGGCACGCGCAGGGCAGGCGAGGGTGATAGAGGTCCTGCCCCATCAGATCATCACGAGACAGCTCCTTCTCCATCCCCTGGTGGAGGAGGGAAGCGTCGTCTCCGATACCCGTCGGGATATACTCAAGATTGCGGTAGTGGAGAGGCATAGTGCCACGGGTCGGGTGGGGTTGGGCCTCGTTCGAGGATTCGGCCTCAAGGAGGGGGCGATTGCCACATCGGTTGCCCACGACTCCCATAACATCGCGGTTGTCGGCGTATCATCTGAGGAGATGCTGGCAGCGGCGAGGGCTGTAGCGGAGATGGGCGGCGGCCTCGTGGCGGTGAAGGATGGATCGGTCCAGGCATCCCTTTCGCTACCCATAGCAGGCCTCCTCTCCGAGGGGCCTATGTGGGAGGTCGTCGTTGGGATTGAGGAAGTCAAGGAGGCGGCCCGAAAGCTGGGTTCGACGCTAGAGGACCCCTTCATGACGCTCTCCTTCATGGCGCTTCCTGTAATCCCTGATCTGAAGCTGACCGATATGGGGCTTGTCGACGTATCGAAGTTCAGGCACGTCCACATCTTCCCCGATGCTAGCTGGCCGTGAGATGGACGAGAGAGGACGAGATGGCTGAGAGAGACAAAATGGAATCGGGACGCACCTGCCGCATGAAGAATATCGATCCTGGGAATGGCGGCGTCTGGTTTCGCTGGAACCGAAAGAACATCAACTCCATAGCTTCCCTCATCCACCTCAGGCCCGCCAGGCCAACTGATTCGCCGAGGCCCGGCATCATGCTCTACAGCTTCTCGTCCCTCCAGGCAGATGAGGTCTATCGAGAGATCGAAATGGCCAATGTGGATGCGGTATACATCGCAGGAGGACCGCACCCCTCCGCCCGGCCAAAGGAGGCGCTCGAGCACTTCGATTACGTCGTTGTGGGCGAGGGGGAATTGGCGTTGCCCAAGCTCTTGGATGCATTGATCCAAGGACAGGATCCAACCGGCATAAGCGGCGTCGCCTGCATGAGGGGTGGAGAGATGGTCCATAATCCGCCGGGCGAGACGGTCGACCTCGACCTATTTCCGCCATTCAAGCCGCCGTTCATTGCACCGGTCGAGATCTCGCGGGGCTGTCCATGGGGCTGTGCGTACTGCCAGACCCCGAGGCTCTTTGGGAGCTCAATGCGGCACAGATCGACGGAGACGATCGCGAGATTCGCCCGCTTTCTTAAGGACGTCCGCTTAACAACGCCAAATGCGCTCGCCTACGGATCGGACGGGAGAGTTCCCCGCCTGGATAAGGTCGAGGCCTTGCTTCGCTCCCTTGCGGACTTGGGCCGGCCCATATACTTCGGCACCTTCCCCTCTGAGGTCAGGCCTGATTTCGTATCCTCAAAGGCCCTTGAGCTGATAACACGCTTTTGCGCCAACAATACGCTCTCCATAGGGGGGCAGTCGGGAAGCCCCCGTGTGCTTCGGGAAATTGGGAGGGGCCATGGAGTGGAGGCGGTGGCAGACGCCTGCGACCTATCCATCGACTTCGGCCTCGTGCCACAGGTCGACTTGATCCTGGGCCTTCCAATGGAGGGGCCGGATGACCAGATGGCAACGCTCGAGCTTGCCCGATGGATCGTCGGTCGAGGGGGCCGAGTGAGGGCCCATCACTTCTCTCCCCTGCCGGGAACGCCGCTCGAGTGGTCGGCCCCCGCTTTAATCGAGAAGGAGGTTTCTTCAAGCCTTGGACAATTGGCCCTGGAGGGAAAGCTTGAGGGTACCTGGCAGCCTACAGGTGGAACTGTCTGAAGGGCTTTCTGTACTGGTCCTGGATCCGGTACCTGATCACGATGCTCTCCTTTGTGGCCTGGATCTCCCTCACCGCCTGGGAGAATAGATACCAAATGAACCCCCGGTCCGGAAGCCTGTATTGGTCAGGAAGGCTTGAGACGAACTCCGTCTCGTTGAGGATGAAGCTTCGCAAGAGCTCGCTTCCCGAGGTCAGGAGGAAGGGAAAGCTCACCTTCTCGACCTCCTGCTGAGCGGATCCCTGCAGCCGAAGCCTCCTTATCAGATACTCCCGGTATTCGTCCTCGGTGATCAGTAGTTCTCTTAGGTCGCATTCCTCGCTCATGGTATCATCGGCATGTGGTGGTCGTCCGTTGAGATAAAGCTGATCATGCGCCCCTCTCATGCCACCTGCACGACCTTCTTCCAGACTCCCCTCATGACGTTCATTCCTTCGTCCTCCACCTCCACCATAAGCTGATACTCCCCGCTCTTAGCATCCGCCTTGTCCAGCTTGAGGCCGAGATTGAATAATGGCGATTTTGATAGCGTAAGCGACGGCAAGATCTCAAGCTTGGGATCGCTCGATCCTGCATCCATCTTGTAGAAGCTCAGACTGTCTCGCCCTTCTTTGAGCGTTAGATTATCCCTCTGATAGTCTGAGTAGGACCTCGTCGAGTCGATGATCTTGAGGAGCGTGGGGGAGATGTAATGGTCGAGTCCACTTATATCCGTAAGCGAGTTGAGCCGACCGTCCTCGCCGAAGAAGGCGACTGCAGGGATCTCGGTCTCGTTTTCCTTAAGGATGCAGCGGGCGAAGTAGGTCAGGTATATGCTGAGGTTGGCGGGCAGGTTCAAGCTCTTCATCGCCAAAACGGGGCCGACCTCTGATGTGTCGCTTGAGACCACGTGCTCGGTCGCCGGCCAGAAGAACTGAACCTGGGCCTCCCCTCCTTCGATGGGCTTTGTCTCGGACCAGACCATCTCCTGGGTGCTGTTATCTATCATGTAGACAGTGGCACTTCGAAGGTTCTCGTCGGCATCGGTCACCCTGAGGATGACCATCGCCGGGCTCGACTGGCTGGCAGAGGCAGACGGCATCTCGATATATATGACGGGCGAAGGGGAGTAGCCCATGGCCCGGATCATCCAGTTGGTCTCGTTTCTCTTCCACGAGGTGATGTCCCACTCCATTATGTGGTTGGGTGCCCGGGCTGTGATGATGGAGCGGCCGGAGCCTTTGCTTGTATCGGCCCCCATGTAGACGTCGCCGTATTCGTAGAAGCTCACCAAGAAGTTCTGGGTGACCTGGACATCAGGAATATCGACAACCGTCCAGCCCATCTTATCTCCGAAGAAGGCCTTTGTGCGATCGGTGATCTTGGCAAGGAGGTTTAGGTCCTTGTCCCAGACCTCCAGGACGAATACATCGGAGGATCCATTCTCCACCAGCTTGCCGTAGAGGGCCACCTGCGACAACGTCCACTCCTCGCAGGGGGCGGTGAAGAGCAAGGCATGGCCCCGTCCCTCGTCGATCCAGAGGCCGTCATCTGGAACTCCGTCGTCGTAGGCCAATATGATCGTATTCTCGCATAGCGCTCCTTGGCAGGATAGCAGCATCAAAAGGATGATCGGTATCGATTTGCGGCTCATCTCATCACCTTTTAGACAGATCCCCCTTCTGTGGCGATAACCCTTCCGGTCCGCCTTCGCAGCGTTTTCCACGGCAGTTGGATCCTCAAGGCAAGATATTCACTCCAATAAATCTACTTAAAGAGCATGAGAAACGCTCTTCTTGTGCTCATGATGGCGACCTTGATGGCCGCTTCGATCCAGCCGATATCGGCTGATCAAAACGAGGATTACGCTATGGCCTTGGATTTTCGCGAGGAGGGCCGATACGATGAGGCCCTCTCATCCATCGATAGGGCCCTACCGGAAGATGATACGGATATCGATTCCTTGGAGCTCAAAGGCGATATTCTGGTCGACTTAGGGCAACTGGATGAGGCATTGGACGTCTACTATGATCTTTTGGATATCGATCCAGACATCCTCGATGTGAGGCAGAAGGCCTGCCGCATCCACTACGAGATGGGAGATTACCTCCAGTGTTGCGTATGCTGCGATGAGAATCTGAAGGTAGATCCGGCCTACCCCCCATCGTTGACGCTCCAGGCGGACTGCCGGCAGCAAGCGGCCAGGGAAGGGGGTACCGATTATAAGTTGCCGGACGGATGGGGTGGGAATGACGCTCTCGCTTCAGAGATACTGGAGATCTACGACCGGGCAACGATTGCGAATCCCAATATTCCTTTGGATATTCCCCAATCCTTTCTCTCCATCTCCTCGCTCCGATAGGAGTAATAGCAGTTGGTGAGATCGAGGTACCAGCCCAAGCCCTTATAATTCTCGATCAATCTCTTGAATACGTATTTATCATAGACGAGATGCCCCTCCAGGGCGCTCCAGCGAAAGAGGGGGCTGCCATACTCGGCACCGGAGAGGCTGATCTAGTATCCGATGGTGGAGTTCTCGAACTCGGCTCGCTTCGAGAAGGATGCCTCGCTGAAGGATGCGTTCTTAACGAATCGAACATCGCCTAGGTTCGCATTATCGTTGAACCGGCATTTTCTGAAGGTTGCGTTATCCTCGAATACAGAGCGCTGGAGGATCGCCTCTCCACCGAAGGTCGAGCCATCGAACTCAACTATCCCATGGAACTGGGAATCGTGCATGTTAGCGGCCTTGCCGAAGGTCGCCTCTCTGAAGTAGCTCTTATCGCCGAAGGTGCAATCCATCATGGTCAGGTCGTCGCCGAAGCTTGCCTTTATGAAGTACGCGGGGCCGCGAAACTCCCCCTTGATGCTGGCAGCCTTTGAGAAGACCGCCGAGACGAAGTCGGCGCTTTGGTTGAATTCCGTCCTTGTGAAGTAGGCAAGGCCGAGGAACTCTGCCTCTCGAAATCGCGCCTCCTCAAACCTGGCTCCTCCGAATACCGCCGAATCATGGAACTGGGCGTTCGAGAAGTCGGCGAAATCGAGGAATCGGGCCTTGGGGAACCTCGCATCCTCCTGGAACTGGCACTCCTGGAAGTCAGCGCCCTTGGAGAAGCATGCCCCCTGGAATTCGGCCTTGGAGACGAAACGCGATCCCCCAAAGGCCAGATTCCCGTCGAACGTGACGCCTTTGAAGTTGGCGCCCCCCGAGATGGTGCAGTTTGTAAGGGAGATCGAGCTTTCCACAGTCTCCTTTCGACCGGAGAGGTCGAGATATCCGACGATGATCGCCCCGTCGTGGATTACGTTCTCGCCGCTTGCGACCTCCTCCAGTATCTCCTGGGCCGAGGTCTCCGCTGCTGGATCTGTGCTGTCCGGTCCGCCAAAGGCCGGGGCGACGGTCATGATAAGTATGGCGAGGACGGCAAACGCCTGTATGGGCGCCATTATGCGCCCTGGCTTCGCATTATCTCGATATAATGCCTATCCATGGCCTTCAGGCCGGCAGTTCTCCCCTTCAAAAGCGTTATATCCACCCCGCTCTTCCTCTTTACCATGACAGAAGTTCCAGAGCTTCCCCTAGAGGAGATCCAGCAGCGAATGGTGGGGGTGTGGATCGGCAACTTCTACAGCAGCAGCGGATACGTTGGCCGCAAGCTCGGACGGAAGGGATTGCGGGAGTACTACGATCTGGGAGCCCGCCAGGTGGCGGGAACGTTCAAGCATATGGGGTTCTCGACGCCCATCCAGGTGGCGATCGCGATCGCCACAAACGAGGCAAACCTCTTCGGCTCCAAGATCGAGATCGAGGAGGCGGAGGATGGATGCGCCGTCTTGGACCGAGAGCATTGCGCAATACTCGCAGGAGCCAAGGCATTCTCCCGCATCGGAGCATCCATGCTTGCAAAGGAGCATTGCAAGATCTGTTCCGAGAGCCATTGGCGCCGCGTCTTCTCCGAGATGGGGATGGGGCTTGAGGTGGAGAAGAGCGAGGATGGCTGTTTGATGCGCATATCCCCAAAGAAGGGATGATGGAGGCGCTCTTCAAGCCCATAGGATCTATTCCATTTATATGTGATCGATTACAATACCATTGGCTATGAACTTGAAGCCTTCTGGATGGCGCAGGCTTGCCTTGATCTCGATATTGCTGCTCGCGGCCTCTTCGATTGCCTCATCACAGATGGGGTGGAGGATGGGACCGGGCGGGGCATATGGCGAGGGAGGGGCTACCTGCTGGGCCAATGGGACCTGCTCCTATCAGGGCGAGTGCTGGGAAAACGGCACCTGTTTTGATGGGGGCCTCGCTTGTTGGGGGAACGGTACATGCTGCATGGATGGAGAATATCGCTCAAATGCCGAGTGCAGCGAGAACGGCACTTGTTGTGCCGAGGGCAGATGCTGGGAGCGGGCCACCTGCTACGAGAACGGCACATGTTGCGGCGATGGATACTGCTGGGGATCTCAAAGCTGGGAGGGGATGGGCCAGAGATGGGGGCAGGCTGCGAGCGCAGCAGCTGCCGAATCTACGCCGGGGCTTGATGCCATCAGCGCCTCAGCGGCAGTGCTCGGCCTCGTCTTGCTCTTGAGAAGGCGGGTCTAGGGGGGGCGTTTCCAGCTCCTCCGCAGCCTTTATTTGGATTAAGGGCGATACTGGATATAATGCAGAAGATCTTATACCTGGTCGCAACGATCCTTCTCACAGGAGTCGCCTGCGGGGACTGGTTGACGGAGAGCCCTCCGAACTACGCGGAGATCAGGAGCTACTTCTCCGATCCCATATTCTACACCGCGCCTTATGCAGGAGGGGTCTCCCGCGCGCCGGTCGCGCTTGGAAGCTACGGCAACCTTAGCAACTACAGCTATCCGGCGTATATGTACCCAACAACTCCATTCCAGTCGGAGTTCAGGGATCGGTCGCTTGCGGCCATGCAATGGGAACAGTTCAACAAGAACTGGTCTTCGACAATGGATTACGTCCAGAACCGGTCCTCTCTGAGGATATATCGGGATGGGGGGTGGGTGACGGTCTGATAGGGGGGGCGGGCGATTGCAGGTTCCTTGTTGTTTATATGGGTGGACGTATCTCTCCATATTTTGCATGGGAAAACTCCGCAAGATATCGTTTATCTTTTTTTGTGCATGACCTCGGTGGGATCATTGACGTACCAACAGCGAATGAACGCGAATTTACCTTTATAAATTCCTGATTCGCTATAATTGAAGTACTAACCGCGAATGAACACGAATGAACGCGAATTTACCTTTATAAATTCTTGATTCGCTATAATTGAAG
>CAZWDT010000071.1:0-8168 GCA_964632755.1 uncultured Methanotrichaceae archaeon
CTTTGTGCCTTTTTGTCTTTGTGGTGATCGTCCGTAAGCCCTGGTTATAATTATCACATGGCAGCAAGTTCTGACCTCAGATCCCTTTCAGGTAGTCCATCTTTTGCTGGTTGGTATTTAGCGCAAATGGTCTCAGAACAGCCATGTGCAATTTTCAAAGTACCTTGAAAGAGATTGATTGCTTCCTTGATTGGCAATAGTTATCGCTTTCATCAATGCCAGAGAAATTCCAACCAATTTGAGTTCACAACCCTCAGAATGATGATTTGAACGTTGAGTTGGACGTCTTTAGCAGCCTTCCAAACCCCGTCTGGAATCTGACGGAAGAGGAGGCCGAAGAGTTCATCGATATGCTCGGAGGGCTCGCGGAGGTCGAGGGGGAAGTGCCCACTGAAGGAGGCCTAGGGGTATCGCGGATTCGTCGTGAGCGACGCCTCACTCGACGCTCCCTTTGAGACAATATCCATATTCGAATGCATTGTCGGCGCAAAGGCAATGAACCGCACGTCCTTGTACTTCGATGAAAATCGCAGGATCGAGATCTGGTTGCTGGAGACAGGAGAAGGCGAGATCGATGATGAACTCTATCGAGAGATCACCGAGGAGATCGAAGGCCGCCAGATCGTCGAGTAGACCTTCTCGAAAGGCGGTCATATCCTTGATGCGCGATGCACGATCGTGCGCCCCCCATCTGCCGAGAGGGTGAAGCCGAGGCCCTCGATAAAACAACGAGTGCGGCCACCCCCATGTATCAGGACCTCTGCAAGGTCGGAGGGCTCGTCGATATCGCAGCCGCTTCGATAGGAGGCATATATCCCCATTCTTAGGCCCAGCCGCTTTGCTTCTTCCCGGTGATGGATGAAGCTGCTCCCCCAATAGCAGGTATGGAAGAGGGGAGTTCTTATCAGGATCATGTTGGTCCCACCGCCCCGACCGGGCGAGAGGACGACGTCGCCCTCGGTTGCCATCATTGCCTTGATATCTTCGTCCTTGATGAGGGCAAGGTCTGCCATCACCACCATCAGGTCCGACCGCCGTTCCTGCCCGTTCACCTCATCGATCATCCAGTTGAGGGCATCGTTCAGCTCCATTGGGGAGACCAGAGTCCGGTGGTCGCATCTTTGAAGGACTGGAAGGGCCGATCTGGAGATTATCGTTATTCTTCCCAGGCCTGATGCCGCCTCCAGGACGTCTTCCAACATTGCGATCGCAAAGGCTCTCCTCTCATGAGGGGAGAGGATGGATGCAAGCCTGCTCTTGGCTCCTGGTAGCTTGAAGGGTATGACGATCTCAATCGGTGGATGCACGGATATCTGGATATGGAGAATCTATAAAACCGTTGCGAGATCAGCCCAACAACCGGCGCCTTATGACGTCCTTCTCCACGGGCATAAAGAGCCGTCCTCCGGACCTCGGATAGGAGAGGCCGCGAAGAATCACCGCAGGGTTTCCGTCGCCGCCCTCCCCCATCATCATATTGGCGAATCCCGCTATCTCGTCGACTATCGACTCCAGGGTGATCTCCAGAACCTTGCCGAACAGGTCGACCTCACCCCTCCAATCTCGAAGGGCGGCAATCCCTGCCCAGCCGATGGCAAGCCCCGCCACCCCACAGCGAAAGGGCCTTCCACAAGTATCTGTGATTATCACAGCGCAATCGCTCGAGAGCCCAGCGCGCAGCCGCTCTGCACTTCTCTCTGGATCCTCGGGCAGCAAGAGTATCTCGCCTCTGTCGACGTTCGACTGGTCTATTCCAGCGTTCACGCAGATATGTCCAAACCTCGTTGCCACAAGGAGGAAGGGGTCTGTGATAAGGACCTCCTCCGACTCATCGAGCACCGCCTGGACGAACCGAGGATCCTTTCCAAGCCGCTCTGCGATGGCGACGGCCTTCTGAGAGGGCCGATAGAGATCAAGATTGCGGGACCTGCCCTCGGACTTGGCAACGATCGTGCTTGCGACACAGAGCACGTCCCCATCCTGAAGATCCCCACACGACTCGATCATGGGAGCGAGGAGGTCCCCCTCCTCGATCCGCGGGAGTCCCCGTATCAGATTGCCGATGAGCGTTGGCATGACAGATCTCGCGGACCAGCAATCAGATAGATACCCTGCTATAATAGTCGCGAGCCATGATGAGGATGTTGAGGAGGTAGGAGTAGTTCACGGCAACGAGCGATAGCCCCTTTTCGCTCCTCTCCTCCCAGGGCAAAGCCGCATAGCTCAAGGCGAAGTCCATCCAGAAGTCGACTGGGTGGAACTCCACGCGATACTTATGGTCCTCGGTGAATGTGAGATTGATCTTCTCCATAGGATCAGACCTTTCCCAATCGCTCCACTATCTCGGCGAAGGCCAGGGTTCCGCTTATCTTCTTGATCTTGGCCTTGACCATATCCCCCTTCGTTGTGCTCGGGATGAATATGAGATACTTGTCCACCTTGGCGATGCCATCGCCCTTGCTCCCCACCGACTCCACTCGGAACTCGTAGGTCTGGCCTTCCTCGATCACATCCTTGGCGATGATCGTCTTGGCCTTCCGCTTCCTGACCGGTCGATGCGCCCCGCATGCGTCGCATGTGAGGGTCAGCACTCGATCGTTCTTGATCAGATGCGTATCCGGAAGCCTGCACTCCGAGCAGAGGACGTACTCCTCGAAGTAAGCCTCTATCTGCCTGGCCAGAGCATCATCGGTAAATTTGCCCTGGAAGACGCCCCGATGGCCCTCGATCTTCCCCGCCGTGCCAAGCTCCTGGAGAAGGTACTTCATGAGGTGATCTGGATCGCGGTTCAGCGTGTCCGCAATGCCTGCGAAGTTGTCCAGGACTGTAGCCTTGCCCTCATAGAATACCTTAGGGGCAGGTATCACGAATCTTTCATGGGTGCCCTTGCCGGGGGGCATCTTTTTTAGGGCCCGATCGAGGCCCTCTAGGTAGTCATCCAAGCAAGTCACCGATCACTTGATTAATTCCATGCCGGAGTCCACAACAATCCTGATCGGGGTGGGTAGCTTATGGCCTGCCCTGATCAGGGCGGTCTTGGCCTCCACCAGATGCTGTGGATTGATGGCGAGGCTGAATAACCTCTGGCCTGTATCCATCTGAGCCGCCGTGCCCACTGCTTTTCCGAATGCATGGCGCATTCCGCTTGAGACACGGTCCGCCCCTGCTCCGGTGGCCTGCTTGTTCTCCCTGATCACGTGATGCGGGTAGACCCTCAGCTTCAGGTAGAAGTTGGTCCTTCCCACCATCTTCATCAGATAACGGTTGGCAGCAACCCTCGCCGCCTCGAGTGCGGTATGTCTGATCTGCACGGGCTCCTTCACAATCAGGGAGATCTTGACGGGGAAGTCCTCTTGCAAGTTCCCCATGTCATAGTGGACGACCTTGCTCCCCGGAACGCCCCCCATATACTTTCTCCTGGTATATGGGCGCTCGATCCTCCTGTACATGCTTGCTGGTTTTCGCGCCAAACGGATTTCCTCCAGATAATCTTGATCTTGCCCCCTTCACCCGTCTAGTTTATAAGGCTTGGGGAAGAGGGGCGCAAGCATTCGATTAGGTGGTTGCGGGCGTTGAGGCCGAGATCTCCCCCGCAATGGGGCTGCAGATCACCGACTCCAGCTCTTCCTCGGCGGATGTATTTGCGAGCGCCCACATCAATTTTACGAGGGCGACCTCTGCGAGCATATCTCTACCCTCGAGGGCTCCCGCTGCAAGCATATCGCGGCCGGTATCGTACACGCGGTCGCAGATCCTGCCTCGCATGCACTGGGATGTCACAATGACAGGGATGCCGGAGTCGACCGCCCGCCTGATGGACGCAATCCAGCTAGACGCCACATGGCCAAGGCCCGTTCCCTCGATCACCATTCCCTTGTAGCCCTCATCCACGTAGTAGTCCAGGATCTTTGAGGAGGCGCCTGGGAAGAACTTGACTAGGGCGCAGCGAGGCTCGATCTCCTTATGGAGGGCAAGCTCCAGATCGCCGCGACGCCTGTACGCGCCAAATGTCTCTATCTCCCTTCTTAGGTAGTCCACTCTCCCTATCGGGGGCTGGTTGATGCTCTTGAAGGCATCCCTGCGAGATGTATGCATCTTGCGCACGCGAGTTCCGCGATGGATGGAGCAGTAGTCGTCGCTCATGCCCTCATGCATCACAACCGATACCTCGGCGATATCGCTTATCGCAACCGTGGCTGCAGAGATCGCGTTCATGGAGCTGTCGCTGCTCGGCCGGTCAGAGCTCCTCTGAGAGCCGACGAGGACGACTGGGACTGGCGTCTCGATCATGAAGGAGAGGGCTGCGGCGGTGTAGGTCATCGTATCGGTCCCGTGGGTTACGATCACGCCCTCGGACCCTGAGCGGATCTCATCGGCGACAGCCCTTGCAAGCTCCGACCAGTACTCTGCCATCATGTTCTCGCTGAGGATCGAGTAGATGACCTTGGCCCTGTAGTTTGCGATCTCCTCGAGGTCCGGGATCGCCGATATGATCTCCCCTGCTGTGAACTGGCTGGTGACCGCACCTGTGCGGTAGTCCACCTTGCTTGCAATGGTTCCGCCGGTCGAGAGGATCGAGACCTGGGGCAAGCCCTCCCTCCACGAGAGCTGCCTCTCTGGCAGGACCGTCTCGCGTCCCTTAGCGATCAGCTGGATCTTGCAACCCGGCCGCCGCAAGGCCACGTTGTAGCCGTTGTCGAGCTTGATCACCACATTGTCGCTTCGCGTAGGCATGAGGATTCCCTCATAACTCACCCCGTCTCGGGAAACGGAGACTCGATCCCCCAGGTCCATCTTTGATCACCGCGGCAGAAGTTGACTGGCCCGCCTAAATATGTTGCCGTCACACATCTTGGCATCATCCCATAGATCCCATGGACAAGAGATGGTGAATCTCATGGACGAGGAAAGATGCAACTCCTGACAATGGGATCGTGATTCTGAAATATGTTGGAGTTTCTATAATCCGCCTACAGCTCGCGACCTCATGTAAAATTTCTTGGTTCCTCGTTGTTTTATGTGGGTGAACGTATCTCACCAAATTTCAACCGCGAATGAACGCGAATGAACGCTAATATTTCCCTTAATACTCATGCATTTGAGGTACATATAAGCTTAGATATAGCGCTTCCATCGGAGTGTAAGCGTTTGGAAGTTGTCAATAAGTCCAAGTAGAAGTATGATACCTACCCGCACAATTCAGTGAAGAGCCAGATCATCACCGGCAATAGCGATGGTGTAATATGTGGCCGATGGAAAGAGAGCAAGGAAAATGAGAGGTCCATTTGATGATATACTTCGTTACAGGCAATGGGGGCAAGTTCGTGGAGGCGAGAGCGATCATCGACGATCTTTTGCAGAGGAATATCGGCTATACCGAGGTGCAGGCAGATAGCCTCGAAGAGGTTGCAGCCTTCGGAATAGCCGAGGTCATGCGAAAGCTCGCGTCACCAGCGATCATCGAGGACGCCGGGCTCTTCATAGATCACCTCCGAGGCTTTCCAGGCGTCTACTCGGCCTACGTCTTCGACACGATCGGAAACCGGGGCACACTCAAGCTCATGGCCGACGTGGAGAACAGAAGGGCGGTCTTTCGCTCGGTCGTATGCTACGGCGAACCCGGGATGGAGCCCCGGTTCTTTCGCGGGGAGATGGAAGGCAGGATCGGCTATGCGCCACGGGGAGAAGGCGGATTTGGCTACGACCCCATCTTCGAGGTGGAGGAGAGAACGCTAGGCGAGATGAGCCTCGAAGAGAAGAACCGCATCTCCCACCGTGCCCGGTCGATGATGGCCCTCAAAGAGTGGCTGGACCGAGGCCGGCCCTAAGGCAGGCATTGAAAGCAGGTACTAGGGCCCCCCCTCATCTGCAGCCCTCCCTGGACTGGAGGGCGCAGCGGGGCAACATCCGGCTGCTTATGCTCCTTATGTGAGGGGCCTGGACCGCGGATACGTAGACCTTTCTATCCCCAACGGCGATCACATGGTCCGTGGGCTTGGGCTGGCTTATCCTCACCGGCAGGAGGATTGGCCCCTCGCAAGTTGTTGCTATGCGCAGGTCGGAGGAGCGGGCGCTGATGTACTCGACCATATCGGGCTCTACCTCTATGATCACTTGTTTTGCTGGCATTCGTACGCAATCGGCGGATCGGTTACATAAAAGATTGCCCGAGGGTTGCAAATGGTAGGGATATGCTTTTATGGGATGCATCCTCGCCTGCCTTTGCATTACGATGGGAAAGAAGAGAAGAGGAGGCAAGAGAGGGATCTCCCAGGCAAGGAAGCTCTCCCTGGAAAGGATTGTACGGCTCTTCGAGCTTGCGGAAGAGGAGCATATTCTCCATCCCAAGAGGAGCGACCGCTATGTGCAGATGGCTAGGCGCATATCCACCCGGATCCGCATCAGGATCCCAAGACACCTAAAGAGGCTCTTTTGCAAGCGCTGCGGGTGCTATCTCTCCCCTTCTAAGGCAAGGGTGAGGCTTCGAGAGGGGCGCCTAACCGTCACCTGCCTGGGCTGTGGCCTGCAGATGAGGTACCCCTACCGCTAAGACGGCAGCCGCTCAAGCGGGCAGCCTTTCAGTTCAGGGGCTCTCGACCAGCTCATCGAAGCCGACGCACCTGAGTATCGCCTCTCCTTCGTCCCCAACTAGATCCTTCTCGCTGGTGATGATCTCCTGAATTAGAGGAACTACGGGGAGATCGCCACCCCAGTTACGCATCAGGATCTCATCCGAGCCTGTCGCCTCTCGGACCCTATCTGCGACAAGGGCGCAGAGGAATATATCATCCACATATCCCTTTGGGCCGTGAATCTCCTCGGGGATGACGTCCTTTGGCATGATGAAGTATGCGATTGCTGCGATAACGAGCTTCCACATGCTTCGCGGAAGGGCGGGATCGCCAAGGAGCCGGCTCATGAGGCGGTAGAGGGCAGGGGCCTGGCCGATCAGGCGGCTGTGTTCCCCCTGGTATCCCTCGATATCCTTCTCCAGCAGTTTGTCGAAACGTTCCATAGAGATCTTCTCGCTCCTCCGGAGGGCGGCATGAGATAAATCATCTGCGGAAGGATGGGGCGTGATTCTGAAATAGGTTGGAGTTTCTATAACCCGTCTATAGCTCGTGATCTCATGTAAAATTTGTTCTTATAGGAAACTTAACACAAAGGAGCAAAGCCACAAAGGGCGCACAAAGAGCAAAGAACTTGTATTAGTCTTTGTGCCTTTGTGCCTTTGTGGTGATCGTCGGCAAGAGGGCAATATCAAGCGAAAGCCCTTATGCCCTTTCGAAGATAGAGATCGGGCAGGGGAGACAAGGAGAGATGAGGAGAGAGACCATGGGCCAGGGTGGATTCGCAATCGTTAGCCAGAGGAGAGCACTAGTCCTTCTAATCTTCACGATCTCTGCGGCATTGCTTCCGGCATCGGCGGAGGACTTAATGGGGGGCCCATCTCCTGCCCAGGTTATCGATATCCTCGCTGGAGACCGGCTATTGGTCGAGACCGAGGAAGGCTCGATCGAGGTCGTCGCGCTTGCCGGCGTAGCATCCGCGGTAGGGGACGAGGAAGCGATGGCGTTTGCCGCATCCTGGCTCGATGGAAAAAGCGTCTGGATCACGCGGGCGGGCAGCGAGGACCCCCCGGCAGCAGTCCTCCATCTCTCGAATCCCGACGGCTCGATGAACGAGACGCTCTGCTTCAACAGGATGCTGCTCGATGCCGGATATGCGCGGCCCATCAATAATTCCAGCTTCGATCCCTATCGCACTCCGCCTACGTACTCTACGATCTATCGCGATATCGTCATTCGCGCGCTTGGCGCCCCGCCTGTGGAGACCGTAGAGGACATCGCCGATTATCTGATCGAGTCCAATATGAGCGAGCGCGAGAGGGCTTATGCCATATACAGGTGGATTGCGGCAAACATCGAGTACGACGCCGAAGGCCTCTTCTCCGGAAGCTACGGAGACCTCAGCGCAGAGGGCCTCCTTCGAAGCAGGCGGTCTGTCTGCTCCGGCTACACGAACCTCTTCGAGGCGCTGGCAAACGTTTCCGGCCTCGAGGCGGCAACGATTCATGGATACTCCAAGGGCTGGGGATACGAGGTCGGCGAGCCTGTGGGCGATGCAAACCACGCCTGGAACGCTGTCAGGATCGACGGGGACTGGCA
>CAZWDT010000072.1:0-8005 GCA_964632755.1 uncultured Methanotrichaceae archaeon
CCCGACCTGAAGGTCGGGGTATTCGTGACCCTCCGCACTCCCAATGTAATAAATATATGCTCCCAGCTATCTGATTATAAATATATCTAGATGACGAGTTGGAAAGTAGAGTATTCTCCATTACATTATATACATTAAGGAGACATATGTGCGAATATATGATGAATCTGTCGAAGTTCATGCATATTGAAGTTGATAATAAGTCCAAGCAGAGCGATGATCGCTTTCCACACAATTCAGCGAAGAACCAGTTCCGCCAATGAACCCAAGGATAGGATGGACCTTTCGCATCGCCCGCCCGGAGCGGGGGTTCGCCCGCACCAGCGAGGGCCCGAGGGCGCCTTTGCCCCTGGCCGCGATGGCGCAATGTGGCAATTTACCGCCGCCGTTTCCACGCAGCTCCCTGTCGCCGCCAGACGCGAGACGCACAGCCTGATGCCTGACGGCTTGCAGGTCGCCTTCCGCAGCGACAACGGCAAGGGCGGGCGCGGGAGAGCTACGGGGGAAGGGCCTGCCCGGCTACAATTGGCAGAAGGTTTCGCGATTATGCGGCTCAATGCTGCGCTTCTTCACATTCACGGCAGCTTGCTCTGATGTGCGCCGCCGCCGTTTGACGTATCTGCTTAATATCTCCGAAACTGATTTATAGTATCATTAGATAACACCAATATAGAATTATGTAATATATAAGTGGTGGCGAATCATGAAACGAATGGCCTTGTTATTGGCTTTGATCTCTTTCGTATCGCTGGCCAGCGTGACCGCAGGTGCATCGGATATCACGCCGAAGATCTTCGGGGATGCGAACATGGATGGCGGGATCGATGATCTGGATATCGAATACGTGCAGGGGATAATCGAAGGGACAAACGAAGCGACGCTCCTTTCAGACGCGAACCAGGACGGCCTGATCGACGAGGGGGACATTGCCCAGATAGAGCTTATCATAAGCGGTGGGGAGAGCGAGATAACGCTGATCGATATGGCCGACAGGGTCGTGACCGTGCCAAGGCCGGTAGAGCGCGTGGTCTCGACATCTCTTCCCGTTACCCGGATAATCGTTGCGCTTGACGGGTGTGATCGGCTCAAGGGATCAGAGATCGACGGCAGCGGAACCGGTGACTGGGCTGGTGCAAGCTGTGTCGGCGAGCTCCAGTTTGCCTGCGGCGGAGCGATTACCGGCGTTACCGACGTTGGATGGGGCGGATCAAAGGTCGAGACGATTGCGGAGCTGGAACCTGATGTGGTCTTCGTCTCATCGGGAACCGATGCCGATGCACTGCAGGAGAAGATTGGCGCCCCGGTCGTGGTCAGCATGCCCAGCCAGACTATGGATGATACCATGATGGACTGGTGGGCAGGCCAGATCAGATGCACAGGAGTTGTGCTTGGAAGGGATGCCGAGGCCGAAGACCTGATCTCTTTCATGGAAGAGAAATTGGCCCTTGTAACTGATATCTCATCCCAGATTGACGATAGCGAGAAGCCGAGGGTGTACTTCGCATCACGCGCAGGATCTCACATATATGACATCATACAGACCACAGGCTACTACGACCCGATCGATCTGGCTGGGGGGATCAATGTGGCAAAGGAGGATGCGATCAGCACCAGCGAATTCACGATCTCGCCCGAGCAGATCGTCGTCTGGGATCCCGATATAATCCTCCTCAAATGCCACAAGAACAACCCTCCGTCCGAGACACAGTACACGATAGAGATGGCGCTCTCAGACCAGCTGTTCAAGGAAGGAGGCGTAAATGCCGCTCTGAGCGGCGCGGTCTATTACTGCATGGCTACCTGCAGATACTACCCAATCGAGAGATACATTCCTGAGGCCATGTATCTTGCCAAGATCTTCCATCCAGAGGAGTTCGCGGACCTGGATCTGGAGAAGGAGGGAAACGAGATAATGAAGAAGTTCTTCCACGAGGATGGTCTCTACACATGGTTGGCCGACGATAAAGGCTACATCCGTGACTTGATCGTGGATCCACCCGAGGAGGGGGCCTGGTAGACGGTAGACAGAAGCGGAAATAATGATGGGGCATAACGGAGGCTCAAAGGGCGAGAAACGCAATCCAATTTCCAGAGCAAATATTGGAGTTGATGGGCATATCTGGATGGGATGAAATGGTCAGGGGTTCTCCCCCCTGACTCGCATTCGTCTTCTGTTAAGATAAAGCGTTGGCTCTTCGCCGGATTGCGTGGATAGGGATCATCGTTCTGCTTGGACTTATTATCAACTTAGGTATACAAAAACTTTGATAGAAGCGCGATATAAGCTTATATGTGAACCCCAAACGCATGAGATTTAAGGTAGAATATTAGCGTTCATTCGCGTTCATTCGCGGTTGAAATGGGGAAGGATAAGTTCACCCACGCAAAACAGCGAGGAACCATAGGCATTTGATAATGCCGTATTCTAATATGAACCCAAATTCCAACCCATTAGTGATTCAAGACCTGCGGCAGCAGTCTTACAAATTGTCTGTTCTCAAGGGCGGAGCTCTTTGGGGCAAACCTGAGCAATTGCAACCTGACTAGTTCGGACTTAACTCGCGCTTATTTGGTGAGGGCTAATCTAACTGGCTGCACTCTGAATGATGCCCGCCTGGATTATGCCGATCTTACCAACGCGATCCTGCGAAATGCCGTTCTAAGCGGTGTCATATTAAATGATGTATATCTGGATTACGCAGATCTGTCGGGTGCGAACCTTGCAGAATCCTACCTGTATGGAGGGACATTAACGGGAACTGTCTTGAGCAAGGCGAACTTGAGGTCATCCCGTATAATTATGATGAACTATTTGGATGCGGACTTCAGCGGTGCTGATCTGAGGAATGCTCGTTTCGCCCAGATCTATATGAACAACACAAACTTTTCGGGCGCGGATTTGAGCGGAGTCGTTTTTGACACAACTGCCTTAGAAAACGCCGATTTCAGGGGTGCAAATCTCGAAGGAGTCAAGTACGATGAGATAGCCCTTCAGTATTTCGCCGTTTCAAAGCTCGATGGCGCTAGGATGAGCGCGGATCTGCAAAGGGACCTTGAAGAATTGTGGTCAGGATGAAGAGGTCAGGGCGAGCCCTGGCCTTCCTTTACCCTCTTTCTATAGTCATACATCGCGGAGATGGCATCGGCGCACTCCTCCGGCGTCGAGAAGACAGGGATTCCCGCTTGCTCCATCTCTATCACGCCCTCCATTGCAAACTCCTTTCCTGCAACGCAGGCCATGACCGGTTTTCCGCGATAGTCTATCTTGCTCAGGGGCTCGACATAGCTTCTAAGGATCTCCGCCTGAAGGACGACTATGAAGCTTCCGACATCCTCGCTGTCGACGCCTATCTCTAACGTCTTGCAGACAGTATCGGCATCCTGGCTGAAGGTGTAGTCGACCGGGTTTAGCCCTCCCACGTACTCGGGAAGCAGTTTCATGAGGCGCCTCTTGTTCTCAGGCTCGAGCTCGGCAAGCCTCATGTGGTTGTCGGTTACGGCATCCGCCGAGATTACGCCAAGCGACCCTGCATATGTTATTATGAAGACGCCATCCTTCGAGGGGAGAGGCTGCTTCGAGAATGCTTTCGTCAGGTTGAACATATGCTCGTAGTCCCTGGCTCTCACGATTCCTGCCTGGCGAAAGATCCCGCTGTAGATCTGGTCGTCGCCTGCAAGGGATGCGGTGTGCGATGTAACAGCCTTCTTTCCGGCGTCGGTTCGGCCCGACTTCAGGGCGATCACCGGCTTTTCCCGCGTTACCTCCCGGGCAACATCGATGAACCTGCGGCCGCCCTTCACGGACTCGAGGTACATGCAGATCACGTTGATGTTGGGATCGTGCGAGACTGCCTCGAGCATATCGGTCTCGTTTATATCGAGCTTGTTTCCGATTGTGGCGACGATTCCGAAGTCCATGATGTGGCGAAGCCCCCAGAGCATGCCTGCGGCGCAGACCCCTGCCTGAGATATCAGGCCGATGTTACCCTGGCTTAGGGCATCGACTATGCCGATCGACTGGACCATGTTGCTGTGGGTGTTGATGATCCCGGAGCAGTTGGGGCCGAGGAGCCGGCATCCATAAGGGCCTGTGATCTCCATCATCTCCCGCTCTATCATCCTTCCCCCCTCGCCCATCTCGGCAAAGCCCGCCGACTCGACCACGATGTACTTTACGCCGCACTCGCAGCACTCCCTGACGACATCAGGGGTTGTGTTTGCCGATACCAGGACTATGGCGACGTCGATGGGCTCGGGGACATTGCGGATCGTGGGGTAGGCCTTGATGCCTCGAATGGTGTCGGCCCTCGGATTTATCGGATAGAGCTTCCCCTTGAAGTCGTGATCGACGAGGTTGGAGAATACGTTCCAGCCAAGCTTGCCCTTGGTGCCGGAAGCCCCGATCACGGCGATGCTCTTTGGATAGAGCAGCTTTGAGAAGTCCTGGTCTCCCCTTGGGGAGGGCGGAAGTGGCTGCGCCTCCCCCAGTACGATCCTCGCGTCGACTACCTTGTACCCTTCGGGATAGAGGAAGACCGGGTTTAGGTCCATCTCGGTGATCTCCGGCGCCTTCATCACGAGGTCTGATACCTTCACCATCAGCTCTTTTAGGGCAGGGATGTCCGCCTTCGATCCCCTGTAGCCCTCCAAGAGGGCGTGGCCTGCGATCTCATCGATCATATCCTGGGCTTCATCCCCTCCGATTGGAAGCGCCCTAAAGGATATGTCCTTTAGAACCTCGACGAAGACTCCGCCGAGCCCGAACATCATTACAGGCCCGAACGTCGCATCCCTGGTCACGCCGATGATGACCTCAAGTCCGGGCTTTGCCATCTCCTGAACTGATACGCCTACGACTTCGACGTCTCCAAACTGGCTGAGGATTTCATCGTAGGCCTTCCTCACCTGCTCTTCATCCCGAATGTCGAGCTTTACGCCGCCAGCGTCGGACTTGTGCACCACTGATGGGGATAGCACCTTCAGCGCGACCGGCCCTCCCAGTGCTCGAAAGATCTTTGCGGCCTCATCCGCCGAGCCTGCCACGCGGGTGCCGGTGGTTGAGATCCCCTGCTCCTCCAGGATCTGCTTGCTCTCATGCTCCATCAGATAGGCCCTCATCTCTTTGTGGGCCTGATCCATGATCATCTTGATTTTATCCGCCATTATCGATCATCGACCTGTATTAGCTGGAACGCCTCGCCGTGGTCTATTGCTATCCATGAAGGAGTTGCGTTCCTTTCAGCACAACATCGCTACCCCTAGCTCGGGCGTTATATACGTTATACCTTTCGTGCGGGGCCGAGCGATAGCCGAGCCGCGCCTGCCCTTCTCGGCGAATCGAGGAGTCGTCCAATCCTTCAGACGTCGCCGTTTCTGGAGTTCCCTCAATGAAGGAAGATCCAGTAGACGAGGAGGTTGATTGCGGTAAGCGGGATTCCCAGGCGGGCGAACTCCATGAAGGTCAGCGTCTCGCCCTCGTGCTCGGCGTTTCCGATGATTATCACATTGCTTGCAGCGCCCATAATGAAGAGGTTTCCGGCAATCGTGCTCCCGGCGGCAAGCGCCATCATCCCTTTCGTAGAGGTGCCCATGTTCTGGAGGGCCGGGAGGAAGAGCGCAACGAAGGGGACGTTCGATATGATCTGGCTTACAATTGCGCTTCCAAGAAGTATCATGGGGATGGATCCGAGATCGAGATCGCATCCCTCGATCAACCCCTGCAGGATCCCTGCATTCCAGACGCTCTCCATAAGGACGAACATGGCCGCAAAGAATGTCAGGGTATGCCAGTCCACCCGGCGCAGGATCTCGATGCGGCGGGGACTTCTAAGCAAGGGGAGGGCTGCGATCACCGCTATGTATGTGAGCCTTAGATCGAGCCCCGCCTGGACTAGGAGCATCTTTCCGGAAACCATGACGAGGATCAGGGCAAGCGATATCCTGGAGAGCCTGGCGAGGTTCGCGTCGCTGATCTCCTGAGGGCGGTGCGTCAAAGGTCGATCGCGGAACTGGTCCCCGTACTTCCATCTCAGGAGGAGGTAGGCGGCAAGCAGGTTCACGAACGTGGGGATAGCAAGGGCGCCGAAGAAGGTGAGGAAAGGGGATGAAACCTGCCCGTTCATGGAGATCAACAGGTTCTGGGGATTGCCAATTGGGCTCATCGCGCTTCCGGTGGTAACGGCATATGCTAGGGCGAGGAGCAAGGGCTTAGGCGAGATCTCATGGGCCCTTGCCAGATGGAGCATGAGGGGGGTTCCAACGATTGCGAGCGTATCGTTCATCAGGAAGGCAGAGAGCAGGCCGGTGCTGAAAAGAATGAGGAGCAAAAGGTCGTCGGCATTTTTCGCCCTGCTGAAGAGGCGGAAAGAAATCTGCGACAGGTATCCGCTCTCCTGAAGGGCGACGCCTACGGTAAACATGCCGAAGAGGAATATCATGACGTCCGGGTTGATCGCAAAAAAGGCCTCTTGAGGTGTGATATCCCCTGTGGCTAAGGCGGCCATGGCGCCGGCAAGCATTATCAGCCAGATGGGAAGGCTGAAGCGGCCAAGCTTTCTTGCCGCAATGAGGAGGAGTACGATTAGGAGTATGGGGAGAGACAGGTTTGGGATCAACGAGCCGCGAGAGACGCTCATCCCAGCTATATGGCTATCGATTCCCCGGCGAGATCTCGAAACAGACGGTGTCTGTTGAGGGCGTCCTTGGGGGCGTCAACGGGCGCGCCCTTTGGGGAAGATAATTTCTAATATCATGCGACCTAATTGTGAATGGGAGACGTGGTCAATGAAGAGCATCTTTATCCTGTCCATACTCGGGGCTCTCTTTCTCTCCCCCGGCGCAGGGGCGGGATGGGAGAGGATCTGGGGGCCTGTGGACCTCGTGGTTGTGGCCCACGACCAGGTTGGAGAGAGGACCGCCCTCTATGCGGTCTCAATCGGTGATGGGGATATATACCGATATATTGGATCGCTCGATAACTGGACGAAGATTGGGGGGCAAGGCCTGGCCTTCGCCTCCGGCGGGGGACGGATCTTCGAATTATCCGCAGACGGGAGCGAGATCCTGGGCTACAGCGGCCAATCCGAGGACTGGAACCTCATCGGCGGGCCGGCTCTGAAGATCTACGGTGGGGATGGCGGCCTTTTAGCCACTGGTCCTGAGGCCGGCGACGTCTACATCTACAAGGGATCGGCTGGACAATGGGGGAGGATAGGAGGGCCAAGGAACGATTTCGCCATCGGATCGATCGGCAGGATCTACGCCCTCTCTCCCGACGGGGTCTGGCGCTACGATGGATTCCCCGACCAATGGACTCAGATAGGCGGCCCAGCCAATGCCATATACGCCGGAGGAAACAAGCTCTATGGAGCAAACCCCCAGACCAACGATATCTACGAGTACAAGGACTCTCCATTCCAGTGGGAGAAGGCGGGAGGGCCTGGCAAGGCCTTCGCAGTCGATTCCCAGGGAACGCTCTATGCCCTCACAGTCTCTGGGAATGCCGTCATGCGTTACAACGGCACTCCTGAGCAATGGACCCAGGTAGGCGGCCCCGCCTCCGTCATATATGCCGGAGGAAACAATCTCTATGCGACAGTCCCTGTGGAGAACGATCTATGGCAATACAGGCCCTGAGGTTTACGCGCGTTTGCCCGTTGGCGTAAGGGAAGCCATCGCGAGTTATCTCTCCTCTTTTTAACCGCGAATGAACGCTATTTGCTTTGTCGGATTCGCGTTCATTAGTGTTCATTAGTGGTTTTATATTTTATATCCTCAACCACGAATAAACGCGAATGAACGCTAATTGCTTAATCGAATTCGCGTTCATTTGCGGCCCCCCCCCCCTTTGGCTAAAATATAATGCTTTCCTGGCAGTTTAGGCACACTGAAGTTGACAATAAGTCCGAGTGATCGCCTATGGACTTCAAGTAATTGAGTTATTGCCGTTAATAGTGACTACTCCCCCGAATGAATTCGGGGGCATCTAGGTTGTATCCCAACCAAG
>CAZWDT010000073.1:0-7777 GCA_964632755.1 uncultured Methanotrichaceae archaeon
GCGCGCGCCCCCCAGGCCTGATGCAACAACTGCCATGAGTTCGACCGCGGCTGTCGTGGCGAATACACGACTATTCTCAGTCCTTCTAGCGATCTCGGAGATAGTCAAACCCTGGTTGAACATGTCTATCATTTCGATGAACTTCCTGAGTCTAGCATCCGCACAAGCCCCGAGAGTGTCACTCAGGAATTGACAGGTGGGTAGTTTATTACCGCCATTTTTGGACACTTATAGACCGCCATTGACACCAGTTCAGGATCCGATAGGCCAAACCAATGTTGAAGTACGAGCAGCTTCACCATAATCACAATATCGATATTCGGGCGGCCTCTGCGACTCGTTTTGTTATTATATAAATCACGCCCCATAAACTTAAAACGCTCCCAATCGATCGGAGATCCGATATCACATAGGGGATTTCCCGGCGCCTTAACATGAGAATATTGGTTCTTCGCTGAATTGAGTGGGTATGGATCATGGGAGATTTCCGGCATGAGTCATTTGTTATGTCAAGGTGTATGTGATGAGCCGCTACATCTCGATAATCATGGAGGAATGGTGAGATGAAGGCAGAAAGGCGCCGACACTTGCCACCCCATACCCACATTGAATAGCGAGGAACCTCAATTGGGAACTCAGGTTTTAGGCACATAGAATCGGGTCATAGCGATCCACTGTGCCAAATCTTAAAAACGAATACCCCGCAGCTTGCTGCGGGATGCGCCACCGCCGTTCGCATTACCTAATAGGGCTCGGCGACGCAATCCGGACGCTCTCACCTTTTTGGGATACTGAACTGATATGGTAGCATCCTTCGATTAGGCGGGATGATGACTAGAGTATGATCTCTATATCCAGCTCCTCGGCAAGCTCCTTGTAACGGTTCCTGATGGTGACCTCGGTCACGCCGGCAACGTCCGCCACCTCCCTCTGGGTCCGCCTGTCCCCGCAGAGGATGGATGCTATGTATATGGCTGCAGCGGCAACGCCGGTCGGTCCCCGACCGCTGGTCAGCTCCTTCTCCGCCGCCTGGCGTAGGATCTCGATCCCGCGAGCCTGCACCTCTCCTTTCAGGTTCAGGCCAGAACAGAAGCGTGGGATGTAGTCGATCGGACTCGTCGGCATGAGTTTTAGGGCCAGCTCTCGCGATACGAATCGATAGGTGCGGCCGATCTCCTTTCTGCTCACCCTCGATACCTCCGCGATCTCATCGAGGGTTCGAGGCACGTTGCACTGCCGGCAAGCCGCATAGAGGGCAGCTGCTGCCACGCCCTCGATGCTTCGCCCGCGGATGAGGTTCTTGTCGACCGCTTTTCGGTAGACGACGGCTGCCGTCTCTCGGACGTTCCTTGAGAGGCCTAGGGCTGAAGCCATGCGGTCGAGCTCAGAGAGCGCAAAGGCGAGGTTCCTCTCGGTCGCATTGCTCACGCGGATGCGCCGCTGCCACTTCCTCAGCCGGTACAGCTGTGCCCTGTTCTTGGATGAGATAGTCTTTCCGTAGGAGTCCCTGTTTCTCCAGTCGATCATGGTCGACAGGCCCTTGTCGTGGATGGTGTACGTCATGGGCGCGCCCACCCTCGACCTCTTCATCCTCTGGTCATGGTCGAAGGCTCGCCACTCCGGCCCCTGATCGATGAAGTTCTCGTCGATTACAAGGCCGCACTCGGCACAGACGAGCTCTGCCCTCTCGTAGTCCCGCACAAGGGTATGGCTCTTGCACTCGGGGCACTCTACTGTGAACCTCTCCAGCTCATCGATCTTCTCCTTCTCCCTCTTGAGCCGGGTCCTCTCCTCGATCTTCTCGTGTTCAGTCCGCTCTATCTCTCGAATCCTCTCTAACTCTTCCACTTACCATCTCTCCTGGACGCCTCATCGACGTAGAGCTTCTTTCCCACGTGGGCCGTGACATCAATGCCCCGATTCGGCCTGACCACGATATAGGGCTGTTCTACCGGGCCGAAAATCTCAAATACCCGCCCAACCCTCCTCTTGTTGCGGTCAACTACAAGGGAGTTCACCCAAATTGGCCTATCTTCCCCTGCCTCCCCTCGGAGGATCAGTTTATTCTGAACCACGTGAAGCGCTATACCAAGCCTTCTCAATCGGCCACCCCCTTTCAATTCGGCTCTCTCCTATATATACTTTTCGAAAACCATTTATTTAATGATCCCCTAGGTAAAGCTTTATCTCCCTTCGCCCAATAGACGGGCATATGTTCGAGAGGTTGCCCACCGTCCCTCGCTCCCAGGAGCTGGTGGATAGGGCCTTCAGACGGTCTTCCAGGTCCGAGAAGGGTGCGAAGTATCAGGAGTCGATGGTTCGAATTGCAGGAAATATGCTCTCGGACAACCTGGCCAACTTGATACGGAAATTTCCCTCGCTCGAGAGGCTTCCCCCCTTCTACAGGGAGCTTTTGGATGTCATGGTGGGTATGGACAAGATGCGCATTAGCCTTGCCAGGGTGAGCTGGGCTTCAAAGCAGGTGGGCCAGATCTCTCGCGAGCATCTCCGCAAGATGAGGTCAGCCGAAGATAAGATCTCCGTCAGGAAGAAGGCCTTCGGTCGCATGGCATCAGTTCTCCGGTCTGTGGAAGGCGACCTTTTCTACCTGGGCGAGGCGAGAGACAGGTTGAGGAAGCTTCCCACCCTCGACCTCGACCTCCCTACGATAATCATCGCAGGCTATCCAAATGTGGGCAAGTCCAGCTTCCTTGCAAGGGTAACTGGAGCCAGGCCGCAGGTGGCAGCCTATCCCTTCACGACGCAAGGGATAATCGTGGGCCATATGGCGAGGGGAAACCTCAGGTATCAGGTGTTGGATACGCCAGGGCTGCTGGATCGACCCCTCTTCGATAGAAATGAGATAGAGCTCCAGGCAATGGCTGCTCTCCGGCATCTGCAGGGGGTGGTGATCTTTTTGGTCGACCCAAGCGGCCACTGCGGATATCCCCTGGAGGAGCAGCTGGACTTGCTCGATAGCCTGAAGGGATGGATACAGCTGCCCGTGCTCGATGTCTATAATAAATGCGATATCACGGAAGGTGTCAAACGGGGTCTCTCCATCTCCACCCTCACCGGGGAAGGGATGGACCTGGCTGTGGAAGGGGCAATCGAGCTCATACCATCCTCAGTCAGTTTATCATCCGAATGACGTAGCTCACGAGATCGGCAGACATCTTGGTATCCCCAACAATCGCGCTTACGACATCCTCAAGTGCCCAGCCGTTTGAGATCATGGAGTCGATCCGCCTCATTATTCCCTCGTCTATAATGAAGTACTCGTTCAGATCCTTGCGGTGGCCCAATAAGTCCCCCTCTATCAGCTCAACGCCCTGTATCTTCAGGAACATCTCGCCCGCTTGAGATACAGTCCTTCGATAAGAAACGGGAAGCTGGATTGCCCGTACTTGGGGGCAGATCTGAAGGAGCCTGAAGATATCGACGTTGGAGGCCCGAAAGGCCAGGTGGATCATCTGTTCGTTTCCGCTCAAGCCATCTATCTCATCCTTGGAGCTGACCACCCTGAGCTTCATCTCTCGAACTCTCTTTGATCCCATCCTGCTCAGTGGGTGGGGTCGCCTCTCTTTGCATATAAAGATATTGTTTCGAGTGCAATATTGCTTAAATCTAGCAATCAATCCTTTTGGGAAATCGTCAACCTCAGGACGATCAGCTTCTCGAAGAAATGGCTCTCAGAGGTCAGCTCTTGAGAGTCCAGCCCATGCCGGGAGGCCTCTTCGATCACTTTTCCGACACCGGTGAGTGTGGAGATAAGCATGAGGGCGCGCCCTCCTGGCCTGAGGTGGGGCCTCAAATCCCTTAAGAACTGGACGATCGTATCCCTGCCGCTTTCGCCGCCATCGAAGGCGAGGTTGAGCCAGCCGTCTAACCTCTCGTCGGAAAAAGTGGGCAGATATGGGGGATTGAAGAGCACCAGATCGAAGCTGCCCTTGATCCCTCGAAAGAGGTCAGCCCGAATGGCTTTTATGCCATAGCCCTTGACAAGACTGGTGGCATGGGGGTTGATGTCTGTCGCAATAAGGTCCTTTGCCTGTTGCGCCATCCCTCGGGAGATCAGGCCCATTCCGCAGCCGATCTCGAGCACCTCGTCCGAGGGCCTCACCTCTTCCATGGCAGCCCTGAGCAGCAGATGGGTATCCTCGCCAGGGGGGTATATCTGGTCCAAGGAAGGCTGGATCTGCCGAGGTCTTTGAGCTGACTCTCTCATAATCACCCTCCTCGCAGTTTGGATCATATGAATCTGCTCGAGTCCGCGATGAATCGGTCAATATATTGGCCCTAAGATGGAGATCCCATCTCGGTCGACGACCATCTGATGCCTCTCCATCCGATGCTTGGTGGCCCTCATCTTTCTTATGCGGATGTATCTCTTGACGCCGTCTGCTCCCTCCACCAATCCAAGCTCGATCACGCCATCGGCCAGGAAGTGCTCCGGACCTCGTCGGGAGCTATCCTCCATGATCAGTAGAGATGTCAAGCCCATATCACGCAGATGGTCGAAGAAGTAATACATCTCGCGGCGCAGGTTGGTCGTTTCATCAGATAGGGTGTAGAGGGCGTTCATGGAGTCCAGGGCGAAGAGGGAGAGGCTCCCGTGCTTCTCTGAGTAATAGTCCAGCACCTCTTCAGTGGTCTTCAGCATATCCGGCTCCCTGTCTCGCCATTCCAGTCGCATATCCTGATAGTCGAATATGTGAAGTCCTTCGTGTCTCTTCACCCCCAAGCTCAACATGTTGCTCAGATGGCTCTCCTTGGTCTGCTCCAGGGTGGCGTAGAGGCCATGCCCTCCATCTTTTAGTTCGCTCGCGAGGAGGCTAAAGGCCAGGCCGGACTTGAGCGTCCCCTCAGCGCCCGTGACGAGGATGATCGATCCCTCGGGGATCTCCGTATCGAGAAGCCTATCGATGCCCTTTAGCGAGTCTCTGAACATGATCCTCCTATCTCCTGAATAAGGAGAGCGAATACTCGAGGGCCTTGATGAATCCTTCGAACTTCTCTTCTGTGAACCTCTTTCCCTCCGTGGTGATCGAATAGCTCTTGGACCGCATATTCCCCTTGTTGAACTCCGCCCGGAGGACGCCCTCCTCCTCAAGGGAGTAGAGGATGGGATATACGGTCCCCTGGCTCAAGAAGACGTTGTAGCGGGAGAAGATCTCCTTTATGAGGTCGTAGCCGCACATCGGCCTCTCCCGAAGGATGAATAAAAGTATAACATCGCGGTTGGATCTCACGATCTTGTCCAAGCAGGCTTGGCACTCCTCGGACATGTCCAACTCCTGCCCTCTCTCGATCGAGTTCTCCATCAGATCACAACTAACTCCCATTTTCTCGTTCTTTTGCTCTCTTCGACGGCGCCCTCGCCCAATGGTATCATCTTTAATTTAGCAAGGATGAGCATAAAGAGTTTTCCATGTCAATAGGGCAGATAAAATTGGCTTTCATTGGGGTACATTTTCAATAAATTAAAAACCAATCCGCCCATATGCTTCCAGCGCTTTTACAGCCTCTTCAAGGTCGCTTCGGTCCGCCCTCCTCTAAACTCGACGCAATCACCCTCATATTCCTCTCGATGTCTCACAATCTGGGTGGTTGGGGTCAGGAAATTCGACTAACTCGGCGCAATCGCCCTCATATCCCTCTCGATGAGGGCAAGCTCCTTCTTCTCGATCGCCCTAGGGTTGATGGGCATGATGAAGATGGCCTTGCAGATCACAGTGCTCTCGTGGATATCCCGTAGGAACTTCAGCGTGGGAATGAATCCGACGGTTGCGATCAGGTACTCCACGCCATCGAAGAAGACGACGGGGTTCTTGCTGCGCCCGAAGAAGCGCGCGATCATCTCCGCTATCACCTCCAGGTTGGCCGGGTTCACGCTCTCCTCGCCATGCCTGCTTATCCAGTATATGGGGGTGGTCTGGAGGAGAAAATCGTTCCTTATCTGCTCTGGGGAGCCTGTGGTGAGACAGAGCCCTTGGGCGCGAGAGTATTTGCACTTATTGCAAGGGCAGGGAAATGTGCAGCTATCACAGCCTATGCTCTCGCAATGGAAGGCCTCTGGTTGGTTGCATTCCCTGCATACTCCCTTGACCAATGAGGCGAAGACCTCCAAGCTGAACTGAGGTCGGCTCTCCTTGACGAGGTAGCTGCATCCCCGGCCCAGCTCGACGATTGCCTTGTTCTCCACTGCCTCTGTGGAGGGCACGACCTCCGGCCTGGTCTTTATCCACCTAATTAAATCCTTAATCATGGGGGATGGTGAAGTGAAATGTGCTTCCCTTGCCTACTTCGCTCTCCACCCATATGCGGCCTCCGTGAGCCTCCACGATGCCCTTCGCTATGGCAAGCCCAAGTCCCATCCTGCCAGCGTCCCTCGTCAGGGATGACCCTCCTCCGGTGAAGAACTTCTCGAAGATCTTCTCCTGATCCTTCTTCGCGATCCCCACCCCGGTGTCGGAGATGACGACCGATATCGTCCCGCCGAGGTCCTCGATCTTCACATCGATGCTTCCCTTGTTGGGGGTGTACTTGATCGCGTTGGTTAGCAGGTTGCTGAAGACCTGCTTGATGCGCTGCTCGTCCCCCTTCACCCTGGGAAGCCCCTCCACCGCGGTCAGGCTCATCGTATGTTCCCGAAGGCCTGCGAGGCGGGAGAGATCCTCGATGGCTGTCCGGGCGATCTCCTCCACCTGCAGCTCTCTACGTTGTATCTTGAACCTTCGCGACTCCAGCCTGGATGTATCAAGCATATCCTCGACCAGGCGGATCATATGATCGGTCTGAGAACGCATAACCTGCAGCTTCTCCTTCTGCACCTCGTTGAGCTCTCCGAGAAGTCCGTCCTCGAACATCTCCAGATAGCTGTTCATGACAGTGAGGGGTGTCCTCAGCTCGTGCGAGGCGGTGGAGATGAACTCCGATTTTATAACGTCGTTCTCCTTGAGTTCAGCATTTGCGTTCTCCAGCTTTATATAGGAGTCTCTCAGCTCCTCCTCGAGGCGCGTTAGCTCGGTGATATCCTCCATGAAGATGACTGCCTTATTCACCGCGCCTCCTGCCTCCTTGAGGGGATAGATCTTGTAGAAAAAGAAGAAGCCCCCGGGATATCTGAGCTGGGCGCCGTCGAAGGGAATCCCGGTTGAGAGGACGTCCCTGATCTTGTCGTCTATCCTCGTCCTCTCCATCAATATGGGTGCGAAGACGCGGGATAGTCGCTCTCCTATCACCTCGCGCTCCTTCTTTCCCGACTTCACATAGTAGTTGCGGTTGGAGTATAGGATCTCCATTCCCCTGTCAACAACGATTATGGTGCTGGGTATGGCCTCTATGATATCCTGCTGATAGGCTCTCACCGACTCAATTCCTTTCATGTTCCTCTATCTATTGTTCTCTCCCAGGGAATTTATGGCCTTCAATAGATCTTTTGTCTTAAAGGGTTTAACGATAAAATCCCTTGCCCCCGCCGCCATGCAATCCTTTTCAAGACCATGCTTTCCGACGGCAGTAACCACTATCACCTTTGCCTGGGAGTCGATCTCCATGATCTTCCTGGTGGCGCCTACACCATCTAACTTCGGCATCAGTATGTCCATTAATACGACATCCGGCCGGGCTTCTTGGAAAACGGAGAGCGCTTCTTCGCCGTTCACCGCCTCGAAGACCTCGTTGCCATATGCTTCCAATATATCTCGAATGGCCTTGAGTATGAATGGGGCATCATCTACCACTAGCACTTTCATTCCTATCACTTTCCAGATCC
>CAZWDT010000074.1:0-7743 GCA_964632755.1 uncultured Methanotrichaceae archaeon
TCCTTGGTTGGGATACAACCTAGATGCCCCCGAATTCATTCGGGGGAGTAGTCACCTCTTTTAGCAAGGACTTGACTTCGAGCGGTTTGACGCAGATGAAGATCACGTCCGAAGCAGCCGCCAGGTCGAGGTTACTCCCCGCGATCCCGATCCCGGTCGTCGCGGCGATCGCCATGGCCTTATCGGAAGATCGGTTAGTCGCAATGAAGTCGCCCGCTGGAAACGCCCCGGTCTCGACGAATTTACGTATCAGCATGCCCCCCATGCTCCCAGTGCCGATGAAGCCAATCGTTGCCATATGAGTGCCACCAATTTGTCTTCGGTTAAGCCATCCACCCACATATACCGATATCTCTTGACTATGACAGGATCGCTGCCCACTCCAGCAGGAGAATCGGGAGCGATTTTAGCTGGGATCGCGAGCATGCGGATCCCTGCGTGCTTCTTTCGCGATCCGGGGCGAGCTTCTGGGAGCCTGAGCGAGTCCGGCATCGCCTTCTCTTCGGGAATGGACTGAGGCCTCATGCTGCTGGCAAGCAGGGATGATCTATGGGGGTGTCAGCGATTTGGTGGCTATACGATGAGAATAAGGGGAATTCTATCTCCAGGCTATGAAGGCCGCGGCTTATCGCCACTGCGGGCGGTATCTAACGCAGACCTTGAAGGTTCTGTCAATGGCGACTTAAAACTGTCCGATTCAAGCGGCATATGGCTGTCCACCTCTCCCCATGCGCGGCTCCCCAATGGGGCCGGAGTAGCGGCCCCAATCGCGCATCGTCTCGATTCGAGCTGGCCCATCGCGGCAAGGGTAGGAAATCCAGACCGGGGGGGCAAAGATATTTTTATTGGCATGCCAAACGTAGCCTATGAACATGTCAATTCGCCGTTACCTCGACGAGAACACCGATTATCTGATGGAGGTTCTCCGAGATCTAATCGCCTTCGAGACGGTTGCGCCTCCGGGCAAGTGCTATCCGGAGGTTGTGGACTATCTAATCCCCAAATTCCAGGATATGGGGTTTAGAACCGATAGGATAGTCATGCCCCAGGAGGTCTTCGAGGCCAAGCGGCGCGACTCTCGCCTCTTTGGGGAGAGGGTAAACCTGAGGGCTCGGCTTGATGTCGGCGCAGAGGAGACGCTTGCGATATACACTCATCTGGATGTGGTTCCAGCAGGCACGGGTTGGTCCTCCGATCCCTTCGTTCTCGATATTCGAGAAGGCCGCGCCTTCGGCCGCGGCGTGTGCGACTCCAAGGGAGCTGTCGCAGGGCTGGTGGCAGCGCTCAAGGCTGTTATGGAGGCGGGCCATCCAAAGTACAACCTCGAGGTGCTCTTGACGACCGACGAGGAGGTGGGGGGCTACTCCGGCCTCTGTTACCTGACAGATGAGGGACTCGTTCGGGGGGACAAGATGCTCTGCATGGACACGACATCGGATGACGTCGTCATCGGCAACAACGGCCTGGTGACGTGGGAGATAACCGTCCGCGGAACGGCCGCCCATAGCGGAGCGAGCTTCATGGGGGAGAACGCCATAGAGAAGGCGGTGCCGGTCATGGCAGCATTGCTCGATCTGAAGGCCGATATCGAGTCGCGAAAGTCGAATCTCCCGGCCAACTCGAGCCTGAAGGAGCTTGGCATAGACCGGCTGATGCCGATATTGAATATAACCATGATAAATGGCGGAATCAAGGAGAACATCGTCCCTGACAGGTGCGTCCTCAAGGGCGACCGCCGCGTCATTCCGGAGGAGACGATGGAGGGAGCGATGGAGGAGATGGAGAAGATGATCGCCTCTCTAGAGTCGCCGCCCGAGCTTAGGTTCCATCCCGGGTATCCGCCGATGAGCATAGATCCCGATCATCCTTGGGTCGCCGAGGTGAGGGATGCTGTGAGGACTGCAACTGGAAGGGAGATGTTGGTCTCTGGGATGCAGGGAACGATCGACCAAGCATATGCCACGAAGGTGACGGGGATTCCTTCATGCGTCTATGGCGTTGGAAGACAGATCGAGAGCAACATACATAGCCCCGACGAGAACGTGAGGATCTCGGATCTCTGCGACTATCCCAAGTTCCTGGCAGCGTTGATCGCAGGGTGAGGGATTGAAGGTAATCTCTGTCGTTGGGTTCAAGAAGACTGGGAAGACCACGCTCGTCGAGGCGCTTGTTCGCTCTCTCAAGAGGTACGGCTGTGTCGGGACGATCAAGCATATGCCAGGCCACGATCTGGAGGGAGGGGATACGGGAAGACACCTGGATGCAGGATCCGATCTTACAATTGGCATTAGCGAAGGCTGGATGAGGATGACTGGTCCTGGCAACCTGGACTTGGCCCTCGATGAGATGGAGAGGCGCGGCATGGAGTTCGTGGTCGTCGAGGGGTTCAAGGGCTCAAGTCTTCCGAAGATCGCACTTGGCGGAATCTCGGTTGAGAACGCCGTCATGGAGGTTGAGATATCAGATCTCGATTCCAGCCTCCTAGAGGAGGCGACGGCCCTCGTGCTCTCGCTCGGCGACCATCACAGGCGATCGTCTACCTAAAAAATCTTATACCAGGTGGAAGAGAGAAAGGACATGGCCCGACAATACTTCTTCAATCCCTTCAGCCTTCTCTTCACCATGGTTCTGACGCTGTTGCTCATCTCGATCGTGGTCCTCCTATTCGTCGGGGCCTTGAGGACGGCTTTTACGAGGATTGGGTTCTCGTGGGATGATGCCCTCCTAATTCTGCTGACCTCGCTCCTTGGAAGCGGTGTGAACATACCACTAACGACCCTCGAGTCGAGCGCTCCCGTTGTCAGGGATGCCCACGTGAGGGTCTTTGGCATCACCTATCGCATGCCATTTCGAGAGCAGATAACGAACCGGACGACGATCGCAGTCAACCTCGGAGGGGCCATCATCCCAACCCTGGTCTCCATATACCTCCTGCTACAGTTTCCGTCCGCCATCAGGTATGCCCTCGCGGCAACGGCGATTGTCGCCCTCGCTACCCATAAAATGGCTCGACCCGTCAAGGGGCTCGGAATCGTCACGCCGGCACTGCTCCCGCCGCTCGTAGCTGCTCTCAGCGCCCTCATTTTGATCGCCTTGTCAGGGGCGGTCCACGAGCTGGCCTTCGTCACAGCCTACGTGGGGGGGACGCTAGGGACTCTCATCGGGGCTGACCTCTTGAATCTGGACAAGATCCGGGATCTCGGCGCTCCAATGGCATCGATCGGTGGCGCCGGCACCTTCGACGGCGTATTCCTCACGGGGATAATCGCAGTGCTGATCCTATGATGAAAAGGGCTATATCTGCGCTGGACCAACAACCGATCATGAGCTTCAGGGATTTTCTGGAGGATCTGCGGTCTTCCGGATCGATCGATGAGATCTCCAGGCCGGTCTCCCCCTACATGGAAGCGGCAGCCCTCTCGGTCGGGGGAAAGCCCCTCTTCTTCTCCGATCTCGACGGACATCGAGGCTGCATGAACATCCTCGGAAGCAGGGATCTCCTGGCGCAAGCGCTTGGGATCACGAGCGACGCCATGGCATCCCATCTGGCCCAGGTGGAGTACAGCGGCCGGGTTGTCGAGGTCGACTCGTCCCCCTTCCAGGAGGTGGTGGGCCGGCCGGATCTGCGCCTGCTTCCAGTAATGACCCATTTCAAAGGAGACGGAGGTCCTTACATCACCTCGGGGGTTGTGACGACTGAGCTCGACGGGCATATGAACGCATGTGTCCATAGGCTGATGGTCCTTGGATGTGACCGCCTGGCGACCAGGCTCGTTCCCGGAAGGCATACGCATCTCCTCTACGAGGCGGCGATTGCTGAGGGGCGGCCGCTTCCCGTGGGAATCGCTATCGGCGTCGATCCAATCGTCCTAATCGCTGCAAGCACGAGAGTCCCAAAGGAGTTGGAGTTCGAGTACGCCTCCGCGCTTCGGGGGGAGCCAGTCGAGCTTGTGCGCCTGGATAACGGCGTCCGGGTTCCCCATGCCGAGGTGGTCCTGGAAGGATACATCACCGGCGAGAGGGCGGACGAGGGGCCGTTCGTCGACATCACAGGAACGAGGGACCTCGTGAGGAAAGAGCCGGTTATACATCTAACGAAGATGATGACGAGGGAGGACTTCGTCTATCAGGGGCTTCTTCCCGGCGGCGGCGAGCACAAGATGTTGATGGGCATTCCATACGAGCCCTTGATCTACAGGGCTGCCTCCAGGGTTTCGAAGGTGAGGAACGTGCTCTTGACCAACGGCGGATGCTGCTACTTTCATGCCGTGGTCCAGATCGAGAAGGAGGACGAGTCCGATCCGAGGAGGGTCATCGAGGCGGCCTTTCAGGCACATGGGAGCCTGAAGCACGTGCTCGTGGTTGACGCAGACATAAACATATACGATCCCCTTGACCTGGAGTATGCAATCGCCACGCGGATGAGGGGGGACGAGGACCTCTACATCTACCCTCAAGTGCGAGGAAGCACATTGGATCCTAGAAGCGAGAACGGCATCACCACCAAGGTCGGGATCGATGCCACGATGAGGCTCGATAAGCTCTGGAAGTTCCAGCGGGTAAGGAGTTGAAGCGAGGAATAAGGGTCTTGGGCCGGGCTGTAGAGGGGAAGATCTAATGAGGCGGAACTATCCATGAGGATCATCTACAGCGATCGTTATGGAGAACGCTACCCCTCCAACCCTGTGGAGCACCCACGAAGGGTTATCCAGGCAGCGAAAGAGCTTGCAGGCTACGAGTTTCAGGAGCCGAGTCCAGCCTCAAAGGCGGACATTTTGCGCGTTCATAGTCCAGAGCATCTGGAGCGGGTGGCGATGAGGGGGATGCTCCCTGCGGCCAGCTTTGCTGCGGGAGGCGCAATCGCCGCCGCAGAGCTTGCGCTCGATGGCGTTCCAGCGTTTGCCCTCATTAGGCCTCCCGGCCATCATGCATCCTCATCGACGAGCTGGGGCATGTGCTTTCTAAACAACATGGCAATAGCGGTCAAGAGGATCAGGGAGCGTGCCGGCCGGATTCTGATACTGGACATCGACCTGCACTTCGGCGACGGAACGGCCAATATCTTTCGGTGGAGCGAAGGCGTGAGGGTAGTCAACATCGGGGCTATTGATGCAAACTTCGACTACCTGAGCCTTGATGCACAGGGCTATATCGATCAGGTGGAGAGGGTATTGGCTCAGGGAGGGTACGACCTGCTTGCAGTCTCAGCCGGGTTCGATACATATGTCAACGACTGGGGCGGATTGCTCGACATCGATGACTTCTGCGAGATCGGAGGCCTGGTCCGGGATGCAGCAGAGCGATTCTGTCGTGGGAGGAGGTTTGCCGTCCTAGAGGGCGGGTACCACGAGGACCTGCGCCTTTGTGTGGAGGCCTTCGTGGATGGGATGAGCTCTTCCCCTCCCGGTTCAGCCGGCAATCCTTGATATAAGAGCTCGCCGTGCTCTACAATGGCGCTTGCGGTGGTCTTGATTATCATCTCCTCGCGGCAATGGCTGCAATCTCTTTCAAGAAGCTCGGATCCAAAAGGCAACATGCGCGAAAAGCGGTTCTGCTGTTAAGCGGAATCTATCGCCTGGGCGATCCAGCTTGCGTTGGAGGAGATCATATTTGAGATTTTTTTACAAAGTTTTAACTAGTCAGATCTCGATCTTAGTTCAATTGCTGAGAGGAGATGTATCAACTCTAAGATGGCATGCATTCTTTTTAAAAATTATTTATTTATGATTAGAACTTTAGATCAGTATGGGGAGTTCAATAGATATTTATTCAATCAATCACTTTGTATTCATATTTACCATGAAAATGATAATATGGACCGAAATGATGCGGATTCATTTTGGCTGAGGAGCTTCGCGAAGCGGAGAATGTTGGATATGAAAGGGATGATTTGGATTGAGTTTTAAGAGATCGGGTGACTTGGCATGATGGGGAAACTGATAAATAAGAATGCATTATTTGATATTTTAATTATGTTCTTTCTGTGGCTGAGCATATCCTCGACCCTTCTTTATCCCTCTGAGGCATCTCATCTCGATATTTCCGTCGATCCCCTGGACTCGAACGATCTCTATCGCCTCGGCGAATGGGCGCATTTCTCGGTCAACGTCTCTAATCCATCCGACGATGTCATCGTGATCGTAGTGGATAATATCTATCCCAATGGTACCTCCGCGCGGATCGCCGAAGACATCATCCTGTCTCCAGGGGATGAGCGGCCCTTTAATATATCATATCTCCTGAGGTTGGAGGACCTCTCCGTCGACGAAGTTCTAGGTCCGACGATATGCAATACCGTTATCCTGCATGGACATGATGCCGTTGGGGAGGTATTCTCCGCAAGCATTTCCATGAAGCTGTCTATCATAGATGTGGGCGAGTTCAACAGCTCCTCCTCTACAACGTCTGATCTGCATGCAGAGATGCTTGAAAGTGATTCTCTTGCATATGATGCCTTTGTGACGCTTGCAAATGCGCGGTCTCAGGTTGACTTGCTGAAGGAGGATCCTCAAAACTCGAGCTACAGGTATCGGGTAGGCGAATCCATAAATTATTCAATAATAATAACAAATAGATTATCAACGGTGAATCAAACTTACGCCACCATCGTTGATACTCTCCCAGATGGGAGCGTGATCTCCCTCAATCAGGGTGTGCCGGTGCGGGTAGGTCCCCTTCAGAATATTTCATATTTATATAACTATACTCTGAATATTACAGATACAACATACTACGTGAATCCTTACTACTATGTGGATAATATTGTCGCGATATCCGGAATAGATGATGACGGCAACCTCGTCAATGCTACTGTCACTCACAGGGTAAGGGTGATGACCTCCAATATCTCTGGATCGAAGTTCTACGACCTCGATGGAGATGGAAAGAGGGATTCTTTGGATCCAGGAATACCTGGATGGGCCATCTATCTCGATGCATACGAGGTCGATGGCACGACCTTGAAATATACGAACCAGACTTTAACAGATGGTGATGGCGGATATATCTTCAAGGACCTGCCGCCGGGAAGGTACATCGTCCGTGAGAAATCCGTTCCCGAATGGAACCAGAGCACAACACCTACAACATATAATGTCAACCTGACAGATGATAACTCAACACTCGACTTTGGAAATCATGGTCATTACAGCCTCAATGGCTCGAAGTTCTTCGACCTGAACGCCGACGGAATAAAGGATCCGGGAGAGCCTGGAATCGAGAACTGGTCGATCGAGCTCGACATTCTCGATACTGCCGGCACAGCCTCTACGGGGAACACAACAACGATCACCGATGCATCAGGTCAGTACATATTCGAGAACCTGGGACCCGGCAAGTACAAGGTCCGCGAGATGGCGGTTCCGGAATGGAACCAGAGCACGACGCCTACCGAGCGGAACGTCACAGTTGCGGGTAACGTCACGGGAATCGACTTCGGGAATCGCGGGTTCTTCAATGTATCAGGCTCGAAGTTCTTCGACCTGAACGCAGATGGAATCCGGGATCCAGGGGAGCCCGGCATCGAGAACTGGTCGATCGAGCTCGACATCCTAGATCCTGCCGGCACAGCCTCCACTGGGAACACAACAACGATCACCGATGCATCAGGTCAGTACATATTCGAGAACCTGGGACCCGGCGAGTACAAAGTCCGCGAGAAAGCGGTGCCGGAATGGAACCAGAGCACAACGCCTACCGAGCGGGATATCACAGTCACAGCTAATGTGACTGGAATCGACTTCG
>CAZWDT010000075.1:0-7621 GCA_964632755.1 uncultured Methanotrichaceae archaeon
GGAATGGCCTTCGAGAGATCGTATCACCCTTCCGGTATCGGCGTCCCAGAGGCTCACAGTCCCGTTTGCATTGCCCGAGGCGAGCGTTCTTCCGTCCGGGCTATAGGCGACGCTTAACTTCCGATTGCTCAGGTTCCCGAGGACCATGATAAGGCCGGTCGAATCGGCCTTCGGCCTTCGCCAGAATCCCACTGGCGGCCTCATGGGGGTCTTGCCGTACTCGTCGCGGATCCGAAGCGGTATGTGCTTCGTCCCTAGGAAGAAGGGGCCGCCAGGATGATACAGCCCGGCCTGGTCCGCCCCCCAGTCTAGGTTGAGCCAGACCTCGCCCGTCGTCGTGTCCAGGTGGGTGAAGATCCTCCCGATCCCGTAGCGCTCCTTCAATGCCTCGACCACATCCTCGACCCGGTCTCCTGACTGGTTGACGCAACCGAGATAGACCTCGGTGTAGGCATGGCCCACGCTCCGGTTGTATGCGAGGATGATCCTCGTCGTCCCGCCAATCGACTCCACGAGCGCTGCCATCAGGATTGCGAAGTCGTCGCAGTCCCCAATCCCCGAGACGTTCTTCTTCTGGCCGTTCTCCAGGGTCTGGCTGGCGTATGCGTAGTAGTCGATTCCCCGGGGATCTTGAACATAGGTCCACCCCCGACTCGAGCCCCCTCCCACCTTCATGAACTGGAAGATCGCGCAGACCTGATCGATCGACAGCTCTCCTGGATAATCGGCAGCCAAGAGCAAGGCAGTATCTCGCACTATTCTCTCCCCAACGTCTACCCGGCTGTTGAAGATCCCCTTCAGCTCCCCTGCTGTGCTCTTCGTCCCGCCGCTTGCAACGGTCTTGCCCCCAACCTCCGTCCACTCCATCACCTCGTCCTCCGGTACCTGGCTGATCTCCGGCACTCCTTCCAGCTCCGGCGCGGCGAATGCTAGATCCTGCAGCTCTGCAAGATCCAGGCCCTCAAGCGGCGGTGTGTCTTCGGAAAAGACGAACGGCAGATCTGCTGCATCTGCGAAGGATATGAGGAAGAATAAGAGGAGGATCGAAGCGGATAGGCGAAGGGCATGAGGGGACATCTGAATTTCTATTTTGTCATGTTCGTATTTGTCCTTTTCTCCTATCCAGCTACTCAGTCTCGTGATTTTGAATTAGGTTGGAGTTTCTATCACCCGTCTATAGCTAGTTATCTTATGAGATATTTATTATTATAAGAAACATAACCACAAAGGAACAAAGCCACAAAGTACGCACAAAGAACAAAGATCAAGTATTAGTCTTTGTGCCTTTGTGTCTTTGTGGTGAACGTCCGTAAGCCATGGGTGGTATTTAGCGCAGATGGTCTCATCACAGCCATATGTTATTGATTTTCAGCGTATCTTGGAATAGATTGATTGCTTCATTGGATGGAAATAGTTATCGCTTTTATCAATGCCTGAAAAATTCTACCCATTTTTTGAGTTCACGACCCTCCTCAGATGATAGAGCCCCCATCTTTACGCGCCCGCGCTCCGCCGCCACGAGGACGCCATCGATATATCCCCCCTCGCAGAGGGGGAGGTATGCGGCTTGGAATCGTCGTATCCGATCCAGAGGACTGGACAGCAAAGTCCCTGGCACAAGCTTTCTCAGACATTGGCGCCGAAACCCTCATCCTCAACCTCTCGAAGCTCTGCGCAACAATCGGCGGAGATCTCGCCTTTCGAGAAGGCGAAAGCGACCTCCTGAGCCTCGACGCCATAGTCGTCAGGGACATGGGCCGCGGCCCCCCCCAGGAGGTTGCCTTTCGCTATCAGGCACTGACCTCTCTCCAGGAGGCAGGCCAAATGATCGTCAACTCGCCAGAGGCAATACTCCGCGCGGCAAACAAGTTCGCAACAACGGTCGCCCTCCAGAGGGCTGGTGTCCCAACGCCAGAGACGACCGTCACTTCCAGCCTCGACGAAGCCGTAAAGGCTGTCGAGAGGTACGGAAAGGCCGTCTCAAAGCCGCTCTTCGGCTACAAGGGGCGCGACCTCGCCTTGATCGAAGCCGAGGATACAACGCCACTTAAGAAGATCCTTGCAAGATCGGGCGTGATCTACCTCCAGGAGTTCATCGGCTCGGCAAGACCAAGGGACATAAGGGCCTTCGTCGTTGGAGACGATCTCGTAGGCGCCATATACAGGGTAGCCCCGCCCGGGGAGTGGATAAGCAACCTCGCACGGGGCGGAAGGGCGGAGATATGCCCCATATCGGAGGAGCTCGAGGATCTCGCCATTCGAGCCAACCGGGCTGTTGGGACCCTCTACTCCGGAGTCGACCTCCTCGAGACGCCGGAAGGGCCGATGGTGATAGAGGTCAACGGCACACCTTCTGGAAAGGGCATATTCTCATGCCATGGGATCGACGTTGGAAAGCGAATTGCCCGCGAGGTTGTCTCCCTGCTTTCGCAACTGTAATCAAAACGGTTATCTAGAATGCTTCCTTGTTCCGCATCATGTTCACGATACTCACAGGTGCGCAGTTCGGAGACGAGGGCAAGGGGAAGGTTGTCGACCTTCTGGCCGAGAAGTACCATATAATCGCCCGCTTCCAGGGAGGGGACAACGCAGGCCATACCGTCGTCGTAGCAGATAAGACCTACAAGCTCCACCTCATCCCAAGCGGCGTCCTCCTTGGAAAGAGGCTCCTGATCGGGCCAGGGGTAGTCCTCAACCCCCGCGTCCTAATGAATGAGATAGACTCGCTTCGGCAAGAGGGGATAGAGGTCAACCTTGGAATCGATCCCAAGACGACGATCATCATGCCCTACCACATCGAGCTCGATAGCCTCCGGGAGGCTGGACGAAAGGAGAAGATCGGCACCACCAAGAGGGGAATCGGCTACGCTTACATAGACAAGTTCTCCAGAGAAGAGGTCCAGATGGGCGACCTGGCCGATCCAGCCCTGCTCGAGGCAAAGCTCGCCGAGATCGGACCAGCCAAGGAGAAGGCGATTCTGGATATGGGCGGAGATCCCTCGATCGTCCGCAATGGCCCCGCCATCGCCGAGTACCTGGAGATCGGAAAGAAGCTCAAGCAACACCTAACAGACGTCTCAAAAGAGATCAACATGGCGCTCGATATCGATAAGAGCGTGCTTGCGGAAGGAGCGCAGGGCGCCTTTCTCGATGTCATCCACGGCACCCAGAAGTTCGTTACATCCTCCTTCACGACCGCTGGGAGCGCCTGTGCTAACCTAGGGGTCGGCCCTGTCCGGGTGGACAACGTGGTCGGGGTCGTCAAGGCATACATGACCCGCGTTGGAGAGGGCCCGATGCCCACAGAGCAGTTGGGCGACATAGGAGAGCGCCTGAGGGAGAATGGCCACGAGTTTGGGACGACTACCGGAAGGCCGCGGCGCTGCGGCTGGTTCGACGCCCTAATCGGCAGAAAGTCCGTCTACCTGAACGGCTACACTGAGCTTGCACTCACAAAGCTCGACGTCCTCACTGGGATCGATCCGATCAAGATCTGCGTAGGCTACAGGCTCGGAGATGAGGTCCTCGACTACCCGCCCGAGACGACCGAGGAGTTCGCAAGATGTGTCCCCGTCTACGAGGACGCCCCAGGCTGGACCGAGGAGATCTCCGGCGCGAGGAAGTACACCGACCTTCCCCTGAAGGCCAGGTCCTATGCCGAGAGGCTGGAGGGGCTAGTTGATGTCCCCATCTCCGCCATATCTGTCGGCCCTGGAAGGGAAGAGACCATCTACCTGGACTAGAAGTGCAAGCCGATTCCATATTGAGATCCAGGAGGGAATGATACGATCAAGGAATATTCCGCCTCTGATATCGAGTCCAAGTGGCAGAGGAGATGGTTGGAAGAGGGAGCCTTCCAGGCCGATCCCGACTCCAGAAAGAAGTTCTTCATAACCATCCCATATCCTTACCTGAACGGGAACCTGCATGCTGGCCACACCAGGACCTTTACCATAGGGGACGTCGTCGCGAGGTACAGGCGAATGCGGGGAGAAAACGTCCTCTTTCCGATGGCGTTTCACGCAACCGGAACCCCGATCGTTGGCTTGAGCGAGCTTATAGCCAATCGAGACCCCCTCATATGGGACGTCTACACAAAGCTCCACGGGATTCCCGAGGAAGTCCTGGTCGACCTGACGACGCCCGAGAGGATCGTTGCCTACTTCCGAAAGGAGGCGAAGGCTGCGATGGAGAGCATCGGCTTTTCCATAGACTGGCGGCGGGAGTTCACAACGACCGATCCCCCCTACAAGAAGTTCATCGAGTGGCAGTTCGGCATACTTCACGAGATGGGGCATGTGACAAAGGGCTCCCACCCTGTGAGGTGGTGTCCTCACGACGACAATCCGGTGGAGGATCACGACATTCTGAAAGGCGAGGAGGCAACGATACTCGACTTCGCCCTGATCAAGTTCCGCGTGGGAGATAGGGTGCTTCCTTGTGCCACGCTTCGTCCCGAGACGGTCTTTGGCGTGACCAACCTCTGGGTCAACCCGGATGTGCTCCATTCGATCGTTCGCGTAAACGGCGAGACCTGGATCGTGAGCCCTGAGGCCTTCCACAAGCTTACATTCACCGACAGGACGGTTGAGAAGATAGGTGAGATCCCCGGCCGGGAGCTGATAGGCGGAAAGGCCCTAAACCCGCTCACAGGCTCAGAGGTGCTCATACTTCCTGCAAGCTTCGTCGACCCCGACAGCGGATCTGGCATAGTGATGTCGGTTCCGGCGCACGCCCCCTTCGACTACCTGGCCCTCAAGGACCTGTACGATCGAGATCTCTCGGAGTATGGAATCGTTGAGGACCTGCGAGCTATCAGGTTCATATCCCTCATCTCCGTTCCCGGCTATGGGGAGTTCCCGGCAGTCGAGGCGGTTGAGGAGCTAAAGGTTGTGGATCAGAATGATCCAAGAGCCGAGGAGGCAACGAAGCTCGTCTACCGCCGAGAGTTCCATAACGGCATCCTCAAGGAGAACACCGGCCGCTACAAGGGAATCGCTGTTCAGAAGATCAAGGATCTGCTCCTCGCCGACCTCCTCGACCAGGGCATCGCCGAGATGCTCTACGAGTTCAGCGAGACCCCGGTCATCTGTCGATGCGGCACGCCTTGCGTTATCAAGATGGTCAGAGATCAGTGGTTCTTGCAGTACTCCGATCCGGCCTGGAAGGCGATGGTCCTCGCCTGCCTTGCAGGGATGAGGCTCATCCCCGAGGAGATACGGGCCGAGTTCGTGAACAAGGTCGACTGGCTCAAGGACAAGGCCTGTGCCAGAAGGAAGGGCCTTGGGACACATCTTCCCTGGGACAAGGAGTGGCTGATCGAGTCCCTGGCAGACAGCACCATCTACATGTGCTTCTACATACTCGCCAAGTACGTCGACTCCGACCTCTCGACAGACCAGCTTTCTCCCCAGTTCTTCGACTACGTCCTCCTTGGGAAGGGCGATCCCCTGGATGTTGCAAAAGCGTGCGAGATCCCGATCGATACGCTCTCAAGGATCAGGTCTGACTTCGTCTACTGGTACCCAGTCGACCTCCGCACCTCAGGAAAGGACCTCGTCGCAAACCACCTCCTCTTCTTCCTCTACCATCACGTAGCGATCTTCCCAGAGTCGCTCTGGCCCCAGGCGATAGCGGTCAACGGCTTCGTCTCCCTGGAGGGCCAGAAGATGTCGAAGTCGAAGGGGCCGATCCTCACGCTGAGGCAGGCAGTCTCTGAGAACGGGGCAGACGTGACCCGTCTCTACATCCTCGCAAACGCCGAGTACACCCAAGACGCCGACTGGAGAAATGATGGCGTGGAGGCGGCGAGGAGCCAGGTGGAACGATTCTACTCGCTTGCGAGGGAGATCCTGGAGGACGATGAGATCGATCCCGAGGCCGAGCCCACGCTGATCGATCGATGGATGCTCTCCAGGCTCCAGCAAAGAATCAAAGAGACGACAGAGGCGCTGGATGGGATCCAGACCCGCCGGGCCCTGCAAAACGCCTTCTACCACCTCATCAACGACCTGCGCTGGTACCAGCGTCGTGGAGGCAAGAACCAGCTCCGCCGCGTCCTCAGCGTCTGGGTGCGGCTGATGGCGCCGTTCATCCCCCACATATGCGAGGAGATCTGGTCGGAGATGGAAGAAGGCCTCATAGCCTCAGCTCCATGGCCCTCGATCGACGATGGATTGATCGACAAGGAGGCGGAGCTTGCAGAGGCCTTGCTCGAAGGGATCCAGGGCGATGTAGAGGAGATCATCCGTGTAACCAAGGCCACCCCCTCGAAGATCGTCATCTTCACGTCACCCGATTGGAAGGCAGAGATGCTAGGGGTTGCCTTGGAGATCATGCAGACTGGAAAGCTGGACATGGGGCTATTGATGAAGGCCGCAATGGCCGATCCATGCATCAGGGATCACGCGAAGGAAGCCCCCAAGTACGCCCAGAGGCTTGCTCGCTCTATGCATACCCTTGCCCGGGAAACCCTGGCGATCGATGAGCTCGAGATACTCTCCAGGGAGACCGATTACCTAAAAAGGGCGTTCGGCTGCCCTGTGGAAGTGCGCTCAGCCGACCAGCCTGGGGAGGACCCCATGGGCAAGGCAAAGAACGCCGAGCCTGGGAGGCCTGCGATATACATAGAGTAGGGGATCGCCCGCAGCCGCCGGGCGCCCTTCTCAAGAGTCATCTCATTGGGGATAATTCGAGATGCCGATAACGATCCGGCGGGGGCGTTCCAGAGCGTTTGCGATTCGCTCAGCAGAAATGGCCTACCAGCTCCGGATAGGATTGGGAGACCTTCCCTCGGTTCTCCTCCAATCGTTCGTGTGATGGTATTGCCCGATGGCCAAAAGCCGGGGATGCTTGAGACTTTATGCATGGAATCGGTTAGGGATGACAAGATCATGCCATGCATCGATCGCTTCTTCGAGTGTGCCGGAGACCTCGGCCATCTGCCGTCCCAGATGGACAAAGCCAAGGTGCAAGTATACCTGGCATCGAGGAGGGAGCAAGGATTGAGGATCGGCGAATCCGCCCATTCTGGATACTGGCCGTTTCAAGATGGTGCATTCGACGATTTGAGGAGGTTTCTCATCGAGGTCAGCAATCCATGATAGCCCTCCAGCCCTCGTTTATGAATCTCGGCGCCGGGAATCGAGATCATCCTTATCTTCAATCGAGTCGCCTATTGCAACGGCAAAGGTTATATGCCCTCTCGCCTGATCGGCGTGTGCGAGAGAGGAAGGGCGGCTGCCGCTGGCACATGAGGCCGGTGTGGAAAGTCCCTCCACCTCTGGACACACAGACACCTCAACGGGTGTAGGGCGAGAGCTCTGGCTCTGGCACAGAAACGAGACTGCACCGCATCAATGCCATGATGCCGAGAGGCTGAGGTCGTGCGGGAGGCAGATGAAACGGCGAAACCCTGTGGGTGCAAGCCAAAATAGAGCAAACGCATGGGTCGTCCAGCCCATTGCTCGGGTATGGCGCTTAGCTGAATGCCGCCGAAACAGAAGGGGGCTTACTCTCCTCACTCGCTTCAAACAATATCAAGTTCACGACCAGAGATCATCACTCAGTGACTACTCCCCCGAATGAATTCGGGGGCATCTAGGTTGTATCCCAACCAAGG
>CAZWDT010000076.1:0-3579 GCA_964632755.1 uncultured Methanotrichaceae archaeon
TGTGAGACGCAAAACCGCCCAACCTGGTAAACATAACAATGATTGATCTGGGTATTGGAAGAGCTGCAACAAGGTATGTATGTGGCTTTGGCCTTGGGAGGCGGCGAAGAGATACTCCTTTAGAAGGTTGACCACCTAAGCTGTGGCTCAAACGAAATGAGGATAATCCTGCAGGAGGTCAAGGCCCGGTTGGATAGCCCTGCTGAAAGCCGGGCCGGAAAGATCGTTTTCCCGGCAATCTCTCACAATCAGGCTCAGATTTTACCACGACACCCAGCTCTCGCCGGAAGTTCAGAAAATTCCATAAATATAATTGTCTTAAGAATAAATACCGTGCGGCTTGCTGCGGGGTCCGCCTCCGCCGTTTGACCGGATTCGCATCCATTATAGTCCTCAACACAACAACTGTAACTTATCATGCAAGACTGATATGCGCAATTGAATTACAAATGTCACGACGAGGACTATAATGTGCATTCACCATCTCTCCACAAGTTCCATGAACTCAGACGTTCGCTCCCTTATCCGCTCGCAAAGCCCGCGGCTGCCAGAAACGGCAACCTCTGCCTCCTTCCACCTTCCGCACTCGAGCCCTGCCTTCGCGAACTCGATAGAGTACGTCTCGACTGAGGCGGGAAGGCGAGGCCTCTCGATATCCGCCATGTACCAAAAAAGGACCGTCCAGCCCGAGTTCGCGGCAAGCTCAAGAAGCCGCGCTGAGCGCTTGACATCCGTCCTCTCGATGAGCGGCGGATCGATCAAGAGGAGGCCCGCTTCCTCCTCCAGCAGCTCCTCGACGCCGGAAAACCCGTCTCCAGTGTGAAACCTCAGATCATGAGGGAATGCATCGAGGCTGGACCAGGCCGGGCCTGCTAGAGGATCGATATCCCATGCCTCCACCCGCAGCGAGGCTCCGCCCTCCTCTGCAACCATCATGGCAAGGCATGTGGAGCCTGGATAGGCCAGAAGGTCCGACGGATTCAGCCTCTCGAGCGCCTGGATATAAGAAAAGCCGATGAAATCCCCTCGCCTGGCCCACAATCGTCCGATTCCAGAAGTCCACTCGCCGCCCGGCTTCAAAATGTAGCCCGGATATCCGGCGTGGCTCTCGGCGTAGATGAGGCCGGTTGAGAGCTGATGGTCGACCGCCTCTCCCAGGATGAGGTGCTTCCAGAGGTCGCCAGCGTTTCCGGCATGCCTTATGTGATCGTATATCAAGGCGGAGAGCCGCCCCCTCATCCCGCCGGCAAGGCCAAGGCCTCGGCCAACGTCTGGCAGAACTGCTCTGGCCTGTCCATGCGTATGCGCTCGGCGCCCCCGTCCAGGATGAGCGATACCTCCTCGTTTCCTCCGATGACCCCCCGTATCATGGAGAGGTCGGACTGGAAGATGACGCTTGCCGGCTCTCGGCTCCAGAGGAGGAGCTCCTTCTCGGTGACGTACCAGATGCCGGGCTTCCATACCTGGAGCGTTCCTCGTCCATGCCAGATGGATCCTAGTCCCAAGAATAGGATCTCCCCCACCTGGAGAGGGGGCTCGATCCTCGCCTGGCTGAGATGCCAAGCCCTCGTTGATCGATCCCAGTCCTCCAGCATTCCATGATGGAGCATCGTCTCCATGCCTGCAAGGGCCGCATTCAAGCTGACGCCGAGGAGCGGGATCCCGGCAACGGTGATCACGATATCCGCGTTGAGGAGAAGGCCCTTATCGAGGAGCCTGTCGAGGAGGTCGACTATGCCATCTCCCCCCCTCTCCGGCCTCATGATTCCTCCGGCAGTCGCGCGAAGTTGAAAGGTGCCCAAGGTCCCGTGAAGCGAACGGCAAGGCCTTTTCGGGAGTTCAGATCATCGAGGGCCCGGCCGAGAGGGGCAACCGATTCATCGCTCAGTAGACAGCAGATGTTGGCAACGAGCCTCATTCCCTTGAACCTCTCGTCGGGAAGGATGGTCTTTCGCGGCTTATCCTTCATCTCATCGGCAAGATCCTCGATCAATCGGCCCATCTCCTCCTCCAGCTGGTTCATCCTCGACCTGACCGCATCCCGAAGATGCATCTCAACCCCTCTCTGGAGCAGATAGGACGATCCCCTGGGCCGGCTCTTGATGCTCTCCTTCTGGGCGGCAAGATCCTGATCCTCCTTTAAGATCGCCTCCTCAAGGGCCGACTCGTCGCAGAAGAGCTGAACCGTGTACTCTGCCTTGCCATTCAGCCGCTCCAGCTCGGAGTTGAGGGCGGCATGACGGCGCTCGATCCAACCTCTTACCACCTCATCGTCCCCTCGAAGTATCACATCGAAAGAGAATGGAAGGACGGTTCCGAACCTCTCTGTCGCCACATCGATGACATAGCTATGCTCGATGACCCAGTCCTTGATCTGGCTCTCGGCCTCGCTGACATAGGGACGCGCCTGGCATCGATGAATCGCAGCGGCGACATCGCCATAGGGCACGGTCCAGACCTCCGAGCGATCGAGGCCGATAGCTCCCAGGAACTCCTCCTGGTCGGTCCTCATGATGGCGTATAAGTACCGGCCCTCGTCCATTTCAACGCCCATGCTCCTCCCAACGGCTCGGATTGACCAGACGATCCAAAAAATCGCTTGCGACATCGTCCAGGCCCTCCCGAACCGATGCCACACCCTCCTCTATCCCGTTGTCCTCGATGATCTTTGCAAGCGCAATATCGAGCTGATACAAGGCCTCGCCCAAGCGCTCCACCTCCTCCTGGCTTAGATCGCCTCCCTCCATCCTTCTGAGGGCCTGGTGCTCGAGCGCCTCCTGGATGATCTGGACGAGCGCAACCACGAGCCCCAGAAGACCCTCTTTGAGGTTCTTCTCGTCTATCATCAGGGCCATTTTCGTCCATTCGAAGAAACTAGGAGATATCTCTTTCTCATCCTGGAGAGATCAATAGATGGAGAATGCCGTTTTTAAACGTCCTCTCCTTGATCGTCCCAGTCATTGGAAGCTCAATCCTCTTGAGGAACTCTCCGGCCCGGATCTCCAATGTATTTCCCGCGAGGTCGACCTCGAGATCCTTCTCATCCACCCCTGGAACCTCGGCTATGATGGCCACATGATCCTTCTCGACCAAGATGTCGACGATGGGCTCGCGCTCGGCGCCCTTGACCGGGACCTTTATCTCAGGCGTCCGTGCCCTCGGCCGTCGGGCACCGCCGCCACCAAGCGTACGTGTGGAGATGTTGTAGTCGATCACGGGCTTCGAGCTCCAGCCCACATCGATTCGGTGCTTGATCTCCTCATCGGTCTCGGCAATCCTTTTGCGAAACTCCGGAGAGGAGCGCTCCAGCGCCTTTATGATGCCGCCAAGTCCTGGGATGAACTGGCCCACAACCTCTCCGACCACGCTTTGCCCCTCAACCTCGCCATGCCCCCCCTTGAGCTCCCGATCGATCTTCTCCTGAAGCGCTTCGAGCTTCTTCTCCAGATCCTCCAGCCGTGCCCTATCAGCCTCGCTGAGCTTCCCCTTCTCCTCACCATCTTTATTTTCTTCCATAGATCTCACCCAAGCCTACAGCCATCACCCCAGCGAAGGTTCACCTCAATCATAGCGCTCGAA
>CAZWDT010000076.1:3679-7413 GCA_964632755.1 uncultured Methanotrichaceae archaeon
GTCCACCACTCTCGCCTCTTCTCCTTGAGATGAGGCCTGATCTCGTCCCTGATCCTCCTCTTGTGAGCCTGAACGAAGAGGTACTGCCGCCTCCTATTCTCCTGGATCTTCTGCCGCATTCCCATCTTGATCAATCCCCCGAAGCTATGCCATCCTGCCCCCTCAAAGCTCTCCTCTTTGATCGCTCGAATCCCGACCTTATCACGAGGTCGTACTCCGCCCGCGAGCCGAAAGGGCCTTCCATCTCCCCGGAGAATGCCTTGCCAGACCTCCCTGATCTCTCGACCTCTTCGAGCATCTCGATGAACCGCCCGACTCCCGACGAAGGCCTCTCCTCGATCATATCGACCCCAGTAGATCCGTTCTCATGGCAAGGTTCATATCACCAACCCGCTCGGCCATCTTTAGCTGATGCATGAGATCAATGTTGGCCAGCTCGTACTCATCGCGCGAGAGCTCTCCGAACTCGAAGAGGAGACGGTTCTCCTTGATCCGATTCCTTATCTTCTCAGGATTGTACGTCTCCCGAAAGGCGTAGCTCTGAATCTGCTCAAGCGTCCAGAGTAGGTCGAAGACGGGAAGCGAAATTCCGAGCATGCGCAGGAGGACATCATCGATGATCAGCATCAGCGAAACCCCTTGCGCTTCTTTCCCAGTATGTGTATATCCACGAAGTTGTAAGGAGGCCATGGACCGGAGTACTGGACTTTGAGGTCCCCATACCTCCCAGAGAGATCCCCAACCCTCGCCGAGAACTCGTCGATCCTTCCGCGCTCGACGAGAAAGGCCGTGTTCATAAGGAGCCTCTCGCTGAATAGAGACAGATCCTTATGTTCGGAGGCGATCTCCTGGAACCCTTCCTTGTAGACCTTGGCGACCTCCTCCTGACCGTCCATGGAAGCGCCCTTCGGCAAAAAAACCTTGATTCCAAGCTCCTGCCTTCCCTCGACTGCGCGAATCGCCTTCTTCATGGCCTCGTATCCGGCGCTCATGGCAACTGTGAGCAGCTTTTTGCTCTTGAAGGCCATGCCATAGGCAACGGGGAGGACGTCGTGATCTCTCATAACCATCTGGATCACATCTCGATGGACCTCTACCTCGGACTCGTCCATCCCATACTCCCTGTAAGGCGAATCGCTCACAACCGGGGAGAAGTCGCGATAGTCCAGGGTATAGACCTCGGATCCATCGTAGCCGATCTCTCCAAAGCTCTCCTTCTCCCCGGTGGACCTAATTACGCAGTAAACGTACTTGGCCGCATCCTGCTGCCCTCCCCCTGGCTGCCTTCTTACCTTGCGCACCAATCCGGCTACACCTCTTCCTCGATCACTTCAAGGTCTCCCCGGCGGCGGATCTCGACCCTGTGATAGCCTGTGACATCCCCGCCTTCATCGAGATCGAACTGATACTTGGCAATGAGATCCTGGGTGTCGGGGATGGCCTTCCGCTCCAAGGTCTCCACATCCACCCTCCAACCTCCCTCCACCTTGGCCACGCTGCTGATCCCCTCCACCTTCTTCTTCAGAAGCAAATCGGCAGCCTCCGTGACCATCTCGCAAATCTCTTGCATCTTTGGCTTAGTTGCCAATTGTCTCACCTACGGAACGTATATAGTGCCCTCGTGGAGATCGACTGCCTTGCCCCTCCATCCCCCTATATCATCGCGGATGTTGTAATCCTTTGTGTCTGAGGCGATCCCGTAGTGGCGCAAGAACGCGCCGAGCCGATGTCTGCGAAACCGGCTTCCATCTCGGGCGATCGACTCCTCGTCGAAGGTGCCGTCGGGCTTGAGGCAGAAGAAGAAGATCCGCGAGGCTGCAATTCCGTCCGCGGTCTTTGCCTTGACTACCAAGGCCTCGGTCTCGTTCAGCCTCAACCCCTTGGGCTTCCTCTTGAAGAGATCGCCGATCTTATGGAGGCTCGCGTCCTCAATAACCGCTGCCACCCTTTTCACCGTCATATCCATTCCTTCCATGCCCTCTATGAACACTCCGAAACGGCCCCCAAGACCAGAACCTTCTTCTCCTCCATATCCCTCGGAGATGAGGTCTTTGTCGCTATAACGTCCATGCAGAGCTGCTGGAAGTCTATGTTTTTGTGGCCGTTTAAGGTCTTCAGACCCTTAGCAATCATTATACAGGCCCTGGTACCCGGCTTCTGTGCATCGGGAAGCTTATCCCTGATCGACCGGACAACGTTCACGATCCTCCTCGCCTGATCCTCGGTGACCCCCGTATGTCTGGCTGTGATCATGGTCTCGGTCTCAAAGCCGTAGTAGTCGGTGTATATGCCCACCAACCGGTCCAGAAGCGCGTCTTGAGGCCTGTGTATTCCGGCATACTCTATCGAGTTGCTCGTCAGGATCGCCTTGAACTCGGGATGGACCTTGACGTATCTCTCCTCTCCGAACTTGGTTGGCAGCTCCAATATCTCCTCCTCGAAGACCGATAGGAGGATGTTGTTTGCCGCAGGCTTCGTCCGGGAGAACTCGTTGTAGATGAGGGTGTAGCCGTACTTGCAGGCCAGGGATAATGGATTGTCCACCCACTCGACCTTGGTTATGTCCTTGCTCTTGAAGACGTTATGGATGTATTTGTCGCGGACGGTCTCGTTCTCCATCTGGGAGTAGCCGCCAATGAGGTCAGTGGTCGTGATGGACTCATCCCCATTGATCCAGACGACCGGCCGGCCCAGCTGCTGGGCCACGTGAGTTGCAAGGCTCGTCTTCCCGCACCCGGTGGGGCCGATTAGATGGACGGGATAGCCAGCTTGGAGCCATAGCTTCATGCGGTCCTCAGTATCCTTGACCTCCTGAGTCTCCACGAAGTGCTTCACCTCTGGCATGAGATATGCCCTCTCCACCTTTCGCCGAGACTCCTCGCCGCTTACCTCCGACCTCTCCGGACCCATGGGTGCTCTCACCCTGACCGTGACCTCCTGATTTGACTCTGCCCTCTCCTCGACCCTATTGACGGTGGAGCGCCTCTCATGGGAGGTCTGATGAATTGCCTCCCCCCGCACCCTCCTGGGATGTGTCACAACATATCTCATCTCTTTGCACCCTTTCCCGGATAACGGTATACGTTTTTTAATAAAAAATAAAAAAATTCTACTACGGCTCAGCCGTAGTAGAAGTCGTTCACATATTTTCTAAGATCGCCCTGGCAATAGTCCAGAATCCCCTGCTGGAAGCCTTGAGAAGCGGACTGAAGATCACGGACCCCAGCATCCATCTTGGCCGCAGCGTCACGATTATCCCGGATCTGCCGGTCCAGGTCTCGCTTGAACTGTGCAAGTCCTTTCTGCATCTCACGGGCTCCTTGTTCCCTCAGATCCTTGCCCGCCTTCTGGAAGTTCCGGGACATCTTATCCATGGAGGACCTTATCTCCCCAGCTCCTGAGTGCATCCTGGAGACGGATTCCCTGTTCCCCTTGATTTGGCCATCTAGATCCTTGTTGAACTGTCCAACAGCCCGCCTCATCTCCCTGATGCCCTGATCCCTCAGATCCTTGCCCGCCTTCTGCATGCCCCTGGACTTCTTGTCCATGGCGGCTCGGAGATCTCCGGCCTCGGCCTGCATTCGTTGCGCAGCACCCTCTATCGTGGAGGCAGCGTCCTCGTTGGCACCCATCTGAGCCTTGACCTGGTCGTTGAATCGAGAGATGGCCTTTCTCATCTCCCTCGTCCCGTTGTCCCGTATATCCTGTCCGGCTTTCCGAAACTCCTTGGACAT
>CAZWDT010000077.1:0-7027 GCA_964632755.1 uncultured Methanotrichaceae archaeon
GGTCAGCAGCAGCCTGGTCAGCAGCAGCCTGGTCAGCGGCAGCCTGGTCAGCAGCAGCCTGGTCAGCAGCAGCCTGCTCAGCGGTTACTGTGGATACCGGGGGAACTATTGATTCAACGGGCGGGACCGGCGGTGCAGCTACCCTGTTAGCAAGGTTGAAGGAGTACCTGTAAGGGGTGACCTTTAGGGAGTACTGGTAAGGCTTTCCGGTGCCGATGGAGTAGGCGGGCTTCCTCTCGGCCGTGTATGCCCCGGCAGCAAGCTCGTGGGCAGGCTCTCCAGCAGCTATCGAGAACTGAGGCCTTGCCTCAGCGCCGATGGAGAACGGATATGGACTATTCTCGGACTTGATCGTGTAGCCCGTGGCGGGCAATATCATGATCGCAGCCAGCAATAATGCAGCTGAAATCGCTAAAATCCCTCTCTTCATCTGATCCTCCTCCTATACACCAAACATCGTGTCATATGACTGTATCTTGAACATTCTCCCTTTTGAGAAGAACTATAGGCCCACTCTAGTTATTCTTCATATAAATAGACTTTCATGGCGGAGGATTGTCCCAGATCCCATCGCCGCTGGGCGAATTATGGGGGATCATCCATGCGGAGCCCGTTCGGATATGAGGTGAGAGCCATCGCAAACAACCGAAGAGCGCACACCCTCCCGGCATGCGGAGAATGTGATGCCGTGGCTGCGGCAGGCCGAAGCAACTCTTCCAAGGATTGCATGCCTCATCTTCTCTGGAAGATAGCGAGAGCCGCCTACGCGCTCGATAAAGAGCGGACTTATAGCCCCCATCACACTAGGAAAGGCCGAGGAGACCCTCAACAAATTGTCCCCGCGCGCCTTGTAGGTGGAAGATACGACGTGAGACGCCCCTGCCCTTGCAACAGCCTCCACCAAATCCTCTATCTCATCCCCGTTGATGCCAGGAATTATGGGATCTATGCGAGCAATCACGGGAATCGCGGCATCGCTCAGGGCCTCCATCGCCTCGATGCGCCGTGTTGGGGGAGGCGCCCCCGGCTCCAGCCTTCGCGCCAGATCGTCCTTGAGAGTGGTCACTGTCAGGCTTACAGATGATCTCGCCCCCCGAAGGATATCGATATCCCGCCTCACTAGGTCCGACTTGGTCACGATCTGAATTCTTAGATCCGCATCGGACAGAAGCCTCAGGCAACCGCGCGTGAGACATAGGCGAGCCTCCAATGGAGGGTATGGATCGGAGCTGAGGGAGAGGGCCACAAGATGATCCTCGGAGAGCCTTCGAACCTCGCGCCCCAACCGTTCCAATAGATGGGCCTTGGGTCGACAGTCGGCAAACCTTGGAACGTAGGAGGATGCATAGCAGTAGAGACATCCATGGAAGCAGCCGGTATAGGGGTTCAGGCTGAGCTTTGGCGGGCAGGTACAGAGAGGGCTTTTCCAAGGGTCGAAGGGTCGAAGCAACAAGCGATCAGCCCCGTTTCTCCCGATCGAGGGTCGCGAGCGGTATCGCTTGGCGATCCCCGGGCGATATCGCCTTAATCCTGGGGCGAATCGTGTCGCCTGACACGCCCTTGACGCTATCCATTGCGCCCTCCTTCCTTTACCCGCCCTACGGGGACCGCGACCCCATCCCCCGCCTGCAAGACAGCTGGAGAGATGGCCCGGCCAGAAGGGCATATCGAGAGATCGCCGCCTGCGGCGCCAGGACGGTATGGGGATTGGGGATCGCGTATGATCAGCCCAGCGAGGCCGATCTCCCTCACATGGGATAACAACTCAACGACCTCCTCAGTACGGGTGATATCCCTCGTTTCGGCCAGGGAGAGAGGAGGATGAAGTAGATCCTCTGCGGGGGAGAAAAGGGCTCGAGCCTCCCCCCAGCGCCGCGAGAAGGGCAAGGATATCAGGCCCCTTCCTTTGAGCAGCAGGAGATCGACTACCTTGATGGAAGGAGCGATGCTTGAGTGGCTGGAATTTCCATTTAAGAAGCTGAGAAGCTCGCCTTGCCCGATCAAGCGGCCGTCTTTGAGGCCAAGCAACTCGCCGACGAGAATGGTCCCTTGGGGCAGGGTGAGTATATCATCCTCGATCGCCCGAAGAACTCGAGAGATGTCCCTGAGCCGGCCACTGTAGGCCCGAAAGCCCCCACCGTGCAGATGAAGCTGGACCCTCAGCCCGCCATAACGGATCTGATAGAGCCCGGGGGAAAGCGGCTCCTTTGCCCGTCTACTAGGAACCATGAACCTCACGGGGATCCCAGGGGTGAGATCCACCACTCGCCCACCTCTAAGGGTTAGGGCTAGAAGGCCCATCTCGGGGAGAAGCTGATAGGCCCCCTTGACGTCAGTGGGATCCTTTCCAAAAGCAAGGGCGATTGCGTGGCAGACGAGGGAGGGGCCAAGTCCGACCCTCATATTTCCATCAAGCGTCCGCGCGATGTACTTGCCCTCCAGAGGGGTTGCCTCCAAGAAGAGCCCCCTCAGGATGGCTGACCTCCTACCACAAGAGCTTCTTCCGGACTGCCTGGATATCTGGGAAAGAGCCTTGTAGACGTCCATGGCGGTCAAGGGCTGGGAAGAAAGGGCGCTCTGCGATCTCTTCTCGATGGCTTTCTCCGCGACGGCCCCGACCTCTCCAATATCCCCCTGCAGGTCGCGGACGAATTGTGTGCCGGCGAGCTCCCCGAGTGCGTCCATCACGGCCTCGATGCCTGCGCCCATCTCCCGCCCCACCCAGGATGGCCATAACTCACCCATGAGAAGCCTAATAGCCGGACAGAGCTCCCCCTCATCCAGCGACGAGATCAGCTCCGTGACGGGCTGAATCTTCTCCTTCCTGGAGGCCGCCCGAGAGGCCGCCTCCAAGGCCTCTGCTATAGAGGTGTAGGCTATCATCAGGACCGGGCATATATTATGCTTCTCAGGTCGTTGACTCCATCGACCAGCTCCCCTATGAGCGACTCCATCTGGAGAAGGAAGGGCTCGGTGAGCTCGGTCGTGATCGCTCCGGGCGCGGAGGCTGCGATAAGCCGGTCGTGCTCGAGAACCCTCAACGAGTAACGCACCTTGTGGCTAGGAATTCCAGTCAACTCCGCCAGCTTGAGGATTCCTATTGGCTCGTTCTCAATGACGCATCTGAGGACGATCAAGTGACGTCTCAACATCTCAAGCTCGCCGGCTACCTTCTCCGTCAACATATGATCACTTCCTGGAAACGACAGATATGTGAATAATAATATCGGCCCCTTATAATAGCATCGATTGACATGGCACATGCTACCACGTGCCGTGCATGGACGTAGAAGGGAGCTCTTGCGGTTGCGACGTCGAACCGCAAGAGCCCCCATGGAGGATTCGATGGAAGGAACCTCAATAGTGAGACCGACGCCTCAAGAAGTCTATTCCGTGCTTGCTAACCACCTGGCGCGAATCCTCCCGTCCCAGTATCTGAGGAGAGGAGACGCCTGTTACAACCAGCATTGTGCGAATGGTATGCTCGAGGTCGGGATCGATCTGAGCCCCCCAGATGATCCTTGCCCCGGGATTGATCCTGTTGTAGACCTCCTCCACGACGACCTCGGCATCCGAGATGGTCATGTCAGCACCACCGACCACGTTTACGAGCGCGGATGTGGCTCCCGATACATCCACATCCAAGAGAGGGCTTCGAAGAGCCTTCATCACCGAGTCTCGACCCCGCTCCTCGCCCTCTGCTTCGCCCAAGCCGATCATCGCGACACCGCCGTTGGACATAACCGTCCTCACATCGGCAAAGTCGAGGTTAATCAATCCCGGCCGCGTGATCAACTCCGTGATGCCCTTCACAGAGCGCATCAGAACCTCATCTGCCACCTTGAAGGCAGCTTGCAGGGGGAGGTTTGGAACCACGTCCAAGAGTCGATCATTGGGAACGACTATTACAGTATCCGCAACCTCCCTGAGCCTTTTTAGACCGGCCTCGGCATTGGCCATCCTGATCGACCCCTCTGCGCTGAAGGGCAATGTGACTATTGCTATTGTTAGTGCACCAACTTCCCGCGCCGCCTGGGCAACGACGGGGGATGCACCTGTTCCCGTGCCGCCTCCAAGTCCGCAAGTGACGAAGACCATATCCGTCCCCTCGACTGCGGCCCGTATCTCCTCGATATCCTCCTCAGCGGCCTCCTCTCCGATGGCCGGAAGGCTTCCCGCCCCCAGGCCCCGCGTTGTTCGCCTGCCTATCAGAAACCGACGGTCAGCATTTATATGCAGGAGATGCTGTGCATCGGTGTTGATGGCGTAGAGCTCCGCCCCCTGGATGCCAGCCTCGGCCAAACGGTCGATCGTGTTGGAGCCACCGCCACCACAACCCACCACCCGGATAACCGTGGTCAGCTCCTCCAGCACCGAGACCAGCTCCTCATCGCTCCTAATCATGCTGGAGGGCTCCGCCCGAACATCCAGCTCCGCCCGGCTTAGTGCTTCATCGATGATGGACTTCATCCCATCCCCTCTTAATTTATTGTCAGTCCATTCTAGTAATCTATAAGTATATAGATCTTTTCATAGAGAATGTAGCGGTTCAGTGAAAATTTATTTAGAGATTTCGAGAAGGGTGCCAAAAAGGGGGAGGATCTATCCCCAGCGCAAGCCTATATGAGATGCCTTATGACTTCAGCTCTTTTAACCTCTCGATTCGCCTCATGACCTGCTCGGACTCCCGCCTCTTCTCCTCCTCGATATGCTGTATGATCTCCTCCAGGCTCCTGTCGAGACTGTATATTCGATAGGGCCTTCCCTTCCCCGGGTTCTTCTCATCTCGTTCAGAGATCCATTCGAGATCGCGAAGCTCGCGCATTGCGATACTGACCTCAGGCTGCCTCAGGTCAGAGCCGATCTCGATCTCCCTTGACGTCGCCTCCTCCACACCGGCGAGATATGTGAGCACCTTGGCCACATTCCTCTTGAGGCCTATCTTCATGAGAATGGATGCGAACTCTTCTCTCTCAATATTGAGGGTAGTCACGGGTATCTTCCTCACACAGGTCACCATAATCCCTAGGGTATGAATCAATATATATATGTTTCGTAAAAATTAATTCTTGAAGACTTACTAGTGTATCATTATATTATTGTCTACCATAAATAGCGAAACTGATATCTAGGCCCGCATATATGCAGATGACCATGTCTAATGGGAGGCCGTGAAATGGAAGCGATCTATCTGGAGGATAGCTACGTAAAGGAGTTCGACGCGGTAGTGGATGGGATAGAGGATGGGCCTAAAGGAGGGGTGTTTCTGGACCGTACGGCCTTCTATCCCGCCTCGGGAGGACAGCCCTCCGACCTCGGGATTCTGTTCGCGGATGACGAGCGCTACGCCGTCATTGGGGCATCATTCGAAGGAGGGCGAATACTCCACCTCCTGGATAAGGTTGGGCTGGTGACGGGGGATAACGTCCACGGGACGATCGACTGGGATAGACGCTATCCCCTCATGCGCAGCCATACCGCCTGTCATATGCTAAGCGCAGTAATTTTCCAGGAGACGGGGGCGAAGATCACCGGCAATCAGATCGATATCTCTCGGTCCAGGGTCGACTTCAGCCTGGAGCAGTTTGACAGGTCGATGATGGGAGAGTATGTGGAACGGGCAAACGAGATCATGGAGGAGGACCGACCGGTGAATACTCGCATCATCTCCCGAGAGGAGGCAGCCACCATCCCCGAGCTCGTCAGGCTCGCCATGGACGTTGCCGACCGCGACCTGGTCCGCATAGTCGAGATAGAGGGAACAGACCTGCAGGCCTGCGGCGGGACGCATGTCAGGAGGACTGGAGAGGTTGGAAGGATCAAGCTCGTCAAGGCGGAGAACAAGGGAAAGGCCAACCGCCGTGTCTACTTTGCCCTGGAGGACTAGGGATGGATCAGATGGAGCTTCTTGGAAAGAGCCGTGTCAGGGTTGAACGCGAGCGAGCGGTTGAGGCAAGCGCCCCCATGATAGAGTGGTGCCCCCTCTTCTGGAAGGTGCGGGGAGTCAAGAGGATCACCGCGGATGCCGCAATGGACAATATGAACTTCAGGATCAAAGAGCACGGCATGTTTACCCCGAGGCGCAAGTTGGAGATGGATGCCTTCGTGGGATTCGGAGCCTCCGAGACGATGATGACGGGAATTTCCAAGGGGATCATCCAGGCGGCAGTCACCGTCTGCGACGGAGCTGGCACCGTCATCACCGACAACCCCTCCCTCGTCCAGGGGATGGGCGGCTGGATATCGGGGCTCGTGGAGACCGATCCCATCCCGGAGGTGCTCGACGGCATCGCCGCGAGGAGCGGACATGTCCTATCCCCTGAAGACGCCAAAATCGATCAGGTGGAAGGGGCATTGTGGGCTTCGGAGCGGTTCGATAATTTCGCAGTGACTGTCGCCGATCTCGCCTCAGCCGAGGCAATGCGAGCCATCGAGGACGAGAAGGGCGTGAGGATTATGATAATCGGGGTCCATCTGACAGGAATCAATCATAGCGACGCATCGAGGCTGCTCGATATCATTGATATCGCCACAAGCTGCGCCTCCAAGGAGATCAGGGATCTCGTAAAGCCGCTGATCCAGGTGGGAACGGCAATTCCCCTATTCGGCCTGACCAGGTGGGGGAAGGAGATACTTGTGGAGAGGGCAAAGGAGGTATCTTCGCCGCTCCTCATAAACACAATGCCGCTTCCCGTATTGCCTCAGGAGAAGCAGCCGCGACCGCTCGTCTAGATCCGACCGATCAACCGACGCGACCGCCCGCCTTTTGCTCGAAGGACGGCACTGAAGCCGCCGATTCACGACGGCCCCGTCCCACCGGCTTCAGCGCCCCATTCGGGCCAAGTGGAACGCCGTCTGGGCTGATGGTGTTGAGGGGAGGGAAAGTCAATCGAGTTCCTATCCCGGACCCCCCCCTAAAAAATGACCATAATTACCGGCCAGGGCATTCCCTGGCGAGCCAGGGTCATTGATCTGGCAAGGATGGTTGGCCGCTGCAATGCGTTCTTAATTATGCAGTTAATGACTT
>CAZWDT010000078.1:0-6957 GCA_964632755.1 uncultured Methanotrichaceae archaeon
AAAAGAGAACTCATCGAAGAGCTCCCCCCCTTGCAGAGCTCGCCCTTTGCCACCTTGCAGGGATGGCAACCTCCCCGAACCAGTCGAGGCTTACACAACGCCCTTGCAGAGCTCGCCCTTGGCGAGGTCCTCCCGGAAGTAGTCGCCCGGCCTTCGAATCCCAAGCCGAAGGGCAAGCTTCCTCCTCGCGTAGCCGGGGGCGATCCGGAGCATCTCGAGCGCGAACCAGCCTGGATATATCCTCTTCACCTTATTGAAGCGCATCCATTCGAGGTCGTAGTAGCGCGCGTTCATCTCCCAGGTTATGTACTGCACCTCTTCCGCGCTCAGGTGCTTCGTCCTCAGGTTGGCGTGCATGCCATCGTATAGGTTAAAGTCGTTTGAGGTTACGAGGCCCATCCTCGAGAGCTCCTCGCGGTTGATGGTCTTCGGGTAGGGGGTGTTGATGTAGAAGATCGGAAAGTCGACCTTGAGGCGGCGGGCCAATCGAAAGTTCTCCCACATATCGTCTGCGTCGTCGTCGGGATTTCCCCCAATGAGGCCAGTCGATACGATGATGTTGTTATCATTCAGGTACTCGACTGCCTTGTCAGCATCGTCTGACATGCTGCCCTTTCCCAGGAACTCGAGGTTCTTCTTGTTAACGCTCTCGACACCTAGAAAGACGCCGTCAAACCCAGCATCGCCCATCTTATCAACGAGGCGACGGCTCGATCCTATCCCCTTTGCAGAGGCCTGTGTCTTGTACCGCAGATGGGTGAGGCCGGCATCGATGATGGCCTCGCAGAGCTTCTCCAGACGCCTTACATCCAGGGTGATGTTGTCGTCTGGAAAGAAGATGGATCCGGCCCCATGGGCCTCGGCGTCCTTGATATCGGCGATCACGCGATCGAGAGGGAAGCGCCGAAAGCTTCGTCCATACATCTGGTTGATGCTGCAGAACTTGCATCCCTGGGTGCAGCCCCTGCTCGTCTCAACCGAGTCTATGGGAACCCCGAAGCTCTTGAAGCCCCTCGTGATCAGGCGAGCGTCGCGGTTGGGGGGTTGGATCTCGGATACCTTGAGGAGGGGGCGAGGAGGGTTATGTACCATGGAATCCCCCTTCCTGAAGGAGAGGCCCAAGACGTCTTCGAGTGCCATCTCCCCATCGAGGGCAAGCACGAGCTCCCTGAAGGTGGCCTCGCCCTCGCCCCGGACGATGAACTCGATATGCCGAGCAGAACCACTCTCTCCGATCTCCTGGGCGTAGAGGGTTGGGTGGTAGCCTCCTAGCACGACCTTCGCCCCTGCGCCTCTTGCGATTCTCCCAAGATCCAGGGCCTCCTGATACTGGAAACTCATGCAGGTGAGGCCGACTAGGTCATAGGAAGGGGCAAGCTGGGTCACATAATCGCGAGGCTGCGATAGCGAATGGAGATCTGCCACATGGACCGTGCAGATATCGCCGATGTGGGATGCGATCGAAGGCAAGCCAAGGCTCGGTATGCGGGCTATGCGGTCGAAGTCAGCCTGGACGACCGGAGAAGAGAGGAGGAGGACCTTCATATGCTCGCATCCAGCAGCTTCGAGGCGCGGCTCCAGTCGAAGTTGTTCGCCCGGGTTATGTAGGAGGCAACCTCCCTCATCCCCTTCAAGCCGCCATACTTGTAAGCGCTGAACCAGACACGGCCGGAGGTCCGCAAGGGGGCGCTCCAGGGGTAGACCGTTCTAAGCGATCTATCGAGGATCTGCTCCATCTTGGATGGGGTGATGTGGGGGTGGTTCCAGACGAGATGCTTGCCGTCGAAGTGGCGATAGTTCGCATCAAAGATGCCGTACTTCTCCTCGATCTCCTTCCATAGGGGGGTCTGGGGAAGCGGGGTGATAACGCAGATCTGGGTGATGTCGAGCTTCAATTCGGCAAGCTTTGTCATATCCTCTCGGATGGACTCCTCTGTGTCCTCCTCGAACCCTATCATGTAGTAGCCGATCGATCCCATGCCGTACTTCTGAAGCTTCTTCACCGTCTCTATGATCTCCTCTGTGCCCTCCTTTTTATTCATCTGGTCGAGCCTCTCCTGGTGGAGGTTCTCGATTCCAATCGCTGCGCCCGTAAATCCGCTCAAGCGGCCCGAGCGCCTCTTCCGATCTGCCCACTGATCGATCCGCTCTCGCAGATAATCGGCCCTTGCCATGCAGCCCCAGACCATATCATACTCCTCGAAGAGATCGACCACCCTGTCGGCATGCCGGCGGTTTCCGCCGAAGTTCTCGTCCTCTATCACGACTACGTTTATGCCGTTCTCCTTGTAGTAGGCGATCACCCGCTCGATGCTCTCGATAGGGATAGGCGTCGGCTTGTTGCAGAAGACCGGCGTCTGACAGAACTTGCATCCCACGCCGCATCCACGGGTGGTGAAGAGGATGCCGTAGATGTTCAGCTTGACATTGAAAGGGGTGTTCAGGTACTCGATCAGGGGAGGATGAATCACTTTGCCAGCCTGGCGGCCGAAGTAGGGGGCGAGCTGCCCCTCGGCGTACCCTACGAAGGATTTGTCGAAGTGGCCCTGGATCTCCGGCGTAAGGGCGCCGTAGTTCCCGGCCCAGATCTCGGGGACGCCCTTCTCCCTGGCAATCTCTGCCATCTCGATAGCCTCATGGGTCCCGTTGAGATAGAATGAGAGCCCCACGACGTCCCAACCTTCCTCAAGCTTGCGACGATACTCCTCCATGGAAGGGTACTCCAGTATCTCTATCTCAGGGATGTTCTGCTTTAGGAAGCGAAGGCCAAAAGACTGGATGCGAGGCCAGTAGAAGCGAAACCAGCGGGAGCGCGAGTTGGCCCCTATGTAGTCGTACAGCTCTCCGCTATCGTTATACACCGTGGTGAATAGGACCCGAGGGGGCATGGCCTGCCCTCTCTTGGACATGGAAGATTAACCTTGCGACTCCTGCCGTGATATCATACGGCAAGCCAGAGGGCAAAGGATGTGGGGGATCGATACGATCCAACGAGAGGAGAGACCGCCAGTAATGGATCGGGAAATCTAAAAAGCCCGCGACTATTCAGCACTCCCCACCAGCGCATCGAGGTCAAACAACGATAGCGCACCCTGCAGCAAGCTGCGAGGTACCACTTACTAAGATGACGCCGTAGCAGGCACTTAGAATATGCCCTTCATAATAGGAATAGCCATCACGAAAGTCAATATTGCTAGAACCACGGTTAACCAAAAAAGCCTTTTACTCAATTCCGATGTCTCTTCTGCGTTACTTAACAATGCCAATATTATAGGATATATCTCTATATTTTTTGGAGCACCGTAAGGTAAATCCTTTGGGACGGGAGCTTCACTCCAATCTTTTATCCATTGATGAACTCGTATCCAATCCCCTTCATCGAATTCCGGAATTTTTATCATTATAATCCCTTCCAACAGAACGGCTGCCGACGTTTAGCCGTGACACTACTCTTAATATTAATTGTAAGGCATCCGCATATAAATTTTTTATGCTCTTAGCTGTTCCCTGTGGGCGGGTGGTCTGCCTAAATCATATATATATACACCTTAGTTGTATAATATACTCAGGGAAAGCAGTCAAACGGCTGCGATGCACGCCGCAGCAAGCTTAAAGATATCATGTTTGAAGATGTGATCCGCAAGCGCGGCCACGTCCTTCCCCCCGGCAGCTAAGCGGGTGCGGAGGCAGAGGACGAGGACGACGAGCCCTTCGAGAAGATGATGAAACTGCCCACTGCCAAGCTGCGTGAGCAGATGGCAGAGCCGCGCCGGGTGGACGAGGCAACCTGAGATAACCTGGAAGAGCTGAACGATGACGCTTGAGGAACTGCTGAAGGAGAAGCGCGAGGATATTCTGCTTATCGCCGCCAAGTACGGGGCGCGAAATGTGAGGGTCTTCGGGTCAGTTGCACGCCATGTTGCCGATGCAGCGAGCGATATCGATCTGTTGGTAGAACTGGAGCCAGGGAGGAGTCTCTTTGACCTCGGGGGGCTTCAATTCGAGCTCGAGTCCCTCTTCGAATGCCGTGTGGATGTTGTCACCGAGCATGGGCTCAAGAAGCGCATCCGTGACCGCGTTCTCAGGGAGGCTGTTCCAATATGAGAGATCCCTTAGAGCGCTTGCGGGACATTCTGGAGGCGATCTCGGCTATTGAACGCCATGCCGACCAGGGCAAGGTCGCCTTCGAGCGGCTGGTCGTGGGTAAAGTGCCACGGAATGATGGACCTCCTTGATTCACTTCCAAGACCCCCCCATCTCTTTGCCCCCTGGAAATCCTTAAAAGCCCACATCCCCCTCATCGATCCATGGACGGACCGGCAATTGCGCTTCGATCCCTGACCAAGCGGTTCAAAGGCCTTGTAGCTGTCGACGGGATCGATCTTGAGATCGAGAAAGGGGAGCTATTCGGCCTGCTTGGCCCAAACGGGGCAGGAAAGAGCACAATCATCAAGATGCTCACAACCATGCTGAAGCCGACAAGTGGATCCGCCATCGTCTGGGGCCACGACGTCTTGAGGGATAGGGATGCTGTGCGGTCCTCCGTCGGCGTGGTCTTCCAGGACCCGACTCTCGACACAATGCTCACTGCAAGGGAGAATCTGGACTTCCACGGCCGCATGTATGGCATGAATGCAGAGCGGCGGAAGAATGGGATCGAGGAGGTTTTAGACCTGGTCGACCTGGCTGAGAAGGCCAATGTGCTCGTGGAGGAGTTCTCAGGGGGGATGCGCCGGAGGCTCGAGATCGCGCGAGGGCTGATGCACCGGCCCCATGTGCTCTTCCTGGACGAGCCGACGCTTGGCCTCGACTCCCAGACAAGAAGGCATATCTGGCAGTACATAAAGGAGATGAACCTCCAAGAGGAGGTAACCGTCGTCCTTACGACCCACTACATGGAGGAAGCGGACAACCTATGCAAGAGGGTTGCCATCATCGACAACGGCCGGATTGTGGCACTGGACTCGCCCGAGAACCTGAAGGACCTGATCAGCGCAGATATCATAAACCTCGCTGTATTAGAGGGCCATGACGACCTCCTCCAGGCGCTCGAACCGCAAGGCTGGATCAGATCGATACAGACATCGAACGGCGAGGTTCAGCTTCACGTCGACCATGCCCAGGCCAGAATGCCTGAGATCATGGCTATTGCCTATCGACACGATGTTGCCATTGCATCGGTCTCGATGCACGAGCCAACCCTCGAGGACGTATTCCTCAAGTTCACAGGCCGAAAGATCAGGGCGGAGGGAGGCGGCGGAGCTTTTGCTCGAATGGGACCATGGAGGCGTCGTCGATGAGGCTCGACCTCTATGCCATATACAGCATATGGCAAAGAGAGATGCTGCGCTTCTTCAGATTGAAGAGCAGGCTTATCGGATCCCTGGGTGCCCCCTTCTTCTTCCTCGCATTTCTCGGGATGGGATTTCGAGGAGGCGGCGCCATGATGCCTGGAATCCCCGAGGGGATGAGCTATATCGCGTTTCTCACGCCAGGCATAATCGGGATGACCATACTTTTCCAATCGACATTCGCAGGCCTCTCCGTCCTCTGGGACAGGGAGTTTGGCTTTCTAAAGGAGATGATGGTGGCACCAGTGAGCCGCATGGCAATAGTGCTCGGCCGCACAGCTGGAGGCGTTACAACCTCCATTGTGCAGAGCATGGTCATCCTGACTGCCGGCATCTTCATGGGCGTCTCGCTTTCGGGAATCAGGGGATTTTTGCTCTCCCTCGTCTTCATGATATTGATAGGATCGACGTTCATCGGGATGGGCCTAGCCTTTGCCTCCCGGATGAAGGACATGTCCGGCTTCAGCCTGATCATGAACTTCATCATCTTCCCCCTTTTCTTCCTCTCGGGGGCAATATTTCCCATCGAGCAGTTCCCCGCGGGGATCAGGCTCATCGCATACCTCGATCCCCTCACCTACGGCGTCGACGGCCTCAGATACTGCCTCGTCGGCGCTAGCGCTTTTTCGCCCCTGGCCGACCTTGGCATCCTCTTTCTGGCCTGCATTGCCATGTTGGGACTGGGAGCCTACCTCTTCGAGGTGAGCGAGGTCGAGTGATCGAAAATCCATTCGCCCTTGGCCCTTCCCCCTGCAGACAGATGGGGCTTGGGATCTGGCGGACATCGAACCTCTCCTTGTGTGAAACTAAGCGTGAACATCATCACTTCGATCGCGACCGCATCTCTAGGGGATTGAGGATCTCCTGGAGGTGGTAGATGGCGTGCTTATAGATCACAAGCGGCGCCTGGTTTGGAACCTCCACCCGTATCTCATAGGCATTATAGCCGATCAATATCCCAGTTATCGGCTGGCCGCTCAGGGGCTGTACCCGCACCCTCTTGTTCAATAGATCCTTCAAGAATGTCGGGGCCCCTTTCGGCCTCTCCCCCTGTGCCGTCCCCTGTATCGTCCCTTCCTCAGTCATCCTTCTATCCCTCCAGCCATGGGCTGATCCTTGTGATATGATATCGCCCTCATCATCAATGAACTTTTCCTATTGAGCGAGAGGAGACGAAGGCAGAGATTGAGGACGAACGACGATCTGTGCCATCACCTCAGCTGCAGCAGTGAAAATAGAGCGCCGTGTCCTGGTGCCCGGCCAAAGGCCGCAGTGGAGACAAAGGGCGATCGTTTACCCCTTATGACGCCTTCGATCGCCATGATCTCCGCAGACATGCCCGTCGCCGACATGCCCAGCCACGAAGGCTAGCATCCCCGAGCCATTTGGAGGGAAATCCATGATTATCCCCCAGGCACCCGCATTCAGCAGGCCCCAATGCCCAACAGAGCATTCGTCAACTCCCTCGGCCTCCAGCGCTCCCGCCACCCAACCAGGACACGACGAAGTTCACGTTTAATCATTATATAGATATATACCTTCCGGTCGGGCCGGGTCGTGATTCTGAAATAGGTTGGAGTTTCTATAACCCGTCTATAGCTTGCGA
>CAZWDT010000079.1:0-6719 GCA_964632755.1 uncultured Methanotrichaceae archaeon
GAACGAATAACGTCATAATACCAGTGGATAAGCTGAAAAAGGCTGTTAAGGATCTCCTGCCAACTATCCAGACCCAATACAAGATCACTTCCCTTTATGTCATGGTGGCCAGTGGAGGGGAGGCAAATCTGATGTGAGGCATCGCGCAAATCCAATATATATATATATATATTGAGGAGATCAGCATAACAAAGGCCCAGTGTCCCCTCGTAGCGCCGATGCCCATATAGGGGGGGCTTTGGCGGGCCGCTATTCCCCTTATCCTTTCTTATCATCCCTTCTCATCATCTATCTATGCCTAATTAGTCACAACAGATCGCTATTCTCCGGTTCTATGTGCCTAAATGAGTGGGTGGTCTGGGATGCCCTATTTGGAAAGCGAAGCGAGGTAAAAGACGCCCACGACCGCTATGCAAACGTCGAGATAAGCTACCTTCTCCAGAAGATGGAGGAGCATGAGTGGGTGGTCATCCATGCAACCAACCTCGGCTGCAACATGGACCAGGCCTTCCTGTGCCGGATAAGCGCAATAGTCGAGTTCCCCTTCCCGGATGAGGTGGACAGGCAACGTATCTGGCAGGGGATGATACCTACAGAGGCCCCCATAGGTGACGATCTGGGCCTGGATTAACTCTCCCGGCGGATCAAGGTTGCAGGCGGCAACATCAAGAACATAGCCTTGAACGCCGCCTTCCTAGCGGCTGGGGATGGCGGCAGGATCACACAGAGGCATATGGTGAGGGCCACATGGAGGGAGCTCTTGAAGATGGGCGAGGCATTCACCAAGAACGACTTTGGAAAGTATTACGATCTAATCAGCGATATGAGGGGAGCGAGATCTGATGAAATCGATTGAGGCGAAGAGGGCAGCCTCCAGCGGGGCTTCGCCCCAGCAGGTCCAACGCCTGAAGGAGAACGGCAGCCACCCCCCGGGCATGCACAATGTGGAGGGGGCAGCCTCCAGCCTCCAGGCCATGCTTCCCCTGCAGAGGGCTGCTGCGGTTCAAAAACTTCAGCAGATGAGGGGAAACGGCTTCGTGGCCAGGGTTCAAGCGAAGATGGCCGTCGGGCCTGCAGGCGGTTCGTACGAGCAGGAGGCTGACCGGATCGCCGAGCGGGTGATGAGGATGTCAAACCCCCAGACGGCCCAGAGCCAGGGTCTGCCAGAAGATGATCTCCAGCTAAAGCCGGCTGCAGGCGAGATCACGCGCATCTTTCGCCAAGTCGAGCCAGAAGGGCCCGATGATGATGATGATGATGAGATCCAACTGAAGGGCGAGCGTGGCGGCTTTTCAGTCCCGCAGGCGGTGGAATCTCGCCTGGAAGCCAGGCGTGGCGGGGGCCAGCCGCTTTCCTCCGAGCTGAGGGATTTTATGGAGACCAGGTTCGGCGCTGATTTTGGCGATGTTCGGCTTCATTCAGATTCCGAGGCAGTCGAGCTTGTCAAGGGGCTCGGGGCCCGGGCCTTCACGAGGGGGCAGGATATCTACATGGGACGCGGCCAGGATCCGCAGACGGATTCGGGGCAGCGGTTAATCGCCCATGAGCTGACACACGTGGTTCAGCAGGGAGCTGCAAGGGATGCGTCTATAGGAAGAGCTACTCTTCGAACAATTTTCAGAGGGGCAATCCAGAGGCGAAAAGGCAAGAGCAGAAGGAGATATCAAAATGCCGACTGGAGCAAGCTCCCGAACCAAATGAAGACTCATATAATGGATGGTGAAGTACGTGATCACAAACCCAAGGGGCTTCACGCCTATACAAATGGATCTCTGTCGACTGGTGTGAATTTGCTGAAAAAATTTGGTAATAAATAGTAACTACTCAGCCCACTAACGTATAATCATTCAGAATTCGGTCTAGATCATAGCATCTCAGCAGGATACAGGTCCCGGAATAAACGGGGCGCCTGTCATAGCCCCAAAAATAGCATCGATAACCGATAAGGAACGCTTCCTAACCGTAGAGACGTACCCTCTGATCCGGCAGAACATTCTCGCTCCCTCCCAACTCCTAAACGTTCCAGAGATCTTCTGCTGCACTTTCATCATCCTCAAGTCCCGCTCCGCTAGGTTGTTGTCGAATGGGACTTCGAAGTCGTACATGAAGGCAAGTGCCTCCATCCGGTACTTCCGCAACCGATTGAGCAGATTTCTGGCTATGGACTGCTTCTTCCTTCCTCGTTTCTTTGGTAAGCCATCGGGGATCGCGACAGGAGTTGGTTGCGGATTTTCGAGTTCGCCCATTTCTATAATTTTATCGAAGCTCTTTTCAAAAGTCATTATCTGCCATGGATCTAGCTCGGTTGCTACCGTTTTTCTGATATCCACCGCATTCTTGATTTTGAGCAGTAGATCCACGAGTTCTTGAGGCCAACTCTGGTCGTACTCCTCATGGACGAATGTCAGATCCCTGATATGATGTGAATTGCAGAGCGCGTGCTTGCAGTCGAATTTGAAATAGGAGATCAGTCCATCGTGAACTACAGTTCCCTTGTAGCCTGGTAATATGCCAATATCATTGCCAGCTTCTGCTCCGCGCTTGTTGTGCGGAGCATAGAATGTCTCAGAATTCGTACCGTAGACGTGGCACCATTTTCGTTCGCCTTCGATTCTCATTCCAGTCTCGTCAACACACATTGCATGAGAAGCGTGTAGCAGCTCTTTGATTCTGGCCTCAGCATATTCCAAGGCTTCGTAGCATTCGTGGGTGGCCTGGATCAAAGTCGCCTGGCTCGGAGCATGACCATAGAGATCCAAGAACGACTCACTTAAGCGCTCATAGGGCATAAGTTGATACTGATTCCAGTAGACTGCAATCGTTTTTATCCAGGATCCATATTGAACTGGGGATTGGGCCTCTTTAGGGAAAGTGGCCTTGTTCGGAGAGGAACAGAATGGGCAGATCTTGATTTCAGCGCGATGCTCGGTAACTTCAACGTTCATCGGCGGCAAATCGAATACTTGACGAAGCTCGGAATCTACCGCTGCAATACCCTCGAGCGATCTACCGCAATGACTGCATTCTGTAACTGGGTGAACAACGACTTTATCTGGCTTATCTACCATCTTAAGAGTGTGCCCTGGATGGCCTTTTTGACCACCTGATGGCTTCCCGCTTTTTACACGGCGACCTTTTGACGTTCTACGCGTATCCGTTGAAGAGGATTTACTACTGTTGTGGCTGTCTTTGCTTTTCTGGCCCTCGAGCTCACGTATTCGCTCTTTTAGCTGCTCGACCTCCATCGCCATCTCGATGATGACCTTGCGTTGGGCTAGAACCAAGGCAACCGTTCCTTCGGGGTCCCTTTTGTGTATGGCTAAGATATCCTCGACGCTCAGATCGATAATCGCACCCAGCTCTAGCGAAATCACTGAATCCATCTGAACTGCGATCTTTTCTGGGACCTTGGTCGAATTGCCTATGCACATTAAGATCTATGTAGTGGTATCAATTAATATTTAAGTTTTTGCTAGATTAATTTGTGTTCTAAATTAACCGTAGAATTGGAGCCTCAAAGAAGGACTGGACTTTTCGTTAGGGACCTGAGTAGTTACAATAAATATGCAATTCATACGATCTGGTGGTCCAACAACAACGCTGTATACGGTAATATACGATATGCTAAATGGAGCACCATGTTCCCGAAGAACTTCACCGAAGGTATGGTCGCAGCAATCCTCACTAAAGCAGTAGGCGGGAGATCAGAGGTGGATCTCAGTGAGCTTGGCATACCAGGAGGGACTATCAAAATCGAGAAAGCAGGAAATACAATGTATCCGCATAAAGGATCAGTGCCTGCAACTAGCGACAAAACCATTACTTTTAAAGGGGATACATATACAGTAGACAACCACGCTTAATCCGCATAAGCGGATTCATGATATATACAGAATAGCATCCTAACGAAAACCGGCTGGTGCGGCCCTTGATCACTCCATCAAGGGGGAGTTCGTCACCTATGAAAAGAACGATCAGGGGGACGATCTCAATGGCCAACTCATGCCCGAACACTTGGATGAAGCCTGTTTTTCATCACTCTATCTATTTATATCTCCGCTTTTTATATATCCAATCTCCGCCAGCGGATGCTCTTGGTCATCTCTTTCCCCTATCCATATTGCGAAGAGCATCCCTCGCCAGTGTATTGCCGTTGACCCAGGCCTTTAGGGCGGAAGCGTCTCCTTTTTTCTCCTCTTTTATATAGTCGAGGTACTTCTGGATGGAGTTGAAGGCTTCAGTGCCCGCCCCTATCGCAAGGGCTGTGACGAAGGCGTCGAGGGCGTCAGGGACCAGGATGCCCATTGGCTGCAAGACCCGCAGGCCCACGCCGAAGGCTAGTGCCAGCCCCGCCAGGAGAGCGATCACTCCCATAACTATCTTCTTCTCATCCTCCGCGGCGACCTTGACCACCAGGGGATCGAGGGCCTCCAGTATCTGCTGAATGGCTATCCCGGCTATCAGCACTGGGGCCAGGGATTGCATAAGTTCGTCCATGATGGGATCACCTGGTGTACGATTGTGCATAACTGTTTAAGTATTTTACGGTCAAAAATATTTACTGACGGCTTGAATGACGATGAGCATACTCGTTTAGAAGCGGAATCGCCTGAAAAATCGCGCTATCCTCTCATCCATCTTACTCACCTACACATCACCCATTTTATATATAATCTACTTTGAGGGGTAGCCTAGATGAGAGGCTGAGCAGAATGGAGGGAGACATCTCCCTCATAAAGTCGAAGATCGACTTGTTGCCTGGGGCCATCCCCTCCAATCCCCGCCTCTTATCCCAGCCCCTTCATGAAGATCCTGGCCAATGCCATCCGCGTCGAAGGCCAGGATCTCCGCCCTCCAATCCCTTTCCTGGAAGAGCCCTAGCAGGCTGGTTGGCTCACCCCCGTGGCTTGCGGGCGGAGCTTCACCACCCAGGCGTCGTAGTCCCCCTGCCTTGCGAGATTCGAGAGGTCCCCGTTGTTCGATCCTGTGTAGCCGGCAAGCAGCCAGCCCCCGTCAGAGCAGGGCACGACAGCGCTTCCGTAGTCGCTTCCGCTTCCTCCAAAGCAGCGGCTCCAGGCATAGTCCCATCCGTCCATATGGTCAGATGAAAGAGAGACGGCCCACATATCCCAGTCGCCGTGGTTGCCGATGGCATCGCCGTCGTTGGACTGAGATGAGCCTACCAGCAGGGTGGAATCGGATATGTACGAATAGTCAATGTCTCGGCCTTCGTCCCATTCGCTGCCCCCAAGGCAGAGCATATCGTCAAAGATAACTTCTGTTGTATTGCCATCATACCTGATACCATTGCAGACCATCGTCCAAGCGTCATAACCGCCGTGGTTTCCGATCACATCGCCGTCATTGGACAGTGTCCTTCCCATGAACAATCCCCAATTTATGCCATAGCCATAGTCGTCGCTGCTGCCACCTGCACAGGTCTGGGCGCGGATCTGGCCAGTGGAGTTCGTGTATAGGAACCAGAAATCGAATCCACCATGGTTTCCGCTAACATCCCCATCGTTGGATCTGGTATAGCCTTTCAGGAAGAGATTATCGCCTTCTGTGGGCATAAGGCCGCTTCCGTAATCGTCGTCGCTTCCCCCAAAGCATTTCTGCCATAATATATTACCTAATTGGTCTAGCCTCATTGCCCATAGATCGTAGCCGCCGTGGTTTCCGGAGACGTCGCCGTCATTTGAGCTCGTGTATCCGACCATGATGTAGCCGATATCATTATTGTCGTCATAGGTTATGCCGACTGTTGTGGCATAGTCCTCGCCGGTTCCTCCGTAGCATCTGACCCATTGGAGGGTTAAATCGTCGTCCAGGAAAGCAACCCAGGCGTCGGTCCCCCCATGGTTCCCTTCCATCTCGCCATCGGTGGAGGTTGTTGAGCCTGCCAGGAAATATCCGCCATCTACCTGGGCAATGGACCTGCCGTAGTCATCCCCGCTTCCGCCAATGCAGCTTTGCCATAGCAGGGCGCCCCCGGAATCGACCTTGGCCACCCAGGCGTCCTGGCGGCCGTGGTTTCCGGAGACGTCGCCAGCCTGCGAGTCGGTCTCGCCTACGAAGACATAGCCTCCGTCGCCAGCCTGCGCTGCATCCCAGATGTAATCGCCGCCGCTTCCGCCATAGGAGGCCTGCCACTCGATCGGCGAGATCTTGACCACCCAGACGTCGTTATAGCCGTGGTTCCCAGAGACGTCGCCGTCGTTCGAGTTTGTTTGTCCGGCCATTATGTACCCGCCGTCAGGCGTTGCCTGGATGCTGTTAATGTTAACGTAATCGGCACTTGTTCCTCCCAGGCACCTCTGCCACTGGAGGTTGCCGCTTTGATCGAGCTTGATCACCCAGACGTCATAGTAGCCGTGGTTCCCAGAGACGTCGCCGTCGTTCGAGATTGTGAATCCTGCCATTATGTACCCGCCGTCGGATGTTTCCTGGATGCTGTTACTGTAATCGTCACTGCTCCCCCCAAGGCACCTCTGCCACTGGAGGTTGCCGCTTTGATCGAGCTTGACCACCCAGACGTCGTAGCTGCCGTGGTTCCCAGAGACGTCGCCGTCGTTCGAGTCTGTTTGTCCGGCCATTATGTACCCGCCGTCGGATGTTTCCTGGATGCTGTTACTGTAATCGTCACTGCTCCCCCCAAGGCACCTCTGCCACTGGAGGTTGCCGCTTTGATCGAGCTTGACCACCCAGACGTCGTAGCT
>CAZWDT010000080.1:0-6192 GCA_964632755.1 uncultured Methanotrichaceae archaeon
AGCGTTTCATTCCTTTGTATCATTGAATCTGTATCTGGCAAACTTGCCCCGGCCGGTTAGCTCAACCTCAGTGCCCTCCTCAATCAGCTGTCGCATGAGCCTGAGGACCTGATAGCGATCCAGATGAGTGATCTGCCTTATCTCCGCATTGGATAATCCAAGATCGCCTCGATCAGACCTTTGCCTGAGCACGCTCAGAACCCTTGTCTTAGCTGCCTCCCAGTCTATCCGGCGGTCTCTCTCCGGGTGGCCGTCAGTTATGAGCCGATTGTGGAGTTCCGGCCTGAGCATCCAGTAAGTCCCTCGCCCAGTCCCACCCCTCTCCAGATATTCCCTCTCCAACTCCATCTCATTGAGGATCTCCTTAGCTTCCTCCTCAGATCGCTGACAGATATGGGAAGCTGAGGCCGTGTATATTTCTGGATGGCGCAGCAGATATTGGAGAATGAGCAGATAATCGATCGGAAGACCGCGGTCCTGCTTGCTTTCCTCTGCCACAAATGTACGGAAGGGAACCGATAGCTCACCACCCTGGAATGTTACATTCACGGATTCTCCGCGCTCCTCTATTATTGGCGGCTCTTTGCCCTCGATGAGCATAGCCTGAAACATGCGAGATACGCCCAAGTTGCTGCGGTTGACCAGCCTCAAACGGGTCAATGCGTCAACAAGAAGAGGATTCCTGGCAACAGGCTGGTGGTGCAGTATATTCTCGGGGGATATGCCTCCAATGAAGCTGCCTGGGTTTCCGATCTCCAGCTTATGAGGGTACTGCTTGATGAGAATCGGGCTGCTGATGCGAAAGTCTGCGTGGCAGAAGGCGTTCATAAGCGCTTCGCGAATGGCTATCTCCGGATACGTGCGATACTCAAAATGAAAGGGCCCGTGTTCGACTGTTGTGATAGGATTGTTCGCCATGATGCGGTCCATGACACGGGCGATTGCCACTGGGATGGCATCTCTCCCATCCATCCTGTCAGTGTATTGTGTATCATCCTTCATCCGGAGGTGAGTCCAGCAGTAACCTGGCAGATGCTCGCAAATGGCATCCTCTTTTCCAGCGATCAGGAGTCCAGCCAGCGTCAGCTTGCGATTGCGGATGATGCCAAGAGCATCCAGTAGATCGAGATCGTTCATCTGCAAAAGCTCAGCTGGAGCCTTATCACGGAGGGCAGCCTCTCGAAGCTGCTCCAAGGCTGAAGCGGACAGATGCGATGCAGGCCTTCCGGGAATCTCCTTGGTCGTTAAATCCGTCTCCCCTGTCTCCACCATTATTCGCCTGCGAATAGTGCCTGTGAGCGGCTGACAGTCTTTGCCGATGCGTATCTTTCCCCTGCCGCTTGTGTCCGTATAAGGTGGTAGGCCAGGGTATATTTGCATAACAAGCAGACGGCCAGAGCCTGACGCGATGGACAGCTCTTCGAAGACAGGGGTCAGCTTGGGATCGGTAGAGTCGTAAACAGCTTTTCTTAGGCGATTGACATCCACTTCGACAGGAACTCCTAGAATCGCCCGTGGAATGCCCCGTACCTTGTCTTTAACTCCGAAGACAACTGTTCCGCCTCCTCCATTGGCCATGCAGACGGCAGCCTCGATGATCATCTCCAGGGCGTCTTTCATGCTGCTCCCTTTCCACTCCTTGAAGTCCAGATCCTGATCTTCCAGCTCTTCTGCCGTCTTGGCATCTAGCTCTTTTAAAAGCAGGCGGATATCGGCAAGGCTGCGCATAGTAAACCATCTGTTGTTCCAGCTTTAAAGCCTGCACGGACTCCCAGGGTATCAAACTGCATTTAACGGTCAGATCGCATAGTCAGATCGCGGATGGGCATATCCCGCTTCTGATTCAAGTCAGCTGGCAGGGGCTCCTTCAGGGATCGCCGCCTGCACGGCCGCGGGAGGCCACGCCTGATGCGCCCGCCTCCACGATCGCAATCTCCTCCTCGGTCAGGCCGTAGAGCCGATAGACCACCTGATCGATCAGCCGGTCGGTCTCCTCGATCCGGGCGATGAGGGGGGAAAGGATCTCCTTGGAATCATCGAACTCCCGGCGGAGGGCCTCCTGGAACTTGCGGCGGGATGGGTCCTCCGAAAGCCGCCGCTTGTTCTTCTTCAGGATCTCGACAAGGGACTCTGCATCGCCATCGTAGTACGCCTTTACCTTCGTCTTGTTCGAGAGGTCCTCGACCCGGGCGCCGGTCTCGGTCTCCAGCCAGCGGAGGAAGCCCTTGATTTGATCCTGCTTACGCTTGTTCATCTCCGTCATCTCCTCTGCAAGGAATGCGAGGAGGTCGTGTACGACATCGTCCTTCCCCGGGAGGAACTCGCCCTCGGCATCCTTCGGGAGGCAGCCATCCACGCGCCGGAGGATCTGCTCGATCTCATTTGCGGCGTAGAGGTCCTTCAGCTCGGAGACCTGGCGGGACCGCTCGTCCTCGGGGGTGGAAAAGGTGATGCGGCGGATGGGAGATTTTTCTATAAAAATCGCAGAGAAATTAAAACTGTTACCTTGCAGATCTGTGCATGAATTATGGATGAATAGGCGAACTAAGGATGAGTTAAGAATCGCTAAGAGATATTTAGATGCTTCTGGAATGATATACGCTTTGTTGTTTGCGTAAAATCCATTTGAATCGATGGTGAACCTCGCACTTCCGGCAATCTCCGGCCAGAATATTTTTGACTTCTCAAAATCTGTGTAGTAGTCAATTGTATCTTGTATCTCATACCATTTGTACGATCCCGGCTTTCTCCCAATCGAATTATTCCCCTCATCATTTGCAGGCTTAGGCGTCAGCCTATCTTTGAACTGGAGAAGGTACTTCTCTATCGCCGGGTACCTCTCGATCTCCACTCCTCGCCTGGTGAAGATCAAATAGCGATCGCTCTCCGGCGGCTCGTACCTCTTGATATCCCTCCCTGCCAGAAATGGCTTTATAAGCTCGACGCTCTTCGGATCCTCTGCCACCAGCCTCTTCTTTGTTGCCTCATCTATGACGAATGCCTCGTTGAGCCCTGTCTTGATCCCATAGTATATCTTCCCCTTGACGTACTCCCCAAGCGGCTCTCCCGCACGGCGCAGCTTCTCAAGCAGCTTCTGGACCGCCTCGTTTGCCAGGGACCAGCCACCATCATCCAGCTCGGCGAGCCTCACGAAGAAGGCGTTTTCATCCACGTACTCTCCCAGATCTTCGAAGTCAAGGGCCTTCACCTCGGCTGCCAGGAATCTCTTCCGAGGCGGGCCGCCTGAGATTCGGATGATACAGGGGTACGTCGTCGCCTCGGGGAAGACCGGAAGGTCCCCGAAGTCCACGATCACCTCAATCCTTCGGTCCCTAAGCCAGCTTCGGAGAGGCTGGCCATAGTTGGCCCTAATCCACTTGTTTGCCATGATATAGGAGAACTGGCCGTCTATCTTGAGAAAAGAGAGCCCTCGCTCAACGAAATAGACATAGAGGTCGGCAACGCCATGATATATCTTGTAGCTCCCCTCAAAGTACCCCTTCAAATCGCCAAGGACCTCCTGTCTCACATACGGCGGATTGCCCACCACCGCATCCCATCCTGGATTCCCCTTCACATCGCCGCCCTCGAAGAAGATCTCGGGGAACTCCAGCTCCCAGTGAAAGAAGCTCCGGCTCTCTGCCATCCCCTGGGCCTTGTCGAACCAGTCCCCTCGGGTCTTCCTCCGCCACTCGGCCTCGTCGCCTGCGACGCCCCAGAAGAGGTCGTGGTAGACCATGTCGGCGCTCTTGTTCGCCGTTGGCTCCACCACGACTCCGAAGTAGACCGCCGTGTGGACGTTTGCGATTGCCTTAGCCTTGGTGTACTCGGGAAGAGACTTGAACTCCTCGAAGACCTCCTCCTTCCTCTTGATCTCAGAAAGTGAGTTGTCGCCTATCTCGTCGAGCTCCTTGATCTTTCCTATGAGGTGGCGGACGAACAGGGGGGAGACGAAGGAGGGAAGCGTGGCCTGGTCCTTGGGAACGGAGTTTACGCCTGGGAAGTGCTTCAGGTCGGAGAGCCGCGCGCCGACGAGGCTGTTTCCCTGCTTCAGCCGGTGGTCGAGAAAGCTGAGCGGCTTCTCCCTGGCAATCGTCCTAAGCCATAAGGAGACCTTCGCAAGCTCGACTGCAAGCTCGTTTAGATCGACGCCGTAGATGCAGTGGGAGACCGCCTCCCTCTTCGCCCACTCGTTCGTGAACTGGCCCTCGTCCTGAACGATCTCCCACTCGATATCCCTCTCAGCCGCCTCCATCAGCTTTCCCGCCAGGAACTCGACTGCGCCGACGAGGAAGTGGCCGCTTCCCATCGCGGGATCGAGGACCTTAACCGACCTCGTCGCCTCGATCATGCTGGTCCCCTCCATCAAGGCCTTTGTCCACCGCTCCTCTACGACAGGCCCTACGGTGTTCTCCACGATGTAGTCTACGATGTAGTCGGGGGTGTAATAGGAGCCCGTTGCCTTTCGCTCGCCCCGGTCGGTTGTGAGGTAGAGCTGGCCTTTAGAAGCGCGGTCGAACTCCCCGAACTCATCGAAGGAGGCCTTCTTCTTTCGGGATCCGTTGAGCTCATCGATGCTCACCCACCTTCGATCCTTGCCTCCGGCAACGACCAGGTCGCCCTCTGCGACCTCAAGCCTGTATTCGAGAAGGCCTTCGTAGATCGAGCCGAGATGCCTGATCTCGAGAGTCGAGTAGTCCACGAAACCCTTCTGCCCATCCTTCACGCTACGGCTGAGAAGGTCAACCGCGCTTGCAAGGTATGTATCCCCAATCGTCCACTTCTCCAGGAGGGGGTGCCTTGCAGGATCGAATAGGCCTCCGTTGTAGGCAGGGACGTGGATCTGGTCGTCGATTCCCAACTCCCGGCTGCCCTTGTCGATCAACCGGAACATATCCTTCAAGCTTCCCCATAGTGAGGTTCTAATCGGCAGATACCGTCCTTTCTGGGGATCGTCCTCCCTCTCGGAAACCTCCTTCTTTATTCTGTCGAAGCTGTAGGACTCCCTGTACTGAGCGTCCCGCAGATCGAGAAGCGATTTTCCCTCGGCATAGAGGAGGAAGAGAAAGCGGTAGAGCAGTATCATCGTGTTCTTCTGGACCCTAGCCCTTGCCTCTGGATCCGAGGGATCGAGCCCGTTTTCAGACCAGCTGAAGAAGCCCTCGGCGATCTTCTTCATCGCCCGGTAGACGTTCTCCTTAAGGTTCTCCCCGATCTCCTGGGCATAAGTAGCCGATCCCTCCAGGACCAGATCCAGGAAGACCTCGCCCCTCTTGTTGGGGACGAAGGCCTGCCGACAGAAGAAGTAGTAGAAGTACCTGAAGGCCTCGGGGTCCCCCGCCTCCAGCATGGCGACCAGGTCCACCTCGTAGTAGATGTCGAGGGGCTTGTCCTGGTGGTAGAGCCGCCACTTGCGGCCGTTCGAGAGGATGCCCCACGCAGGCTCGGTCTCGTGAATGTAGAGCCAGATCTGGAAGCTTGGATTTCTCCTCTTGTCGTGCCTGTTCTTCCCGAAGCGGTCGAGCTCAACGTCCCACCTCTTCACCTCACCGACGGCATAGGCCTCCTTGAAGAAGGACTCGGTGTTCTTGTGGATCTGGGCCTCGTCCTGGGCCTCCTGGCTGGGGAAGAAGGCGTAGTCGGGAAACTCAGAGCCGAGGGTGGCCCCCTGGACCTCATAGTGGGGAAGGAGTAGCCTGAAGATCTCCCTGAAGAACCGCTCCTCTAGCTGCGACTCGTTCAGGTTGTCCAGGTAGGGCCTCTCTCTCTCGTAGATCGCCTCGATCGCTCGAAAGGCTGCCAGGTGCTCGTCCCCGATCCACTCCGGGAGGGCATCTATCTGGTTCTCCAGGTAGTAGTTCGAGAAGAGATGCCTGTTGTTTACGAGATTGGAAGAGACCCTGCCCAAGAGATCACCGTGCTCAGAGGGAGAGGCGCCTCTATAAAAGTATCGGGTAGTCCATCACAAGTTGGTATGGCCTTTTCACTATAGGGCTCGCGCATGGGCGTCTATGGAGACGTCGATTGCATCGATTTCATGTTCAACAACTCAATGCAGGTAAGCGTCCCTATCGCCATCGGTGACGAAAACCGATAAATCCAAGATCCCCTAAAGGAGACCCAGATGCTCAGGATCATCCTCCTCTCGATCGTCCTACTTGCCACAACCGAGGCGAGCCTCGGGGCGGAGGG
>CAZWDT010000081.1:0-5825 GCA_964632755.1 uncultured Methanotrichaceae archaeon
AGGACAAGATATTATTAAGCTTTGTCCCAAACCCACTCAGAATAGCGAGGAACCATATATTTAGACAGGTGGCCAATGCATATTGATTCAGGAAATGACGTATTCTCTGAATGCAAGGGATCGGATTTTCGATTATCGATATCAGTCTGCCCGATTCGAAGAAAACTATCCCCTACTCATTGGGAGTTAAGGATACAAATGCAATTCAGCGAAGAAACATAATTCAAGTAGGTAACTCTAAGATGATCTTTATCTATTCAACTGAACGAAGACTTATATATTTTCATGTATACTCATGCTAAATTTCCGTTCTTCGCATTATAGATGCTGAATCTTTGAGATTTGTATCGGCATGGCGATTCCGGCGGTGTCCACCGGGCGGCGGTTGCCGTACTCATCGTACTTTCCCTCCCAGACGAGCTCGGTCTTCATGCGGGAGAGGGGATGGGGGTTGTCGGGTCCCCAGCGGATGCCGGGCTCAGGCATGGATGAGCGCCTCTCGATCCTCGTCTGGGCAGGGGGTCATAGGCTTTGCATGGCACTTTAGAACAAGCATAATGGACCTCGATAAGGCAGGCAAGTATCTCCATCCTCCCGATGGCTTCATTGTGGCCGCGGGGATGTAAAAGGCTTTGTATGATCTTCAGGACCCACATCAAATCCCGGGACGAACTGGGTTTGCTGAGGCGAGACCGAGGCCTCTGCCTGCCCGTCTGCTCAGAGGCGCGAGCTAATATTATTCGATGATCAGCATCAGTCTGCTGGAGCTCGTGAGCCTCCAGGGCCTTCAACGGCTCTTGAGCATGTTCTATAGGGGCTCAATGATTGACTGACCACGTATGGAGCCTGACTGAACTCCTCACGTACCCGTATTATCGAAAGACAACTAATTAGAGAATCACGACCGAAGTCGAGACCTTATGAAATCCATAAACTGCTGTATCCCCTTTGGAGGATCCTCGTCGATGTAGCTCTCGATGACTGTATCCTGAGAGCCGTTGTGAAAGTGTTTTGGAAAGGTGGAGACCAATATCCATTTCGTATCCGGGAAGTTATCGTGACGGTAAATCATCCCGTCTATATGGCGGCGCTCCCAATGATAAGCGAACCGACCAGGGACCTTAAGCGAGAACCATGCATCGAAAAATGAACCATCTGTTATAAAGACTCGGAGTTTACCTCGGTAAATGATGGAGTCAGAGCAGATATCGGCATATTCTATATCGATGATCCTTTTCAAAGCCTCAAGATCTATCTTTGCCGTCGAAGGCTCTCCATGGCTGCTAATATGTCATCTCTCCTTCCTTCCAGGTAGTCCAGCTCCTGGAAATCCTCAAAGATGTCGATCTCCCGGACCTCGCCTCTTTTCAACATCTCCTCCAGCTCGAGAATAGACCTAACGCCATGCTTTGCTTCGATCTCGTATATCTCTGCCTCGACAGATCTAAGCTCTCTCTCCAAAAAGGCTTTGATGCTCGCCCGGGCTAGGGAATCCCGATCCATCTTCAAGACATCTGCAACTTCATCGATGACTTCCATGCCATATACCATGCATTCCAAGCGCCTTTAAGATATTTCAACCCTCTGAGAAGAAGGACCGGGGGCCCGAGGGGGACGGTAGAGCCTACCCGGCGGGCCCTTCTTCCTGGGAAGAGCCCTTGCATGCCGAAACCTTTGCCTTTGGACGATCGGGAGCTGCCCCTCGCCTGAGCCACCAAAACGACTCCGAGATCGTGCTCGAATATCGCCGCGCCAGGGATCTCTTCTCTGCGTGGTTTTACGATGGACCTATTGACGATCTCCCCAAGCATCTCCAGGCTCCCCCTGCATCCCAGCTGGCGCTCGCAAGATCGATAGGTTCGGGGGGCCCGGCTCGGCGAGAGGGAAGTTGTCGACGGCCGGAGGATGCGGGGGCTGATGGAGGGGGCCCGCCGGGAGGTGGCCGAATAGAAGATGGCGTGGATTGCCGGGGCCTATCGCATAAGGGGCCGACTCCGGCGCGGGCGATGGGGGAGGGCCGGGCCCCAGGGGCGCCTGCATGCTCAGCCCCAGGAGCGGCACTGCCCTTAAGGATTCGGCGATGCCGACGCTTGATGATGATCTCGGCTGGGCCTTTCTACTCTTGCAACTTGACGTTATCTGTAGAAGTGCGCGATATACTCCTCTTTTTCGAGGCCTGCTCTGGCTATCAGCTTCCTTAAGAGTCCCACGCCTAGATCTCTTCCCTTGTGCACGGGAATCGACAGGTGAACATCGCTTCCTTCCTTGACAAGGATGTAATGGCTGCCTTCAACGTGGGATATAACCCATCCGGCCCTCTTGAAAGCCGCAATGTGCTTCTCGCCGTTTGCCCTTGGAAGCTTAGGCATAGGACTCGGTTACGTCGAGCGAGATATCGAGCCTCTGGCTGAATGCAGGGATCTTGATCTTCTCTCCTGCAACCTTCAGCCTGGACTTCAAGCATCCGATTATGGCCTCGTTTATGTTCTCCAGGGCTTCCTCGATGGTATCTCCTTCTGTGAGGCAGCCCGGAAGATCCACGTACTCTGCTACGTATCTGCCATCCTCATCCTGCTCAATGGTTATATGAAATCTCATCGAGACCGCACCTGTTTATCGTCCCCATCGGATCAGATCCCTCTCATAAATCGGCGGCAAGCTCAGCTTAAGGATCCATTCAGCCTCCGTTGGATCGACCCCTTGCTCCATAAGTGCATCCTTTAACCATAAATCATTTCCTTCGAGGAGGCCGCAATCTTTCGCTCCCTTTTGCTCCCCCTTCCCGGCCCCGGCCGATGCTCTCCCTGCGCCCCTAAGATCCCCGCCCGGGGTCGCAGGGGCGGAGAGGCCCGGGGCCGGCTGGACGCGCCCTTCGCCAGCGGCCGGTGGAAGGGGCCCCGGGGGATATCGGCGAGGCGACCGCCCGGAGCCGTTGCTTCCCATGAGCAGAATCCAGCCCGGGCGATCTAGGGGGCCTGGCCCTCGGGGGCGCCGCCATCGATGGGGGCAAGGGATGCAGCCATCAGATCGCGTGCAAACGCCGGGGGCACGGCTGGAGACAGGTCTTGGGACCAAATCGTGGGGGGATAAAGGGCAATTTTTATATCTGTGCAAGAATCATACATATTAATCCAATAAGAGATGACGACTTGAAGGGCCGCCCCGGTCCTGATCCATAAGCTCCTGAAATCGGCGTCTTATTCAGGATGGCGTTATCTCAGAGGTCATTTCAACGGATCTGCCGAGCTTGGAAGGGTAGGAATTGTCCAGATCTTTGAAGAGATGGAAGGGCGATAGAACGGAAAGAGGTGCTTTGAAGCAGTTGCAATAGCTTCGAAGGCGATGGAGGTGAAATAATGGATATAATCGATCTCCTTAGGACCAGAAGGAAGGATATACTGCAGATCGCGGCTCGACATGGAGCTTTCAACGTGAGGGTATTCGGGTCGGCTGCCAGGGGGGCGGCAGGTGAAAAGAGTGATATCGATCTGCTGGTAGATGTGGGGCCTGGCCGGACCCCGTTCTTCCCCGGTGGACTTCTCGTCGATCTGGAGGAGCTACTGGGCTGCAAGGTTGACGTCGTGACCGAGGAGGGGCTCCACTGGTACATACGGGAAAGGGTCTTGAAGGAGGCTATTCCCTTGTGAAGGACGATCGTCTCTACCTTATTCATATAACTGAGTGCATCGATCGCGTCTTCAGTTACACGGAAGAGGGAAGAGACTCGTTTTTCATTGATTCCAAGACCCAGGATGCGGTCATGCGAAATCTGCAGATACTTGCCGAATCCACGCAACGGCTATCCACCGCTCTGAAAGAGGCGCATCCGGAAGTTGATTGGCGGAGCATCTCGGGTTTCAGAAACGTTGCAGTGCATGAGTATCTGAGCATCGATGTTAAGCGGATCTGGGATATCGTCGAGCAGGATCTATCCGTTCTCGAAGGCCAGATCGAGGCGATATTGAGGGGATCTAGATCGGCCATGCTTTTTATAAATATACTCTTTATATATCACTTACCTGGCTTCAGATCCTTGATCAAATCTCTCCTGCCTCGCTTCCCCGGCCCTTGGTCGGGGTTGTCCATGTGCCTTCTAGATCCCCGCCGGGGCTTGCAAGGGCGGAGAGGTCCCGGGCTGGCTGTCCCTCTTCGCGGGTTGCCGAAGGATGGGGGCGCCAGGGAATATCGGCGAGGCGACCGCCCGGAGCTGTCGCTTCGTGGGGGTAGATTCCGGCACGGGCGAGGGGGGGCCGAGAGCGCTGCTGGAGGGAGGATTGGCTATCGCTCGTGCGGTAACGCCGATGGCGAGGCTGCGACTGAGACCTTATGTCAAGTCATGGGATAAAGGGCAATTTTCATATGGAACATTGCCGACGATGTCAACGTGCCCGAAGAATATAGCGACCTCCTGGAAAGCCAAGCGGCCATGGAAGACCTGGAGCTGCAAGAAGAACTCCCGGCGGAGGGCGGTTGATATGAGCGACAAAGATGGCGCTCCCGCCCCAGATACTGGGATCATATTCTACCAGACCGAGGACGGAAAGTCCCGCATACAGGTCCGGCTGCAGGATGGCACCGTCTGGCTGAACCAGAGGCTTTTGGCCGAGCTTTACCAGGTGTCGGTCCCAACTATCAACGAGCACATCTCCACCATCTATAGCGATCACGAGCTGTCGCCAGAAGCAACTATTCGGAAGTTCCTAATAGTTCAAACCGAGGGCAGCCGCCAGGTAGAGCGATTGATAGACTTCTATAGCCTGGATATGATCCTGGCCATCGGCTACCGCGTGAGAAACCACAGGGGCGTCCAGTTCCGCCGCTGGGCTACCGAACGCCTGCGGGAGTACATGGTCAAAGGCTTTGTGCTGGACGACCAAAGGCTAAAAGGGGAGCAGGCTTTCGGCCAGGATTACTTCGATGAGCTTTTAGAGCGCATACGTGACATTCGGGCCTCGGAGAAGCGCTTCTACCAGAAGGTCCGCGACATCTATACGCTTTCCATCGACTATGATCCTCAGGCAGAGAGCACCAAGGAGTTCTTCAGGATTGTCCAAAACAAGCTCCACTGGGCTATTACCGGACAGACCGCAGCGGAGCTGATCTCTGAAAGAGCCGATGCCTCCAAGCCCAACATGGGATTGACGAGCTGGAAAAGAGCAAAGGTCCGCCAGGCAGATGTGACTGTGGCCAAGAACTACCTCCTGGCGGATGAGATCGGACAGCTCAACCGGCTGGTGACCATGTGGCTGGACTACGCCGAGGACCAGTCCCGTCGCAGAAAGCCAATCTACATGAAGGGGTGGCGGGAGTTGCTGGATTCGTTCATGCAGTTCAACCAGCGGGCAATACTTGAGCACAGCGGAAAGATATCGATGGAAGAGGCCAGGCGTTTGGCCCTGGGGCAATACCAGGCCTTTAATCAGAGGCGGATCGAAGAGGAGGACGCCCTGGCCGAGAAGGAGTTTGAAGAGGAGGTCAAAAAGATGCTTCCTAAAGGTTCGGAGGAGAGAAATTGAGCCCCACCGACACCACAGAGAAAGAGCTGGAATCCATATACCATAAGTTCAAAAAATGGAACGATACATATGAAAAGAACAGGCATAGGTTCGATAGTTTTGACAATTTCGTGAATTGGTAGAATACAGTAAGGTTCCACGAATCACTTGATACGAAATGGTATCTGCAGACGCCCGATACTGCATTCTGGGCCAGACTTCCCGAGGGGTGCAAGCTGAAAATGTCCTAGATCGAATGGGGACTGAATTAAATGGGTTCCTCGCTATTCAATGTGGGTATGGGGTGGCAAGTGTCGGCGCCTTTCTGCC
>CAZWDT010000082.1:0-5062 GCA_964632755.1 uncultured Methanotrichaceae archaeon
GGCATGGATGATTAGGGTTTCGTCCAACATCGCTCTGCACCGTATCTATCGCCTCCCCTCCATCCAAGGTGTGGGCCTTTTCTCACCCCTCTTCTTCCCTGAAGCCAAGAATGACGTTTTAGCAATTCCCCCGCAAGGCCCGGGGGGGGGGCGATGCCCGCCGGGATCCCGGCTCTGGATCTCCTGCCGCATGGACACGTTCGAACCGGCCTGTCGCGCATCCGGCGGCGCTACACCGGCTCCTGTGGGTGGCATGCAAGGGAAGAGGTGGACAGCCCTATGCCGCTGCTTTTAGGCGGATTTAGACCGTCGGTGACGTAACCATAGTCGGGAACAGGTTCTATAAAAACGCCTTAATCCTCGTAGTCCTCTATTCCATCGAGAAGTCTCTTGATCGCTTTGGTATTGCTCCAGACTTCGATGATCCTGGCCTTCTCGATTCTGTTGAAATGGTTATCATTGGTAATCAGAACCGCATCAGCATAAAGGCAGGTTGCAGCATGAACGACATCCGAAAGTTCGCTCTCTGGGAAATATGCTGCACAGGTGTCGATTTCCTCCTAAGAAGGATTCACTTGGATTATAGCTTTCTTCAGATAATTCAGAAGCTCATGTGTGCCCAGCGTCTTGGCGTATTTTTCATACTCAAAAATGAGGAGTTCATTGGCAAAAAGCTCTGCTGGGCTATCCAGAAGGCGGTAGGCAAGTTCCGTGCTCTTAGTCCATCCGCGCTTGACTGCTGCGATGAAGACGGTGTTATCGAGAAGATACCTTGAACTTCTGACGGGCAAGCTGGTTGCTCTCCTCCTCGATATCTCGTTCGAGTTTATCCAGATCTACAGACTTCGCTTTTTCTATTGCATCTTCCAGCAGCGCTCGCAGGTTGATCTTCTTGAGAATGATCATATCCTCTCCAAAGTCCTCGGCAACGAACTCATCGCCCTCTTTCAGCTTCATCTTATGCCGGAGATTGCTGGGCAACTGTAACCGTCCTCTATCGTCCACTTTGGCTAGCGGCATCTTATACCAGTTACCCATTTAACCCATTTCTATCTATGGCTTCGGGACCAGCCGATGCCTGATCTCGCCGGTTCCATCCCCCGAATACGTAACCTCAGCCACATGGTTCTACTAGCTGGCATCTAGCAGTGTATGCGGGCTTCTCACAACTGGCAAGGTTTATTTTAAATAGCTATCTATAATATCGATTGCACAATACTTGCCGCACATGGAGCAGGTTTTTGAACCATCCTGAAGCTTGATCTCCCTGGCTTGGTCGCCATCGATGGCCAAGCGGAACTGATTTTCCCAATCCCTAGCTCTCCTGAACTCGGCAAGCTTCTGGTCCTCGGGCCTAGGACCATACTTTAAGGAGTCCCCTATGTGTGCTGCAATCTTGAAGGCCACAACACCCTCTCTAACCTGGGCTGGATTTGGCAGTGCTAAATGTTCTGATGGGGTGATGTAGCAGAGATAATCCGCTCCCGCACCAGCAGCAAGGCTTCCACCTACACAACCAGAAATGTGATCGTACCCCACGCCAACATCGATCGGGAGCGGGCCTGCGACGAAAAGAGGCCTATAGTCAGTCTTCTTCTTATAGTGTGCTACATAGTCATATATTTGGCCGGGGCTGACGTGGCCGCCCATCCCTTCGATGATCACCTGGACTCCGAGTTCATTTGCCCTCCTGGCGAGCATAGCGTTCATCTCTATCTCCTTCTCTTGCAGAGAGTCCATAAGGTCATGAACGCATCCGCTGCGCATTGTGTTCCCAAGAGAGAGGACCGCATCACCCTCCAGGAGGATCTCACATACCTCGTCGAAGAGGGTGAGGAATGGGTTCTCTGTATCATTTTGCAGCATCCATGCCGATGTGAATGACCCCCCTTTCGATACCATGCCCATTATCCTCTTCAAGGCCCTAAGCTCGTTCAGCATCTCAAGGGTGAAGCCCGCATGGACGACTACGGAAGAGATACCCTCATTTACATGCTTCTTGATCATGCAGAGCAGGTCGTTCTCGGATATTGCCGAAAACGAGCGGTTCTCTACAACAGCTTGGTAGATCGGCACTGTAGTCAATGGGATGTTCGTCTCTTCCAATATCCTTCTTCGGATCTCATCGATGGGGCCTCCCATCGATAAGTCAGTGATGGTATCGGCCCCGTATTTCTCTGCGATCTTCGCCTTCTCGATCTCGATTTCAGGATCTATAACTTCAGACGAGCTCCCGATGTTTGCGTTAATCTTCGTCCTGAGGCCCTTGCCTATGCCTACGGGTGGCTTGCTCTCCCTTTGGAGTATGATAACGTGCCCTGATGCCACCTGCTTGGAGAGAAGGCCTGGCCTCACCCCTTCCGCCTTGGCTACCGCGTTGATGGCAGGTACCTCTTCGCCGCCGATTGCTGCATCAAGAAGGCTCATCCCCGATCGCTCCCCCGATTAATTCCTTATTGGTAGTCTCAGGTCAATAGCTCAGATCTACTCACCAGTACCTCTCATGGCGTGAAACTTTGGCTAGCTTCGACTACCATCATGGATGTCATGAGATATTAATTTTCATGGTAGCGTCATCTGAACCTTGGTAGGCCAGCCCTTGTTATGCTTATGGAGGGGCTTGTGTTTTGTCAGCTGTCCATAGGCGATCCGCTAGCTGTGTCGTGCTGCGAGTCCGTATGTTCGCGATCATGTCCCCCTGCCGCATGGAATTGCTCGAATCGGCTCGTCGCGTATACGGCGGCGCCATGGGAGTATCGTGCAGGAGAACGGTCATGCGATATTAGGCCCCGCGGTCGTCATTGTCCGTCGAGTCTACGTAGAATCACACCATCATTGTTAATTAAGATCAGATAGTGGTGAACATGAGGAGTGGATGATAACGAGAACGAATGCCATTTTTGCCCTGTTGGCCCTGATCTCTCTTTTGCCAATCCTGGCGTTGGCGGCCCCCGACGAGGCGAGCGGGATCGTAACAAACGTCGTCGACGGAGATATCTTCGATCTCAGAATCGAGAAGACCGATCCTCGGATCTTATACGAGATCGAACGGGTGAGGCTAGCCGAAGTGGACTCCCCGGAGACGAGCACGCCAGAGGGGGAAGCGGCGAAGGCTTTCACCACTGAGGCCCTGTTGGGCAAAAAGGTCTGGCTGGATATCGATAACAGGTCGGCGGACGGGCGGGATATGTATGATCGTCTTATCGCTGTGGTCTACCTCGAGAACGCCATAATCTCGACCAATACCCCAATTAGGGGCAAAGAGGCGGCCCTTGATTATTACCGGCGCATGGCTGAGAACGAACCGGAAACCGTCAACGTGTCCATCAATTTAACGCACCCGTTCAACCGCATCTTGGTAGATTCGGGCTATGCTGTGGTCAACGACTTCACAAATAACGAGTTTAATCCCGGCGGTTGGTGGGCTGGGGGAGTATCTCAGCCCGAACCTGGGCAGATGGCGGATATTACAGAGGGGCAGTTTGTGGGCTCTACGCAGTCGGATAAGTACCATTACCCCTCCTGCAGGTGGGCAGAAAAGATCCTGCCCCAGAATCGGATTTGGTTCTCAAGCTCCGAGGATGCTAGGGCCGCAGGGTATGTCCCCTGTGGGGTGTGCAAGCCACCATGAAGATCCGGATCTTCACCTCTATGTGATGAGATGGCCAGCTTGATGGGGCTGCTCACCGTGGTAGTCTGATCCCATCACCCCGAACCTGGCGCCTGGCCCTCCTGCCGCATGGGCCGGCTCGTCGCGCATCCGGCGGCGTTGTCCCCAACCCTCAGGGAATGTCGAATAGAAGGTGGACAATCTTATGCCGCTATAATTGGCAAGTTTTTCACCGCCACCGACAAGGATCTATCATGATGGAAATAAACGAGGAATGGATCACAGGTAAAAAGTATTTATCTATGGACGCAGAATGAATGGCTCAGGATACAAGGCTGAGGAAATTGAACATGCTCAATATCGTGAGGGTATCTGAGATACTGATCAAAAGATACCAGTATCCGGAAGCATTGCAGTTCCGCTGAAGATCAGCCAAGAGGGCAATTTACATCAACGTATTGAGCATGTTCTTAGACCTATTCTATGAGACCTCGCGCGACCAGTGTCAGAGAGCTAACTTCAGCAGTAGATATCGTTTTTCATTCTGGTGCAAGTCTTTGGTCGGCGTGCCTTTATTGCCCAAAACCAGCATCAAGCGAGCGAGTTAGGGGGGGGCTAAACACATACAAATCCATTAATCATGCTGCAATCCGGTATGCATCCCATGCTGCGATGATCCAGGCGGGAATTGCCAGAATGCCGCCGCTGGCCAGACCTATTGCGACGCAAAGGACAAAGACGATCAGACCGCGAACTGCCTGGCCAGCATAGAATTGCCCCAAGCCAGGGATGAGGATGCTTAATATAGCCGCTGTAAGTTTGCTTGCCAATTATCCCACCTCATACTCAAAAGCCATCACTGTTATTAACTATTAATTGCTTATGTACTTGCTGATAGGGGATATAATATGAATACTAAAATTTTATCACTAACCCTCTTGGTGATCTCAGTCGGATTGGCGGTCACTCTGCCCGCTTCAGCGGCATTAAGTGATGCCGATAAGGCAGTAATAAAAGTAGCTGCCGTATCAACGCTATCGAATACTGGAGATTATTATTATATCAATACGGAAATCAATTGGGATAATACTATAACATTTTGGTTTATATCTAAAGAAACAGATACGGACTCCTCTGTAATGGCAATTAGCCAAATTATTGGTGCGTATTCTGGCATATGCAGGAATCATCCAGATCTATCCGACTGTTATTTATATATTGGGACCAGAGAGTCTGTCAATGGAAGAATGTATTGCCTAAGAACATGGATAGATAATCTTGGCCCGAATCCCAGTGATACAGAAGCGGGGGTGCTAGTTATGATGGTCATTAACACTTTTACGGCTGCTTAATATGAATTATTCCCAATTATCCCAAAAAGATTGAATGCAATACTGGGTCGTGAACTCAGAATTGGTTGGAATATCTCTGGCATTGATGAGGGCGATAACT
>CAZWDT010000083.1:0-4863 GCA_964632755.1 uncultured Methanotrichaceae archaeon
CGGCTGACCTTGCTAGCACTGCTCCTGACGACCACGCAAAGCCCATTTTCGGCCGGCCGCGCTAGGCTAAAGGTGCAGCCGTCCCAGTCCCAGACCAACTTCGCGTCGGTCCATCTGAACCTGCCATTCTCGACTACCCACAACCTCTCCCGATGGGAGAACCAGAGCTGATCTTGAGACAGAACGGTCCAACCTTGCTACAGACCTCGCCGTCCAAAAATTTATAGGTTCGCCTTCCGATAACACATCTCTCGTAAAATGCCTCGAATCCCCTATCCTCTCTCGTGATCGAATCGGAGGAGAAAAAGTTGGCCGGAGGACCTTATCCGGCCTTGAAGGAGTAGGGAGGCTTAAGCCAAGCTCGGAAGGAGGAGAAGCCGCTTCCAGGTCTCCAGGAGGTGAACGAATACCCTTTGACGATCCCAAAGTCGGCATCGCTGGTATCTGAGTAAGTCGTTCCGTCGTAGTAGACCACGGTCACCTTGATCCGTGCCTGATTGGACTTGATGTTGGGGGAGCGCCAGGCGTAGCTGGTCTCCGGGCCCAGCAGGTTTGCGACCTCATATGGATAGGAGGCACCGCCGTCCCTCGAGTATGTCAGGAAGACGCCGTAGACGTTCTCGTGGGCGGGCATCTCCCAGGTTATGGCGAAAGGTTGCCTGTTCAAGGTCTCTCCTCCGTTTGGCGAGATCAGCCTGATCACGCTCACATTGGTCGCCTTGAAGAACTGCCATCTCACCTCGCCGCCATCTCCGAAGGGAGAGGCGCCCGACCTTGTGGCGCGGAAGTATATGGTATGTGTCCCCTGTCCGAGCGCTGCCCACTCCTCTTCGGTCATGCTCCAAGAGGGCCAGTACCAGGTCTTGGCGTTGATGTTCTCCTGTATGGCCTTCCACTTGGCAGGATCTATCCCGTCGATCTGGTAGTATACTCCCAGGATCGGAGCTGATGACTCTATCTTGAATGTGGAGAAGGCGGGCTTGGAGGATATGGGCTGGGAAGGATTCTCCTCGGGCAGGATAGTTACGCCGTAGTCCTGGCCAGCCAGGGCGATCGGAGATCCCGTGAGGTAGGGGGCGGGGAAGCTTCCGGTGACCTTGTTTAATGGCAGGTTCCTGACGAGATCTTGCGCCTCCACCCAGGCGAGTCCGTTCCATAGGTAGAGCTTGAGCGAGCTCTCAACCACCTGGTTTATCTCCGAGTCGTAGTAGGAGACCGTGACCCTGGCAGTGCCGTCCTCGTATCCGGCTACGAATGCATCCACGTATCTGCAAGCCAAGGCCTGCAAGTCGGCCGAGTCGAATGGGGCCCCCAGATATGCTGCCGATCCTATCATTCCCGATGTTGCGCTGCTTCCGTGGATCTCCACCTTCACCCTGGCATCGGGATTATCGAAATGGTAGGGAAAGCCGTTCACGAGTCCGATATGCCCATTGATCACCGGCGCCGTAAGCCATGGCGCGAAGGCCACGGATCCGAGGACGCCGTTGTTGGGGGCAAGGGGTGATGGCGCTCCCTTGAAGCCGTTCGTCCCTCCATCGCCCCAGTAGCAATACTTGGCATCTGCGGTGGATGTGCTGAGGTCGGTGACCCCCACGCCATTCGAAAATACGTTGTTGTAGAGGAACTTCCAGGTGCTTGGGCTTGTATTCGCCACCCGGATGCCGCTTCCCGCAGCTCCGGTGATAGAGAAGCCTGTGATGACCACGTCTGAGCTCGTCACGTTGAAGATATCGCCGCTCGGATTTGTCACGATGGGATTGTTCCTCCCCACCAATGTGATGGGTTTGTCAACGACCACGTTCTCTTCGTATGTGCCGGGGTTGATGTAGACTGTAGAGCCGGGGGCGGCATCTGCTATCTGCTGAGTTATCGAAGCTGATGCTCCCCCGAGGGAGAAGATCAAGATGGATAGGATCACCCAGGTGCCCCTATCCCTTGCTTTTTCCTTCATTGCTACTCACTCCTATTATTTTGACTAATGTGGTAATCATTATTACAATGTTATATATATACTTTCCTTCACCTCCGCTTCAAGCCTGCTTCAATTCTATATGCATGATAACGATATTCTCCTGTGAACGACGATGCAAATGCTCCATGTAGATATCATCTTCTTCTAATTTCACATGTCTAAATGTCATATCCTTCTAAATATCTTCATTAAAAAATTAAAATATACAATATATATACTAATAAATCATTTGAATGCTGCCGATCGGCCTATCCCTTGGATAGGGCATATGCCATTCGCTGAAGGACGGTCGCGTTTGAGAGGAGGGCGGCAAGGGCAATCATCGCGAGCAGCCAATCGGGGCGAAAGAGCCCCAGGGCCATGCCTATGTAGAGAAGCAAGAGACGCTCCGCCCTCTCCAAGAGGCCGCCCATCCGGCGAAGCTCCTCCGCGTCCACGACCAGGCCACGGTGGTCGGCGTAGGCTCTAACGAAGCTCGTCATCAGCGCCCCGAATGTCAGAAGGAGCATCCAGTACTCCGCGCGAATCGATAGATAAGAGGCCCCCTCCCCAATATAGGCCATCAGCCCCAAAAAGAGGAGAAGCTCCACATAGCGGTCCAGGACTCCATCGAGAAAAGCTCCACGGGCGCTGCTGAGGTTGCGCTCGCGGGCAACGGCCCCGTCGACCATATCGAGGAATCCGGATAGGACGAATAGCACAAGCCCTTGAGCAAGCTGATGTACCGCGAGAGCTGCTGCCCCAATGAACGCGAGTGCCAGGGCGAGGACGGTCCAGCTGTTGGGGGAGAGACCTAAGCGGGAGAAGGGCCTTAGCACCTTGTCGGTGCTGCCAGCCCGAATGAGGTATGATCTGAGCATTTGCGCTCTGATTGGCCCTCGTGCCTAGAGGCCTCGTTTGGACAGGAATGTCTCCATGCGGTCCAACGCCTCGATCAGCTCTTCCCTGGAGGTTGCATAGGAGCAGCGCAGGAAGCCCTCGCCGCTTGGGCCGAAGACGTCTCCGGGAACGACTGCCACCTTCTGCTCATTGAGCAGCCTCTCGGAGAACTCGGCTGAGGTCATCCCCGTCCCCTCGACTGAGGGAAAGGCATAGAAGGCCCCCTTCGGCTCGAAGCAGGCAAGGCCGATGCGATTGAGCCCGGAGACGAAGAGCCTGCGGCGCAGGTCGTACTCGTGCCTCATCTTTAGCATCTCATCATTTCCCCTCTTCAAGGCCTCAACTGCTGCCATCTGTGCCATCGTTGGGGCGCAGAGCATCGTATATTGATGGATCTTCGTCATCGCTCCAACGAGCGCCGGGTCTCCAAGCACATAGCCTATCCTCCATCCTGTCATGGCATGCGACTTGGAGAGGCCGTTTAGCACGATCACCCTCTCTTGCATCCCATCGAGTTGGGCGAGGCTGGTGTGCTTTTCCGAGTAGGTCAGCTTGTCGTAGACCTCGTCGGAGACGACGAGCAGGTCGTTCTCCACCACCACGTCGGCGATCTCCTCCAGGTCTTCCCTTGTCATTATGGCGCCGGTCGGATTGTTCGGATAGCTTAGCAGGAGGGCCTTCGTCTTCTCTGTTATGGCGCACTCTATGGCCTCTGGCGTGAGCTTGAACTGGTTGGAGGAGTCGGTTGAGACCATACTTGCCACGCCGCCTGCCATCATTATGTCGGGGACGTAGGCCACATAGCAGGGCTCTGGAACTATGACCTCGTCGCCGGGATCCAAAATGGCCCGGAATGCCAGGTCCACCGCCTCGCTCACTCCGGTAGTCACAAGGATCTCCTCCTCAGAGTCGTAATCCAGGCCGAGCCAGCCCTTGGCGTGATCCGCGATCGTCTCCCTCAGATCGGGCATGCCCTTGTTGGATGTATAGGAGGTGTAGCCTGCCTCAAGGGAATATATGCAGGCCTCGCGGATGTGCCAAGGGGTGACGAAGTCGGGCTCGCCCACACCTAAGGAGATTGCTTCGTCCATCTCGCTCACCATATCGAAGAACTTCCTGATGCCGGAGGGTGGCATGGCCCTCACCTTTCTCGCGACCTTTGCCTCCGGTCGAAGCGCCGAGATCTCCTTCATCCGCATCTTCATGCGGTCACCACCAGCCGTTTGGGCTTGGGCTTCTCCGTCAGGATCACTCCGTGCTCCTTATAGCTCTTCAGTATGAAGTGGGTGCAAGTTGATTGTACGCCTTCGAGGGTCGCGATCTTCTCAGCAACGAAGAACGCCACCTCCTTCATGGAGCTCCCCCGAACCGTGGCCGATATGTCGTGATCTCCGGAGATCAGTCTCACCGACTCGACCTCGGAGAACCTGGCTATCCTATCGGCCACAGCGTCGTATCCGGTGTTCCGCTGCAAGGTCACCTTCAGCTCGATGACCGCATAGACATATGATCTATCCGTCTTCTCCCAGTCCACCAAGGTGATGTACTTCCTGATGACCCCTGAGTCCTCCATCTCTCGGATCTCCCTTGCCACATCCTCGACCTCTCGGCCTAGGAGAGCTGCGATCTCCGTTGGAGTTGCCCTGGCGTTCTCCGATAGGATCTCCAAGATCTCTCTCATAGAATCCTAAAACAGAACGTTCGATGCTGTTAAAGGCTTTGCGGTCCCTTCTCGCAAAATGGCTGGATTAGAGGGACCGCCCGGAGGATTGCTCCAAGAGATCCACCTGGCCGGCAGTCCTTATCACGAAGATATCGGGTGGTCTACCTATTTGGCAATCATTGGCAATGGGCCCTCGCGCCCTGGGGCCACGGCGGCCGCTATCACATCGCTGCAAGAGACAGCGCTGATTGCAAGAGCGCCTGGTTGGGGGAGGCTTTCGGCCGGGGCCTTGTGGCAATGGCGTCGGAGGCGATTGGCCGGCGGGATTGCGATCGTACCCGCCCGA
>CAZWDT010000084.1:0-4829 GCA_964632755.1 uncultured Methanotrichaceae archaeon
CAAGCTATAGACGGGTTATAGAAACTCCAACCTATTTCAGAATCACGACCCGTTCATTCGTGGTTGATGAAATAAAACCACTAATACACACTAATGAACGCGAATCCAATAAAGTAATTTGCGTTCATGCGCCTTCATTCGCGGTTGAAATTAGGGGAGGGGGGGGCGATAGTACTAGTGCCCTTTCCTGTTGAGTCTTCCCCAAATTTTGCATGGTGGAAAACGATAGCTCAAGAGCTTCAAGGGTCTCCCAAGAAAATGGGGATATTCGTGAAACCTATCGTGCATCCCCCAATGTACCTTCTCACCCAGCCCCTCATGCGATCCCTCCAGCCCGGATGAATCCGTCAGCCGCCCGTCCTTCGCCCTCTCCCGTCTTGTGATAAGTCGTCGATGGACGTCAGCTGTTTGGGATTGTGTCGTCATTTCATCGCAAGATATTCATATCCCTGAGATTGGAGATTAACCCTGTGAACGTCTTCGATCAGCTCAGCCCGGACATAGGCAGGATGCTCGAGGCTCATGGGATGACCGAGCCCACGCTCCCCCAGGAGCTTGCCATTCCTGCAATCCTCTCGGGCGAGAACGTCCTCCTCATCGCCCCAACGGGCACCGGGAAGACCGAGGCCGCGGCGCTGCCGCTCTTCCACCACATACTGGCATCAAAGGACCGCGGGATCAAGGCGCTCTACATCACACCGCTCCGTGCGCTCAACCGGGACATGCTCCGGCGCTTTCAGGAGTTTGGTGATTTCTTGAAGATCACAGTGGCGGTTCGACATGGCGACACCACCAAGGCAGAGCGTGCCCGCCAGAGCAGAAAGCCTCCGGACCTGTTGATCACAACACCTGAGACGCTCCAGGTGATGCTCACAGGAACGCGGCTCAGGCAGAACCTCTCGACCGTGGGGATGGTCGTCGTCGACGAGGTCCATGAGCTTGCAACATCCAAGAGAGGGGCTCATCTGGCTGTACTTATGGAGAGGCTCGTCGAGGTCTCAGGGGAGTTCCAGAGAATAGGGCTCTCGGCAACCGTTGGATCTCCCGAGGTGGTCGCAAGCCTTCTCGTGGGCCCCGGCCGCAGCTCTCGCATAATACGGGCGGACGTGAAACGCCAGAGCCGGTTCAGCGTGGTGAGTCCCGCGCCCTCGAAGGCTGATGCGGCACTCGCAAGAGAGCTCGAGTGCGATCCCGCCCTCGCATCGCAGATTCGCTTCATTCGCGATGCAGTTCGATCGAGAAAGAGCCTGATCTTCGTCAACACGAGGCAGGCAGCCGAGGTCCTGGGCTCCCGATTTAAGCAGATGGGGGACGCCATAGGCATCCATCACGGAAGCCTCTCGACAGAAGCCAGGATCGAGGCCGAGGACGCCTTCAAGGCAGGCGCGCTTCGCGGCCTCATCTGCACATCATCGATGGAGCTTGGAATCGATATCGGCGACGTGGAGCAGGTCATTCAATACAGCTCTCCCCGAGAGGTCTCCCGGCTTCTTCAGAGGGTGGGGCGCGCCGGCCACGGGATCGGAAAGACGTCCTATGGGACGATCGTTGCGACCTGCCCCGACGATATCGCCGAGGCCTGCGCAATCGCGAGGAGGGCCGCCGAAGGAGCGCTCGAGCCGATAGAGGTCCATGAACTGCCCGCCGACGTTCTTGCAAACCAGCTTGTGGGACTCACGCTCGACTTCGGCGATATCGATTTCGACCGAGCCTATGGGGTCGTCAAGCGATCGCATCCTTTCAGAAATCTCACGCGGGAGATGGCTGAGGAGGTAACGGCCCAGGTCGAGGAGAACCGCCTCCTTCGTCGAGAGGGCGGATCCATGGCGCGAAAGCGAAAGGGTAGGGAGTACTATTTCGAGAACCTCTCCATGATCCCTGACGAGAAGCGCTACGCCATCTTCGACATGGTCAGCCGAAGGGCGATAGGCACCCTCGACGAGGCATTCGTCGTGAACTTCGTCCAGCCTGGGGCAACGTTCGTTGCCAAGGGTGAGATCTGGGAGATCGTCGAGCTCGACGAAGATACGATAAAGGTCGTCCCGATCCATCGAAGCGGCGAGATCCCGTCGTGGACCGGCGAGGAAATTCCGGTTCCCTACGAGGTCGCCCAGGAGGTCGGCCGGATCAGGGCCGATCTCGCAGGCAAGATCGAGGCCGAGGGCGAGGAGGCCGCGGCCAAGGCCTTGGTCCAGAGGTATCCGCTTGACGAGCAGGCGGCAAGCGAGTACGTAGGCTTGATCTCGCGCCAGATGAAGGCCCGCCTTCCGATACCTGACGACCGGCATCTCGTCGTCGAGGCAGACGGGGCAACGGTCGTGATTCACGCATGTCTCGGCCACAAGGCAAACGATGCGCTCGCCCGGGCGCTGACAGCGCTTCTCTCGGCGAGGTTTGGAAGCAGCGTTGCCCAGGAGATCGATCCGTACAGGATCGTTCTTGAGCTTCCGCGGGCCGTCTACGCCGAGGATGTGGCATCCCTGATATCCGGCCTCGATCCAACTCATATCGAGCCGATACTCGAGATGACGCTCAAGAACACGACGCTTCTTCGCTGGAAGATGGTCCATGTCGCAAGGAAGTTCGGGGCGCTCTCGCGGGACATCGACCACGAGAGGGTGAGCATAAGCCGCCTCCTCGGCTTCTTCGAGGGAACGCCCATGTACAAGGAGGCCCTTCGAGAGATCTACCACGACAGGCTCGATCTCTCCAGGGCACGCGATGTTTTGGAGAGGCTGGCCTCACGCGAGCTTGAGCTTTTGACGAGCGGATCGAGCCCCATCGGAGCCCTTAGTCGCGGCGGCGGAAGGGATATAACGTCGCCTGATCAGCCTGACGGAGCTGTGATCGATCTTTTGAAGAACAGGATCATGCACGACCGGGTGATCCTCTTTTGTGTCAACTGCAAGAAGTGGAAGTCGACGCGGGAGGTGAGCCGGGTTCCTGATCGGCCCGAGTGCCCGCTCTGCGGCTCACGGATGATCGCCGCCCTCAAGCCATGGGAGGAAGAGGAGATCGCCGTTGTGAAGAAGCCCGAGAACAGGAAGGCGGCCGAGGATAAGCGGCGGACAAAGAGGGTATTTCGAAACGCAAACCTCGTTTTGACATACGGCAAGGATGTGATCATCGCTCTTGCGAGCCGGGGGCTCGGGCCGGAGACTGCGGCCCGGGTCATACGGAAGCGGCGCGGCGAGGAGCTGGAGTTCTATCGCGACATACTGAAAGCCGAGCGGGAGTATGCGCGGACGAAGAGGTTCTGGGGATAGAGGACCGGCATCGGAATGGGGGTCTGGTTGGGTAAATTGATATAGCTTCAATGATGATAAATTAGAGAAGATGAGCAATGGCAAAGGAATCGATGAGATATTGGTTGATTTCTTAATTCTCCTGTTAGCGGGCGTTTTTGCCACTTGTATATATTTCCTAGAAGGAGATAATGGAATCCTTCACTATCTACTGAATCATATTTTCGAGGTATATACCTTGGTTCTGAAATGGATCCAGGATCATGGTCCTATCACAATACTTTGGGTGGCTCTTCTCGTCATAGCACTAAGTGTATTTCTTAAATATATATTTAAGATTTTAATAGATCATACTATTCGCTGGAGATTTAGAGAGAGGTTGATATCTATATTTGTTAAGCAAATAATTTATTTGTTATATATTCTGAGGATCCCTTCCCGCTGGGCCGGCTGGATATGGCGCGGGCTCACGGGTAGTTGGGGAAGGGCGGTGATCTCTCTACTGTTCTTGGTCATGATGTTGTCCATCAGCTTCTCAGCCGTCTCGCTTCATTGGATAGATCCCCTGGATCTCAAGAACAAGTCGGAGAACATCAGCATCGCTCCTGTGCCCTCGCCAATCGACGACGTCGCGACATTGGAGCAGATAGGAATATTCACAATCAGCTTGAGCTATGTTCAGGCCTTCTCGGATAAATTTGCATTTCAGAAGCTTTTAGAGAACGATACCATCTTCGATTTCGTTATGAATTCAGGCAATACGCAATACCTGGCCGAAAATATATCCCAGAAAAAAAAATAAATATAAGGCGGATTTTAAAAATGCTATGAATGAATCGAAGAATTGGAATAAAGCGATCTTCGAACACATCATTCAACCGTGGGCAAGAACGGATATCAATTCTACCGCCGGAAATATATTGCAAGGATTTACAAATGATGTATTCTCAACGAGGTTCAATAAGCAGGAGAACCTCAGAGCAGTCTTATCGGATAGCAATATCTTTAATTATACTATCAGCAGGCTTAATGCGACAGATAATTCCACTATAAGCCCCGATGACATCTATTGCGATCCCGATCTGCGCTCTAAGAGCCTTAATCTCATCTGCAACAACTCGACGATGAAGGCCTTGTGTTTTTTGGCCATCTCAACCATGGATAATAATGCTTATGTGAGGGATATAATTATTCAGTCCATATATGATAATCAGACATTGCGCAATGAGCTGATCAAATGGATCTCGGAGAACAAGACCCTCATGGCCGACTGCTACATCCAGATCTCTTACAACAATTCTAGTATTAGGAGTCAGATCGTCGGTATCTTCCACAATAACGTCACCAGGAGGAATGCCACCCTAGCGGCGGTATTCTCCGATGATCAAATGAAAGCCATCTCCATATCCCTGGCCTCCAGCGATAGAGCTCTGCGTGAGAATCTTCTGAATGCGCAATCCTACGTCCGCCCTGAGTATTACTATCTCTATTCAGCAGCCTTCGTCTGGTACTATTGGCAGAGCATTCTCTTCCTATGGATACTGCTGCAGGCTCTGCTCTGGCTCAGTCATGTTGGAAGAAGCC
>CAZWDT010000085.1:0-4799 GCA_964632755.1 uncultured Methanotrichaceae archaeon
GGTACATGTGAGCTTATATGTGATGGTTCATCGAAGTTTAGGCGTGCCTAAGTTGACAATAAGTCCAAATAGAGCGATGATCCTTTCCCACACAGTTCGGCGAAGAACCGTAATTGAGCATGTTCGCGAGCATCTATTGCAGGCATGCATCTTCGAGGGCTCAGTCTATCGAACCTGCGGGCTGTTTCCAGGATGATCGATCTCATCTCGTCCGGTTTGCCATCCGCTCCACGATAGTTTCTTTGGCCTGACTCGGGAGATCGAGCTCAAGGGTTCGATCTCTCCCTTTGGGCAGTCCTCGACATCGTCGAGATCGCTCATGGGTGCAAAATGTAAATCCCTATCTTCCGACCGATTGTTGGATATCCTTCCGATCAATCCCCATCTCCAGAAAGGTATTTATCCAAAAGAAGATGATGTACTAACTTACCTTGGAGGGTAAAATATGACGGAGATTGATATGGGTAAGTCTCCCCTTGGCGGGAAGAGGATTGCCTTTGGAAAGCGTTTGCTTGAGAGTCCCTTCGCCCCAGGGACGGAAGGGGCGATGCGGCTTGGCGCCTACTCGGGCGATTATCAGGGGGCGTTCAGCCTGGAGAAGTTTGCGACCTCGTCCGGCCTCACATACACGCATGAGGATGCTGGTGGATGGCTGGCGTACCTGGAGAAGTTCAATCCGAGCAACTTCTGGTATAGGGACGAGAACGTCAGGATCTGGGCCTACTACGAGGACTACGACAACTGGCAGGACACATATGGAATGGACGCGGTCAAGTCCGTCTATCACTCCGGCCACGGTGGGATGGAGGCCGATGGGAGGTTCCACGTTCCCCTCGGCCAGGACTGGGGAGGGCTTGGAACGACGGCGTGGTCGGACAAGATGAGGCTTGGAAACGAGCAGGTGCGCTACATCTTCTGGTCGACATGCCTCTCATGCAGGGTGCTCGAAGGCCACAACCCCATGAGGACATGGAATCCCGCAAACCTCGGCTTTCGCATGCTCTTCGGCTATGAGACGACGAGCGTAGACAATCCCAATTACGGCAAGTTCTTCTGGGAGGAGTGGAACAAGGGCAAGTCGCTGAGCACGGCCTTTCTCGATGCGAGCTGGCGCATATCTCACAACCAGGCTCCTGCGGTCGTCGCCTGCGGATCGACGCAGCAGGAGGCAAACGACCGCCTCAACAACGAGAGGCTCCTCTACTGGGAAGCAGTCGGAAGGACCTGGTGGTCGTGGCGGTGGTACTATGCAGCCAAATCCGCGAATGCGATCAGGTCCTTGAATCGAAAGCTTCCGGGAGAGATGCTCATCGCAGACCTGTTGCCTTGTGCTATCGACGAGGGCTATGTCGCAAGCGTCCTAGAGAGGCACGGCCTGGAGATCGGAATGCCTGCGGAGATCGCCGCATCTCCCGACGGATCCTTCCGACTTTTGGATGGCGAGAGGAATGTTGCCTTCCAGGGAGACGGCTCCTATGAGATCCAGCTTGCAAGCCCGAATAGGGAGAACCGCGACTTGCTCACGATGAGTAAGGCGATCAGCGTTGCGAAGGACTTCCTCCATCAGGAAGGGGTAGAGGGACTCGCATTCGATCGTGTGATGTTATCGCAGGAGGCGAGTGCAGCTGCCGATGGCTCTCTCGCCGAGGGGCCGTTTGTGACGGAGACCGTCGTCCAGTTCGCCCAGGAGATAAACGGACTTCCGGTCCTACTGCCGGGTGGATCCTTCTCGATGAACATAGATAACGACGGCGCGGTCACAGGCTTCAAGAACGCCACGAGGTCGATCTCTCGCATGAGGGAGCTTCCGAGAAACTCGCCCGCGGCACCCGGCGAGGAGATGCCGATGAAGGGAGACCCCGAGGCCCTCCTGGAGGGCGCCTGGGATGGCATGATGAAGAGATGGCTTGCAAAAGGCAGCATCCCGAGGAGCTTCTCTGTCGTCCCTGGAACCTACGAGATCGGGTATGCAATCAAGGGGGACAAGGCGGTGCTCGTTGCGAGAAACGAGGTCGAGGCCGACTGCGGCGGAGGATACAGAAAGCGCTTCGCACTGGAGGTGCCCCTCTTCGAGTGACCTCTCCATAGGGTGGACAGGACGCAATCTAACATGAGCAACGCATCCCCGTTGACTCCGGTCTTCGGGTGACCTCTCAATGGCGTGGATCTGACGTAAGGCTGAATCCCACGCCACTTATCCATATTTCCGTGTAAATCCCACACTATGCACTGGTTTTTCATGCTTCGGGCTCCATTCTCGGCTTGGGTTCGATGCCGATTTTCCCTCTATGCCCTATTGGCCAAGCCGAGGCCTATATAACCTGTTACGGGGCATACTCGCCTCCGGAGAGGATCATGACTGGCGCGGACTATTGGGCTGCACTTTCAAAGCGGGCGACTGCCCTCTGCCTCGATCATGAGACAGGATGGGCGGCCATCATCTCCTATTCGTGCCCGGCCGGCAGGTGGCGTGCATGAAAAGGATCTGCCGTTTCTTCATCGGCCTCCTCGCCATAACCCTCGTCTATGCCATGGTCTTCACCGCGATCATGAGATGGGAGGGACAGGAGCAGAACGTCGACCTGTTGATCGGCTTTTACTGGGTTCTCATCACAATGACCACCGTCGGCTACGGGGAGATCATCTTCAGGAGCGACGTTGGCCGGATCTTCTCCGTGCTCGTTGCCCTATCGGGGATCTTTATACTCTTTGCAAATGCCCTGCCTATCATTGTCACCCCGTGGTTCGATCGCGTAAGCAGGGAGCTCCCTACGAAGGCCCCCCTTGATCTGAAGGACCATGTGATAGTCTGCGGCTTCAGCCCCATTGTGGAGACCCTCCTCGACAAGATGGACCGGCTGAAGCTTCCCTTTATCGTGATCGAGAGGCACGAGGATGTGGCGCGTTCGATAAAATCTCGCTATCCGGTGATCTTTGGCGACCCCTCGCAGAGGGGCGTGCTCTCCAAGGCACGCATACACTCTTGCCGGCTCTTGATCGCAAATGATAGCGATGAGTTCAACGCCGACGTCATTTTGACCGTTCGGGAGATCTCGGAGATAGAGGTGATCGCGCTTGTCGAAGACCTTTCTAAGTCCCGTTACCTTAGCTACGCAGGCGCCTCTAGAGTGATCTCCCCAAAGACGCTTTTAGGCTCATTCCTCGCTCAGATCGGCGCGCCTCTTAGAGAGAACGTCCTGCCCAGGGCACTCCATCTATTCGGAAACCTGCGGCTTGTCGAGCTCCCCTTATTTTCCGGAAGCGTCCTCATCGGAGAGACCATCTCCCACAAGATCGTCCGGGAGAGCGGGGCCTACGTCGCAGGCATCTGGCAGAGGGGGAGGTTCATCTCCCTTCCCGGCCCGGATGAGATCATAAAATCCAACTCGGTGATGCTCGCAGTTGGAACCCTCGACCAGCTAGCAACGCTCAGGACGGCGACGACCGTCCAGGCCAGGGATGGCCAGTTCGTGGTCTTGGGATACGGCGACGTTGGGCGAAGGATCGTGAAGGTCCTCGGAGATTGGGGGATCGACGCAACCGTTGTGGACAAGAGGGAGCTTGGGGCGGAGGGCGTGAGAAGCATCGTGGGCGATGGCACCTCTGAAGCGACGCTGATCGAGGCAGGCATTAGGGATGCGGTGGGAATCTTGATCATGCTCAACGACGATAGCGATGTGATCTACTCCACTCTCGTCTCTCGAAACATCAATCCAAAGGCCTTCATCATCGCCCGGGCAAATTATCTCAGATCAGCCGTCAAGATCTATCGTGCCGGGGCCGATTATGTTGCAGCAGTCCCGCTCGTTGCAAGCCACATGCTCTTCAAGATGGTTCAAAAGGAGGGGGAGGAGATGTCCATCCTCTACGAAGGCCTGGAGCTGAACCGATATCGCGTGAGGGAAGACTCTCCTCTGAGGGGGAAGACCTTGAAGGAACTCGATCTCCATCGCAGGTTCGGCTGCACGATGGTTGCAATCGACCGGGCGGGCGAGCCGATCTGCTGCTTGGACTCCCAGACTAGGGTCGACGCAGGGGACACATTGGCAATCATTGGGACGCCCACTTCCATGGACTCGTTCGGCCAGGCCTTCCGGCCTCCCTGGAGGCCCTGGCGCAGGAGCGGATAGGGTCTCATATTCATCTTCTCATCCATCTATCAAGCTCTCTTTTCACCAACCGATCAAGCTCTCATCCGCCGATCAGGGCCTCGGATTCCCCTTCAGGGCCGAGCATATCGCCTGCCTCCTCGGCAAGGGCCTCGCCGCTCTCCTTGATGCTCTGGCTGAGGGTTTCAAGGCGCTTTGCGCTCCTCTCCACATCTTGGGCGAGGATCAGCGTATGGTTGTAGGCGTTGATCGTCAAATTGAGGTGCTCCTCGGCAAGCGCTGCGTTCTCTGCCGACTGGTCTCGACAGATCTCAACCTCCTCTGCAAGCGTCTGCAGGTCGTCGGCGGTATCGGCCATCTCTCGAGACAGGTTGATCGCCTCCTCATACATCGCGAGCGTTAGATTGAGGTGATCTGCTAGAAGCGCCCTGCATCGAGCAGCCTCTTCGATCTGGCTCTCTGATTGCTCCAGCTGGATCCTCGACTGATCGAGCTGGACCCTGGATTCCTCCAGATTCATGCTCGATTGTTCCATCTGGCTCTCCGATCGATTCAGGTAAATCCTGGTCTGATCGAGATGGATACTGGACTCCTCCAGGTTCTCATTCGATCTTTCCAGCTGTTCAAAAGACCGCTCAACCTGCTCTTCCACCACTGCCGCCTGGCCGTCCACGACCTCTGCAATGGAGG
>CAZWDT010000086.1:0-4594 GCA_964632755.1 uncultured Methanotrichaceae archaeon
TTGGTTGGGATACAACCTAGATGCCCCCGAATTCATTCGGGGGAGTAGTCACTAGCTAATGGCTGAAATCAAGATCAATATCGTCAGAAGTAGTAGCATCATATCGTAACCCGGCTCATTGACCATTCCAGGATGAAGCCTGTAGCAGCTCTCAGTCGCAGGCCAGCAGAAGGAAGCGGCCGCCGCCAGCGAGCCGCCGAGAAGGTGCAGGGCCCAGTCCGCAGGTGCCTTGCCCATCCACCACCACGAGGGAGCCGCGCGGGATTGTGGGTCTTTCCAACAGGCAAAACGAGCGCCAGGGCAGCCTTCGCGGCGTTTTCAACCGCAAGCTGTGCATTGTCTACAGCCGAGCGAAAGCGCCCGAGCTCTACATCCTGGCGGCTTTCATCAAGAAATCCATGGGCGACCTTTAGCCGATAGATTGCAGGCTCAAACGGCATGATCAAGCAGCCTCCTCCCAAGCGAGCGACCAGCCTAAGCCTGGAAATCTTCCCCACTGCCAAACGAGTTCCTTTCCACGCTCAACTCGTCGCAGGTCCAATGCATGGATGAGGCAACGCAACCTCTCCAATCGGGAGCCTGCAAATTCTTCTGAATCATATAGGATCAGCCCATCAAGCGCGATCTCAAGATAGATAACCGGAAGATGTGCCTCGAACTCATCCGGGGTCTTGGCAAGAATCGAGACCCTACCTCGCCATATTGGGGGAAGGATCGACTTTATCTCCCGATAACGCTCGATGTGACGCCAGGGTAGGTCTCGAGCAATGACGAGCATATCCCAGTCGCTCTCCTCTCTCGCGTCGCCCCTCGCCCGGGAGCCGAAGAGGACGACGGCCACAAGCCGCCCGCGGAGTCCCTTCTCAAGAGCCTGGACAACTGGCACAAGCTCTCGCCGGACCGATGCACGGCAGCAGGCAGCCGGTTCTTGATCATCCATCGACATCGTTCTACCCAATAAGCCGCCTTCCCTCTATCAAACTGACCGCATCTACTCGTTTATGCATCTTATTCATGCGACATCATATTATATTAACCAATGTGGGCGAGAGGCCCCTTCCAAAGGGAACGTCGATATCTAGATAGTCAGCAAGTTCCTCAGTATCTACCTTTGCCAGCTTTAAGATGCTCTTTAGCGTGCCCAACTTTAGCCCATCATGCATAGGCACAACTGTGCCGATCTTGCCTTCACTCATCTCTTTGGAAAGTCTAACGTGGCTTCCAGAACGTCCTGAGATCTTGAATCCAAACCTGTTGCAGAGTATCTTGACTACAGTTTCGCCGAATACGCTTTTAAGTCCTGGCAACCCGAGCGACCTCGAAGGTGGTTATGAATGGTCTCTCTAATCCCTTCAGGGAGGAACTCATTAAGATAGAGATCTGTCGTCTATATGAGGTTCTTCAGGGCCGCCTCAATAGTCTTCCCCTGACTCGTTGTCCCTACTTCAAGACATTCTGCGACGTACATATTTTCTTCTTTGTGGATTAATGCGGTGAGCGTCGACATATGTTTGTAGGAAGGCTCTATTTATTAGATAAGTGTTCCTATTAACCTGTCCGGTATCAGCCGATGGTTTGCCTTTGAGTAGATTATGTCTGGTATCAAGATCAATATCGGCAGAGGTGGAAGCGTCATATCATATTCCAGGATGCAGCCTGTGACAGCTCCCAGCAGCGGATCCATAGAAGGCAGCGGCCGCGGCTGTCGAGCAATACAGCACCGGAAGCGCAAGCGCAAGATGAGGGCCCGGCCCTCCACCACCACGGGAGATTGAGAGCCCGCAAGGCCCCGGCCCACATTGCTTCGAAGGCGGCCCTCAAAGGATGCTCATGGCTGAGGGATCGTGAGATCGATCACCTGACCTACGGCATACTCAGGGCTGTGGCTTGCGACGACGACTGCGCCGAGCCGCGAGTCGTAGAAGGCGATTGCCGCCGCGGGATGGGGAGCTACGTAGGAGGTGCGACGTCCCGAAGGCGGTCTTCTGCCAGCCCATCACCGGGAGCAGATATTTATTCGATACTGACTTCAAGGCTTTCATGCGACAGGTCATTCTCGCTCCAGGAGAAGACGGCTACTGGGTGGCGGAGGTTCCAAGCCTTCCCGGCTGCATCAGTCAGGGAAAGACCAGGCAGGAAGCCCTTACGAATATTAAAGAGGCGATCGAAGGGTATATCGCAACGCTTGAGGATGATGGAATTCCCGTTCCTGAAGAGCACTTCGAAGTTCTCGTGGCCGTCGTATGAACAAGCTGCCAGTGATCTCGGGCCGGGAGTGTGAGCAGCCACGTGGTAATGAGGCGGGATGATCCCTTTATGCAGATAGTTGTCCCCGACCACAATGAGATCGATAGGGGGACATTGAGGGCCATCATCAGGCAGGCCGGGCTTTCCGTTCCTGAGTTCTTGAAACTACTTTGAGAGCGCTCTTAGAATGCACTACCAGAATGGCGCTATGGCGCGCAGGATTGCAGGCAGTGGGGGCGGCCGCATCCTCACGGCTGAGGGATCACAAGATCGATCACCTGGCCGATGGCATACTCGGGGCTGTGGCTTGCGACGACAACGGCCCCAAGGCGCGGGTCGTAGAAGGCGCTTCGCCGCCGCGGGCGAGCCGTGGAGCAGATGCAGCGCCCAGGCCCCGGGAGCCCGCTCCCCCACCACCGCGAGGGCGCCACGGGGGATTGCGGGCGGCGCGCCCCATGGGCGATGGGGGCGGGGACGGCGACGGAGTAGATGACGGTGGTGGAGGTCAATGGCGAGCCTCCGGGAAGAGCATTAGCAAGCTGTCCTAGATCATTTGGCCATAACCAGCTGAGGCTTTAGCTCCTATGCCTAGTTCGTCAGCCGCCTTTTGCAGGAGCCTGCCCGAATCCAGCCGCCCCCGTCAACATGTGCACGCGATCGGGCCCGCCCAGGCGTGCGGACAAGAGACGGTCCGGCTCAATTGTAAGCCAGTCGCGGCAAATGAAACTGTTTCAGGAAAAGGCTATAACCTTTGCACGCATGGCAGTAAATAAAGATGTCACGCATACCCATTGACCTGGATAAAATAGCTGAATTTTGCCGCAGGCATCATATCCGCCGTCTGGCCCTCTTCGGTTCGGTCTTGAGAGATGACTTCGGACCGACGAGCGACGTTGATGTGCTAGTGGATTTCGAGCCCGGCCATACTCCAGGACTTGCTTTCTTCTCGATGGAAGAAGAGCTGTCTCGAATTATCGGGAGAAAGGTGGATCTTAACACATCCGGATTCTTGAGCCCATACTTTAGGGACAGAATCAAGAGAGAATCGGAAGTGCAGTATGTCACGGCGTGATTCAGAAGTTGCCTTGCGCCAGATGCTCGATCATGCTAGGGAAGCGATGATCTTATCAAAAGGAAAAAGCGCGCAGGAGCTTGTCGACGATCGTGTGCTTAACCTGGCAATTGTTAGGCTTATGGAGATCGTCGGAGAAGCCGCCAACAGGGCTCCATTTGAGGAACGATCTAAACATCCTGAGATTCCATGGACACAGATCATAAGCTTGAGAAATCGCTTGATCCACGGCTATGATGCCATTGACTACGAAATCCTCTGGCAAATCCTGAACCACGACTTGCCGGAGCTTGTCTTCTCTTTAGAGAGGATAGTAGGCATTGAATTTGAGTAAGCTGACGATAAGGGTCGAGCAATTCAGCCTCCCCCACCATGCAGCTTGCGCCCGCAGCTAAAAACAACGGCTCGAAGGCGGCCTCCAGAGGATGCTCTCCTCATCGCTCCGGGATCGTGAGATCGATCACCTGCCAGATCGTATAATCGGGGCTGTGGCTTGCGACGACGACGGCCCCCAGCCGCGGATCGTAGAAGGCAGCGGCCACGGCTGGCGAGCAGCATAGCAGGTGCAGGGCCAGCGAGGGATAAGGGGCCAGGCAGCCAACACCACGGGGATTTGGGGGGGGACGAGGCCCTACCTCGGCTCGAAGGCGGTCTTTCCATGAAGCTGGATTCTCATGGCAAAGGGATCACAAGATACGAACACCTGCCCAACAGCATATCCAGGGCTGGCGAGGATGACGATCATGCCTATCAAGTGCTTATGGTCAGCTCTACCTGGCCTGCAGCAATCGGCTTTGCGAGGAGCTTTCCGGCCCGGAAGTCAGCTATAATCTCATCGATCTTCTCGGAAACCTCCGGGGTGATATAGGTTTCATCGCAAAGGTCGCATACCCAGGCCGGGATATTTCTAATCACTACTACCTCGTTTCCAATCTCCACGATATATTTCGTGACTCCTTTATGCAGCCTGCCTCTTCCACAGTGGCAGGTATCTGGAATCAGTTCGCTCTCCTCATCCTGTGATCTATCCATTTGTCCTCACCCGGCCAGTAAACCGTGATAACTCTAAGGTGATTTTTGCAGATCCCGACCACTGCATGGCAATTACATCCCGCCACAAAGCCTGAGATCAAGGCAGACGGGCACGGCTTGCTATCGGGATAGGCCTCTATAATATCTCCATTCATTATCAAGTTTGCTAAATCCTCTGTGGATATGCCCCTTTGATCCATTCTATCCCTTGCATGGAGCGTTATGATGTACTTACGTCTGCCC
>CAZWDT010000087.1:0-1441 GCA_964632755.1 uncultured Methanotrichaceae archaeon
CATCAACTTCAGCCTTGAGACACGCAACGTCGAAGGATGGGCAGCAACAACCTGAGGGCCGGATCCTAATAGCCCAATTCCCGTCAGATACGACCCTCGATGAAGTGGATTGTGACTCTTTCATCCACCTTGTCGCATTTCATCGCATAAGCACCCCTGTTCGACCGCGCGTGGCGGAATAAATGCTACCAGGCAGTCCCCCGCGCCCGTGAACCGGCGGAGTATGTACGGTACATATCCAGCCGCAGCCTTCTCCTGACCGGAGAGCAAATTCGCCTGCTCAGGTGGCTGGACGCTCTGGGATTCGCGGCGATTCCATTCAAAGGATCTGCGCTGGCTCTCCTGCACAGCCCTCTGTGATCGATCGAGCAGAAGCCAATTATTTATCTCTAAAGGGCGATTGCATCTTCATAAGGTTACTATCATGAACAGAATTTTGATCCTCTTGGCCCTGGGCCTCCTCATATCCGCCGCCCAGGGGGACCAGCAACAAATGACCATCGGCCCATACAGCATCTCATTTGAGCTAAACGGTTCAGACGAGTACAAATACTTCTGAAATAAGGGAGGATCTCTCTAGAGGGGTGCGTTGGGAAAGGCTAGAGGAGAAATGCGACCAGCTCAGCCGGGAGATCGTCGAGATCAAGGCCACCCTGGATGAGATCAGGGCTAAGGCGAGCTCCAACTGATCCGGGCTTTCTGCATCTGCTTACGCTTTTATTCCTGTCGGGCAGCTGCAGTTGAACGGTTGCTGCGCCATCCAGTCCGGATCGGTCCAGTCCAGGCGACCCTTTGGGCAGCAGCCAAGCCAGTCGGTCGTTGAGACATCGAAGTGGGCGGGACATCCGCAGATGAGCCAGTCAGGCTTGTCGGTTCGGTTGATGTAGGTCCTCTCCAGCATGATCTCGCTGGAAATATCGAAGGTCCCCTCATAATCCTGATCCATCAGGATATCCTCATCTCTTGGATAATCTCCGCTTGTCATGCCGAGGTGAGCCGATCCAACCAGGGTGGCGTTTAGGTCGGACTTGAAGAAGCTCCTCTCCTCTTCCTCCTTCTCCTCTGGGAGGTCATCATAGTCGGTGTAGTTTTCCCAAGAGAGGCTTAGTGTACTCTCCTTCTCAATGACGATGGCATCGCTGAAGGACTGCTTATAGGATGTGTTGTTGACCCTGGCCCTAGTAGTATCGCTCCATTTGGACTTCACAGGCCCGGCCTTAAGGGATCCTGTTGGAGGAAGCTCTGTTGCGCTGTAGATGGCTTCCAAGTTCTCGGTCTTTTCCAGGCGGGCAACCTTCTCCTTTCGCACATGCGCAGTCCACTTGTTCTTCTCGTACATGCTAGAGGAGGACTCCTGCAGGTACTCGCCGCTTCCGTGGATCTTCTCCGACTCCTCCAGGGCCTCGATTCCATCAGGCTTGGAGGCAAGCTTATCCGAGGT
>CAZWDT010000087.1:1541-4333 GCA_964632755.1 uncultured Methanotrichaceae archaeon
CGTTTCGAATGGTGCGGCTCTCTCCCCAGGGGGAGAGAAGCTCGATCGACCTGTTATGTCCGAAGCTGAGCATCACTGTCTGCAGGTTCATGGTGGCGTTCTCATCGAAGTTCGCGATATAGATCATCTCAGTCTCAGTCTCAGTGGTCTTCTCCAGGAAGTTCTTTTTTATGGTATCTGAGGCTTCTATCGAAGTCTCGCTGCGGTACTCGCCGCTTCCGTGGGAGGTCTCGCGGCTATCGAGTGATCTATCTGACTTGAAGATGGAGAAGTTGGCATTCATCCGCTCGTATGTTGAGACGAAGCCCGTGCCGGAGATCGATTCGCTCGACGTGAATGAGAAGCTTGAGATGTTGCTATCGGTGGCTAGAGCTGGGAGGATGAGGATGGCTGCCGCAAGCAAGACTGCGGCTGCGCGGATGCAGATATCTCTCAGATCATGGCCTCCTTGCGGTCCCTCCCACGGTCGATGAATACTCCGAAAATGACCTTAGATCTATTTTCTATTAGTAGCTTGCCGTCGGCCCGGGCCATCGGGCGACCTTTGACGCAGATGATAGAATCGCGCAGTTTGACAGGGCGATGGCAGGCAAGCGCGATGTTTCTTTGATGATGCATAGAGATTGGGGGTGGAAGCCTCATGGGATCTCTCATCTCCCTCAGGGGGATGCGGATCTGCGAGGCCTGTCGTCGGAGATCGGGCAGGCAGGAGGCCTTGGCCACCTCGAAGAGAGGATAGCTGTCGCTTGGGCCTTTGTGGACTTATCCGGTGTTTTCGAAATATCCGTTGTCTGGTCGCCTTTCTCGCGCCTTAAAAGCCTTTGGGATAGCGAGGGGCTGGCTGCAGCATCACTTTCCTGCCTGGATTTGCAGGGGCTTCATCCGGCTGCATGAAGGTGGCCTGTTTACAAGGTGGAATGCTCTGAGGCGGCGGATGATACATTTGTGGTTGACGCTTGAAACATAATTCTTGGTCACTCAAGGGGCGCGGGCCCATGTCGGGAGGAAGCTTTTTGTAATTTGAGGAGATGTTAGGCTTGGTAGGACTCGTTCGGAGGGGGAGGCCAAGCCGGTTTCCTGAATTGAGCGGTGATAAGAGGGGCCGGCAATGATAGCGGAAGCTCGTGGCATAGCCCTTCTATCTGCTTTTGCTATTGGGGTGCGTTGGGTGGAGGATCTCTCTGGAGAGGCAATATGAGCAGAGATGATCTGGTAGCCGAGCTGGATAGAATCGTCGAGAAGTTGAGAGGCCTATGAAATTGCTGACGAATCGATGCTCTTCGATACTGCATGGATGATTATTGTCGTGGATACGGGATGCACTGGATTTGATTCTTTCTTCATAACGCTGGCCAAGATGAAGAACGCTTTATGCCTTAATGGTAGATTGGAATGCATGAACTACAAAGGCGCGAAGACATGTTGGACACAGCAATTATAATGGACTGCTGATGATGAGATCTAAGAGAGTTGTTGTAACTGGTGGAGCCGGATTCATAGGATCCAATCTGGCAATGGAACTCGCAGACGCCTTTGATGTAACGGTAATCGATAACCTTGCAACCGGTCACATCGAGAATCTCTCCCATATAATGGATGAGATAACCTTCATCAAAGGAAGCATCACCGACCCAGACCTCCTGAAAGAGGCCTTCGTCGACGTGGACACCATATTTCACCAGGCCGCTATCCCCTCGGTCCAGCGGTCGGTTGACAATCCCTCGGCCACCAACGAGGCCAACGTGGACGGCACGCTGAACGTCCTTCTGGCTGCAAGGGACTGCGGCGCAAGGAAGGTGATATTTGCCTCGTCCTCATCGGTATATGGGGACACCCCAACCCTTCCGAAGGCCGAGGATATGAATCCCAATCCCAAGTCGCCTTATGCGGTCTCCAAGCTGGCTGGGGAATATTATTGCCGGGTCTTCTCCGAGGTCTATGGCCTAAAGACGGTCTGCCTTCGCTACTTCAACGTATTCGGCCCTCGTCAGGATCCAAGGTCGGAGTACGCGGCAGTGATTCCTCGTTTTATCACGAGGATCCTGGATGGAATGCCGCCGGTGATCTACGGAGACGGTGGTCAGACCAGGGACTTCACCTTCGTCGGGGACGTGGTAAAGGCCAACATGCTGGCGATGGGGGGCGATGTCCAGGGGGTCTTCAACGTCGCTTGCGGGCGGAGGATCAGCCTGAACGAGCTGGCAGAGAGGATTATGGAGATCGCCGGCCGGAAGGTGGAGCCGGTCTACGACTCTCCGCGGGCAGGGGACGTGCGGGACTCGCTTGCGGACATCTCTCGCGCTCGGGAGGCGATGGGATACGTGCCGGATTACGAGCTTGAGTCGGGTTTGCGGGAGACCATGCGGTGGTTCCGGAGGGGTGAGATCTAAGGCGGATATTGGACCGAATGGCTCGGGAGGATTGTAGTCTCGAACCTTGTGGATCGCTGGCATTGGATAGCGGCGAGAGGATGGGAAGACGATGAGGACGGGAGAATCGATGCCATTAGATCCTTTTGTCGATCTTTTATTTAATTTATAATATATTACGATTAAACACAGCCATAGGTCGGGGCAGAGATATAAATCAGAACATGCTCAATACGTCGATGTAAATTGCCCTCTTGGCTGATCTTCAGCGGAACTGCAATGCCTCATGATAGTGGTCTCTTTTGATCAGTATCTCAGATACCCTCACAATATTGAGCATGTTCCTGTCTCCCAGCCGTCCAGCGGGCTTAGGACGAAATCAGGGCTAATCCCCGCCTTTTTAAAGGCTGGATACAGCCCGTA
>CAZWDT010000088.1:0-3711 GCA_964632755.1 uncultured Methanotrichaceae archaeon
CTATTGATCCAACAAGAACATTTCTCCGATACTTTGTGGACCATACGAAGTGATAGGCGGGGATTAGCCCTGATTTCGTCCTAAAATCTATGGAGATTTATGGGGAGGATAGCGGTCCTCGAAAAATCGAATTCCCTTCAGTCGACGCCCAAAAGGATCGATCTTGCAATCAGCCTTGCCACCCGAAGGGGCTCCGGGACTCGTCCATCCATCGTGAACCGGTTCAAGAGGGCTCTTGCCTCATCGGCCGAGGCCCCGGTCGCTCGAAGATAGACCTCGTAGCCTGTTCGAAGGCGCATCGTCTGCCGCGGGCCAAGCTTTCTGTAGCGTATGAGCTTCTCATCCGGATCCGGGAAGTACTCCCGAATATAGCCCTCAAGCCCTGCCGGTGATTCCTCGTAGCTCAGGCTGATCACAGGCAGGCCCAGCTCCTTCCAGAGGAGAAGGGGATCTACTATATTGAACCAGCTGATGACGTCTCCATTGAGGAGAAGGGCGTTTATATCCAGGCGATCCAGTCGCCGGAATATTCGCAATATCCCGTCGGTGGCATCGTCCCCTCCAACCGTTATATTGGTTGTTGCGACGCCGTCGATGCGCAGATCGCCCCGCATGACGACGCCTGATAGCCTCGATCTGGGGAGGTTCCTTCGAAAGCTCTCAGCAATTCCTAGAACCCTCAGGCCGACCTTGTTGACGTGCAACGTCATCTTGGAGCCAACTCTCTCCCCACATCATATATATGGATGAGGGGGAAGGGGGGATCCCCTCATGACCGAATTCGCAAGCCTGGGACGATCGCTTTGTACTATTCGAACCGTCTCAGTGGCTGATCAATCCCTCACCGATGGCGTATTCCCCAAGAAAGTCGAATCCAGAGCTGAGGCGATCTGCCTCGGCCATTAGATGTGTGTTTCCACCAGCGTAAGCTATCGCTCCCATTGCTTGGAATATGCCATCATCGAAGTCTATGAAGACTCTATCCACTCCGGCTGCAACTCCCACACCGTTGTAGCCGCTGCTCTTGAGGCCGCTTCCCCGAGCATAGATGCCCAGGAGATCCTTCCCCGAGGACATGTCCGTTGCAACGACCTGGCTGTCAACGCTTCCGCCCGCTGCGTTCAGGGCGTCTTCGGCGTTAACGCTGTGTTCCACAAGATCTATCAGCGAATTGCCGTATCCCGCGATGGCAATTGCTCCATCGCTCCCCATCCCAGTCATATCCTGAGCCCTAACCAGATCGCCACAAAGGCCTGAGATGGCCATCACATGGCCGCCATTTACCTGCCCAGATCCGGCGACTGCAACCGCGGCAATCGATCCATCCGATCCTAACCTTGAATCCTCTACATCAAACTCCACGATATTTCCCTTACCTCTGGCAGCGCCTGAAGCTATGAATGCAGCAGTCTGGCTCCTCGCGAAGAGATCATCGCCCTCCGCCGTTATGCAAATCTCAGAGCTCTGAGAGCCCAGATATTCCGCAGTCACCTGGCCGTCTCGACCTGACATGGCCCCAGCAATCGATCCTTGGGTGGAGACCCTGCCTCCAAACATCTCGATGTTAATCCTCCCCACATCTGATATGGCCATGGCGTTCTCGGAACCTTCCGCCAGCATACCATATCCCCCGGCCTCAAGGTTGAGGCCATCCCTTCCAGCGAGAAGAAGATCGGCGTTAGAAACGGCGGCCCCTCTTGCGCTTGCGCCGACGAGGACGCTATTTGCAAGTATCTGACCCATGCCGAGATCGATCTGCAGGCCGGAACTCGAACCCTGGCTTGCGCCCGCCGTCACGAAGGCGGTCTCCCCTCCGTAGGCTGACATCTGGTGCCCAATTGCGCGTGCGTCATCCACCCCATCGGAGACTGACATCTGGAGGCTCTCAAGCGAGGCTCCAGGGCCGCTTCCTCCAAGGCCTACCAGCCCCTCCCTGCCATGGAGCATGCCGGATGTGAGATCCATCACTCCAATGCCTGCTGCGCCTCCAGCGAGCACATGTCCCTCCCCTTGGGCCCATGCGCGGCTCGAATAGGCCTCGAGAAGCCCCTCAGAGAGCTCGGCGCCGAGACTGCCAGTCGCTTGAGCGCGGCCCTCGGCGCCTATAATCATCATCGCTCCATCGCCTTGCATGCTGTAGCTGCCTCGATGGAAGGAGAAGATCCCGGCGGCAACGCCAGCTAGCGTCCTCTTCCCGGCAGCATCCATATCGAATGCAACCTCCCCTCTAGTGTTACCCAAGAGATCTCCTACGAGGATCCCATCTACGCCTAGGCCTCCGGATTGCGCCCCGACCGATCCCGCAAGGCCAAAGACATCCATCTCTCCTGAGTTGAGGTCGCAGTCGATCCGACCCAGCGCAAGCGTTGCGAGCGATTGCCCGAGGCCTGAAGCTTGCAAGTTTGACCCCATCATCGATATGGATGATCCCATCATGGCAGCTTCAAGCGTTCCTTCGATCTCCCCACGGCCGATGACCTGCAGGCCGAGAAGACCACCATCTCCGATTGCAGTCCCGCGAGAGGGATCGAAGGTCATCTCGCCAACTGTTGTCGCCGCCATGGGATCGAGCCCTGAAGCGCTGACCTTCTGGACCACGGTCAAGCCCTGCACCATCGTCATGGCCTGATCGGCAACCAGGTTTCCATCGGCCACGCCAGCGTACTGCAATGCGGTCCCTCCCTCGATCGAGGCCGATAGGATGGAATTGGACCTGCCATCCAAGGCAGCATAATCCTGGAAGAGGGCGATCGATCCCGGTGCCATCAAGCTATCTCCACTAAGGGAATATGAGGTCGCTCCTGCGGCGAGGATCTCACCCCTCATCTCAAGATCTCCAGTGCGAAGCGTCTGCTCCACACGAGCATCTCCGGTTCCAGAGATCGTCCTTGACGACCTGACGCTGGAAGATGTCGGATCGCCCAATATGGTCTCTTCAACCGAGGATGCAGTCCCCACGTCATAGGATTCATGGATGCTAAAATGATCGTTAGCATCTTCCATTGAGAAGCCGAATTCCACACAACTAACCCCTTGAATCATTATCAGGGCCATGCAAAAAGCAATTAGACTAAATTTAGCGATCATAAGACCCCCACTAACCCACCAGTCCATTATGTTAATTCGTTTGCATTGATAAGGCTATCGTAAATAAAAAATTCAAAATGTGTCGTGGAGATCATTCGAGATCGAATTTGTTCAACGATGATATGCAGCAACTCCTTCTTTATCGGATTGCCAGCTGGGCGGAAGGCATATCATTCCCCCTTTCTTTGGTCATTTTGATCTTAAAAAGGCAGTGTCGGTGACCACTCCCGCCAATGAATTGGCGGGCATCTAGGCTTTCGCCACAGACTGTAGCCCCAGTCTGAGAATGTTTATGGCTGCGTTATGATCTCTATCCAGAGTCAGACCACAGAAAGGACATCTGTGAACTCTCTCGGATAGATCTTTCAATACGGTTTGGCCGCAACCAGAGCATATTTGGGATGTACCATTAGGATTCACTAGTTCAACCCTGACCACCCACCCGTTTAGGCACATAGAACCGGAGCATAGCGATCTATTATGCCTAATTAGGCATGTAGGCTATTAGTGATAACCAGCATCAATCGCCCCATTTGTCCCCTCCTGTGCCTAATAAATTGGGAACTCAGGTTCAACACGTTTACCGGCCCATTCTGCCTTGTAAGACGTGGTAGTAATCAGATT
>CAZWDT010000089.1:0-3517 GCA_964632755.1 uncultured Methanotrichaceae archaeon
GCGAGATCCGTAAGGTACTATGAAGGATCTGATATGCCCGGAGAGGGCGGAGACGAGGTTGATCCTCTCGATACTGGCCCCGGGGTTGGTGTGGATTGGCCGATCGCATAGCTCATGGGGGCTGAGGAACGTTGCCTCCGAGAAGATGGTGATCGATCGATGACCCATTGGTTGGAGAAAGCGGGCATGATGTTTAGCGTGATGTTTCTCTCCTTTGCCCTCTACATGGCCCTCGCCGGTGCATGATGCTTGGGCCTACATGAACGGATCGAATCGAAAAATTCGGGGGAGGGGTGGACGCAAGTGTGGAGGGACCCTCCCCGTGGTGATGATATGGTACTGGAGACTCCAGTATATTTGAGTATGAGCAACATTGCTTTACTTAAATCTTGTGGTGGTCGTGGGGGCCGAATAAGATGAAAGATGAAGTGACTTGAAAAAGGGAATGGGGTTGTCCTCCGAGCAACGAGATTCCCAAGTTGCGGGGAGGCTTTAAACAATGGTAATCGTTTTTGGAGAAGAGCTCACACTTCTTCCGTCTCGTTACCCGCGGCCTCCACATCGACTGCTATGGGCGTGAAGGTGAAGAGCACCATATCGTCGTTCTGTAGAACGTACTGGTCCACAGCCACTTCAGATGCGACCCCGTTTACCTGGAACACCCACTCGTTCATCTCATCGTTCATGACATCGTCTATTCCGGTTACCACAAGGCCGGTCTCTGTTAATACAAATGATACGTTGAGTTCGGTTGCATTCAGAAGGTCTTCGGCCGTTGATCCCTCTGTCATATTTTCATCGAAGATCTGCACTAAAGTCCCATCGCCGTTATCCAGACTCAATACAGCATGTACATCTGCCGCGGCTGCAGATGCAGCGAGCATTAAGAAGCAGATGCTAGCGATCATAACGTTCTTAGTCATCATTCAACTCACCACGAAATATCTTTGGCCCTCGGCCGATCAGCAGCATGACAACTTCATCAATAAATATGCTTCCGTCCATCGATAACAGGAGAGTAAGATCCCATAGCATATTCTTAATTTACAGGCCGAATAGGTATCAAGAATAACACCTAATAAAATTTCATCAGCAAGTATATGCCAATATCGGCCAAGATGACGCGACACTTTTGGCAGATCGCGGAGACCTATTCAACCAAGCAATATGTAACCTTTGCAGCCGATGGGATCCTCTCGGGCCACGATTATTCATCCGCCCATCTTCAATCCTCCCCACCCCCAGCACGACCCATCGCGGCACTGATATGAGCTCCCAGCAAAATGATGAGGCTTGTGAGATAGATCCAGAGCATGAATATGACCACGGTCCCGAGCGATCCATATATGAGATGGTATCTGGATAGGCCGCTTTGTATGTACCATGAGAATCCAATGTTGCTCATCCACCAAAGCGTGGCTGCAGATATCGCGCCCCATCCGGCTTCCGCGCTCCTCACACGGGTTCCTGGGACCAATAGATAGAGGCAGAAGGCTGTGATGAACATGAGAATCCATGGCACGAGGCTTGGCAGTAGAGCCCATGGCGATATTTCGAAGAGTGTGAACACTGGCGTTTTGATCACAGCTAGCAGGCTGAGCATGGCTGTCGACAGAAGCGAGAGTATCAGCAGTCCGGCGAGCATGCTGCCGGCCATTGCCAAAGCCAGAAGATGCATCTTCAGGAAGTCCCTCCTCCTGGAGATGCTCCAAGCCCTCTCGATGTTGAGGGCGAGAATGGTGAATACGGAGGACGCCGCCCATGCGAGCCCGATTGCGGCGATTATGCCAACTGGCCGGCTAAGCTGTATCAGCTCATAGAGATTCCTCTCCACGAGATCGCGGGCCGGTGGAAACGTCTGGGAGACCAGATCCAATATCTGCTGCTGTATTGGCTCGACCGCGAGTATTGCGCCGCCGATGGCAACCAGTATGAGCAGCAGTGGAAATAGGGAGAAGAGAGTGTAATAAGCAATTCCGGCCGCGGCCTCTGTGGCCCTCGCCTCGTTGAATCTCATCAATGCATCGGCGATTACTGCAAGCCTCCCCCGGCTGAGCCGATTCAAGCGGTCCCAGGTCTCTCCGAGGTTGATTGCCAAGCTCCGCAGCAAAGGCTCGTCAACGTCCATCAGCTTTTTCCCCTTTCAGCTGCTCGACGTCTTCCGCCGACGGCAGGCCGAGCATATATTGGATAGCTCCATCCCATATATCAATCCCCACAGTCGCATAAGTCAGATGAAATCCTGCTGGAGGCGCTCTTATCGAGCACCTCCAGATGATGGATAGCGCTTCCAAAATATATGCTAAATAATTGGTGGGGGATGGACGCTGTTGCTAGATGCAAAGAGAGCCCGTCCTCCAATGGGTTCAGGAATTCAATCCTTAAAATCCCCTCCTCATCGTATCCAACATGGCGCGAGCATCGCCCACCGATTCTGTCGTGGATGTAGCGGCTGCTGCCGGTGTGGGGGCAACGATCGATTGCGCTGCTATTTGACCGTCATCTATTCCAGCGGGAGGCTCGGAGGCGGATGTAGCAGCCTGCGAGGCGGATGCGGTATCCTCACCAGCAGCCGCTTGCGGCGCCGCTGCCTCCTCGCTGCCCCTTAGATCGATCATGATTGCTGAAGGACTGCTATGATCGAACTCGAGAATGGCGGGCCTGCTTCGCGGAGAGAGGTCTATAAAGGCCAATGAAGCCTCGATCTGGTTCTTCGATGGAAGCTCGATCGAGCTGAAAGTATCTTCCGGGAAGTACCGCCAGCCCCACTGATCCACCATGCTGAAGTTAGCAGGGGAGATCGTGATGGGTGCCGTGCCATTGTTGGAGAGGAGGATATCAAGCGTAATCGTCTGGTTGATGTCGATGCTCCATCCGCCAATTCCTAAGTATCTCAGGTTCACGATGCCGTTTGGGTACTTGATTACCGGGTCCCAGTCGACAGAAAAGAACGTATCGCTGCCGGTTTTGACCACAAGTGCCTTTGCCACCATATCCCTCGGGACGATGAAGGCAAGAATTGCCCTTCCCGGCTGGAGGATCTGGGAGATGTTTACATCAACTGGATAGAATTTATCTGAGCTGTCATTAATTCCGAAGTTGAAGTTATCACCAAGTCCGGTAAACGCTACGTCTACGTAATAGAGGCATAGCGCAACGTTTGGATCCAGGCTCTCAATCCCTTCGGGAAGGCCGCTCTTGAAGCAATCGAATACCATGCATTTGGCCTCGCCACCATCGTCCCCATAGACGGGAAATCCCTGGGCGGCGCTGAAGGACGCCAGGAGAAGGGCCAAGGCCAAGGCAATAAATCTCATATCGTATCTCACCTCGATTTAGAGACCGAAGATCTCTCCTTCGTTCATTGGAATCGGTAACATATAAAGAATAGTGGTGCTGCTCTGCCCTAGATGGAGATAAAGGGGGTTTTAGTGGGATGCAGTCATTTGAAGGTCGAGACGCCGCGAAATAGGAGGAAGGATATGATCGAAAAAGAGCCAATCGCGAACCTTCCAAT
>CAZWDT010000090.1:0-3267 GCA_964632755.1 uncultured Methanotrichaceae archaeon
TTGACCGTGCTATCATCGCTCCCCGAGGCGAGCGTCCGCCCGTCGGGGCTGAACGCGACGCTCGACACACCTTCGGAATGGCCCGAGAGGGTGCGAAACTCAAGGCCGGTATTCGCGTCCCAGATCTTGACCGTGCTATCATCGCTCCCCGAGGCGAGCGTCCGCCCGTCGGGGCTGAACGAGACGCTTCTCACATAGTCGGAATGGCCCGAGAGGGTGCGAAGCTCAAGGCCGGTATTCGCGTCCCAGAGGCTCACAGTCCCGTTTTCATTGCCCGAGGCAAGCGTTCTGCCGTCCGGGCTATAGGCGACGCTATTCTTGGGATTCGACAGGTTCCCGAGGACCATGATGAGCCCAGTCGCATCCGCCTTCGGCCTCGGCGAAAATCCCTCCGGCGGCCGCATCGGCGTCTTTCCGTACTGGTCGCGGATCCGCAGCGGTATGTGCTTCGTCCCTGGGAAGAAGGGGCCGCCCGGGTGGAGCACGCCGCCATCGGGCCACCAGTCGAGGTTGAGCCAGACCTCGCCGCTCGTTGTATCCAGGTGGGTGAAGACCTCGGAGACGCCGTAGTGCTCCTTCAATGCCTCGATCACGTCCTCGACCTGGTTTCCAGCATCGTTCACCGATCCCAGATAGACCTCGGTGTAGGCGTGGCCCACGCTCTGGTTGTAGGCGAGGATGATCCTGGTTGTCCCGCCGATCGACTCGACGAGCGAGGCCATGAGAATTGCGAAGTCGTCGCAGTCGCCAGCTCCAGATGCCAACATCTTCTGGCCGTTAGTCAGTGTCTTGTTCGCGTAGTAGTACAGGTCAACGCCGCGAGGATCTGGGTAATAGCTCCATCCGTCGGTGGAGTCGTCTCCCGAGTTCAGGTAGTTGTATATGGCGCAGACCTGATAGAGGGAGAACGAGCCCGTATAGCTTCCGACTACCATCATCACAGTATCGTGGACGAACTCGTTTCCAGGCTCAACCCGGCTGTTGAAGATCGCCTTCAGCTCCCCTGCTGTGCTCTTCGTCTTGCCTGCGGCTACAGTCCTCCCGCCAACCTCGGTCCACTCCATAAGCTCGTCCTCAGGGACCTGGCTGATTGCCGGGACGCCCGCCGGGGCTGAGGCGGCGAGATCCTGCAGCTCCGCAGCCGAGAGGCCTGCAAGGGTCGGTGTGTCTTCGGAAAAGACGAAAGGCAGGTCGGCGGCGGTGACTGATCCGATCAGAAGGAAGGCGGCAAGGCAGAGGAGGATAAATCGGGACATGGGAGACCGTGTTGACGGGTGTCAGGATGATTTATATCCCTATCGTCAGGACGGCGGTTCCCGGTGGATGGGCGGGTCCTGCTGGCAGGCATTTCATGGCCTGGCGGCCCCCCCACGAACTGGCCGGCCTAAGCTGCCGCTGCCAGCGACTATTTGCGGCTCTGGATCTGAATCGTTTCGCCTTGCCTTTGGGGAATGCTCCTATCCCGGCATTCATCGGCCTTCATCTCGTTCAAGCCGTTAAATCCTCGATCGAGAGTCCGGATTGGCTCAAGATCGCCTTCAAAGTGCCAATCTTTAGCTCATCGTGCAAAGGAACTGAGAATACCACATCGCCCTTATGAAGGACCACATGGCTGCCGGATTGCCTTTTGACGGAAAAGCCTTTTCGGACTAAGATCTTGATCAGCTTCTCCCCTGAGATCACTGGAAGCTTAACAGACATCTGCCAGCTCAACGTTTAAGATCTCTACGCCGGATTGCCTCGCCAGATTATCCTTGATAACCTCCAGGACGAGCCTGATCGCCTCTCTTATGTTCTCCAGGGCTTCCTCCTTTGTCTCTCCTTCGCTTATGGCTCCTGGAATCTCCAGGCATCGGACGGTATAGCCTCCTTCATCTTGAGGTTCGAGGATGACCGTGTACTTCATTGAATAGTATTTGTTGAAAGCTCGTATTTATAGAAAGCTACGCGATCGGGAACGAGGAGCCCGAAACCTCAAACCATCCGTTGACCGCCGGCGTGCAGCGGAAGGGCCGGCCCGCCCGCGGATCCCGGGCATCGCATCCCGGCGGCTTCACCCGTCCACGCCTCGGCTACCGGCGCCTCTGACTCGCCGCCGCAGCCGCGCTTTCGCCGCGGGGGCTTTCGACTGTCTGAATGCGGGCGCTGGATGCGATCGCGCATCCCCGGCGGGCTAGCGGGCGACGTCCCAGAGCCGGATGGTGCCATCCTGGCTTCCCGAGGCCAGCGTGCGGCCGTCGGGGCTGAATGCGACAGACGTGTACGCCGCCGAATGCCCAAAGAGAGTATCCAGCTCCCCGAAGACGCCAGCATGCGGCCGCCTGGCGGCGCTAGGGCAAGCGCGGGCCAGCCTGCTATTGCTCCCCTGCCAGTTCCAGCACCGCAGCGCGCGTCTGGGCCGAGAGCCGAAAGCGCAGCTGCTCCAGTCTATCGATAGAAGGCATAACTTCGCTCAAGATGCCGGCACGTTTAGCATTCAAGAGAAGGCCAAGGGTGCCGATGTGAGGTATTCCTCTCACCTCGGCAATGCGACGGGCAAATTTGTCATCGAGGATGGCGATAGATCCGGGGATTTCAAGGGCCAGCATCAGGACCTGTGTCTCTCCGAGTCCCAGATCGGCAATGAGGGGCTCTGCAAGTGCTGCGGCAGGAGATCTGATCCTTATCCAGGGAAGATTGGAGATCTCGGGAAGGTTGACTCCTTGCGCCAGGCCTTCCACCAGCTCCTGTTGAACTGCAGGAGGTACGAGTACCTCTTCAGCCAGGGCTGGTAGTATACTGAGCTGATCGATCTGGTGCAGGTATTGAAGAGGAGACGTATTGCAGATGGTTTCAGGCAAGGCTGGCCTCTCTCTTCAGCTCTTCGATTGTAAGATCGAACGTATCGATGCCGTAGTCAGCCAGCCTCGATAAGAAGACCGTGCGGGGAACGCCCGCAAGATGAGCCGCAGCGCCGGAAGAGAGCTTTCCCATCTCGAAGAGCTTGACTGCAGCTGCCATCCGGATCTCCCTCTCCAGATCTTCCGGATTGAGCTTCAGGGCCAGCAGAGCATCATCTGGTACGCGAAATACTATCTCGATCATACTCTCTCTTCTTTTCCCTTCTCCATTATCTCTCCCGGAGGCTTGAATTGATTGCCTAGCAGTCGATAGTACTAAGCCTATCACTTAATTCTTTCAGATGCAGCAACTCAAAGGGGCGCAGCACCTGATTCTGGCAGACAGCTCTTACGATCATCCTTCTCCACCAAGGCCCTTCCATTCTTC
>CAZWDT010000091.1:0-3212 GCA_964632755.1 uncultured Methanotrichaceae archaeon
ATAGATCCTGGATCTCTTCCCGATCAATTCCGGCCTGCTTGAGGATTTCGAGGAGTGTGCCGGTCGGCAGTTCCCGCCCATGCACCGCTACGACAGCCCGGCGCTTTGACTCTGGGTGGTGGAATAGGTGATGGCTCCCTTTCACCCGGCTCAGCACAAACCCCTTCATCTCCAGAATTCGGATGACCTTCTGGGGCGTAAGCGTTGGAACCTTAAGCATTGGCTTCGATGGTAAGGGTGCATTCCAGAAGTCCCTCCTCGGTTGGAATATCTTCTCCTTTCTCCTGGAGGTCCTCGATGTATAGTTCAATGGCTTCCCGTGCCATCGCTATCGCCTCATCAACAGTCTCCCCATAGGTGACACAGCCGAGAAGCATCGGTACGGTCACAGTATATCCGCCCTCTGGTTCTCTCCGGAGAAGGATGCGGTAATTCAGGTATCTCACTTGTCTCACCTCTGGATCATGCAGACTCTGGCCAGTTCATGGATTACTTTACCCCATGACCTATAAATAACAATCGAGCACGAGGATCAATGGTCATAATGAGGATGACCGCGAATGTCTAAAGAGGGCAGCATTGAACCGTACTCGTCTAATCCTTCGGATGGGTTGGGAAGTCCCCGAATACCTATTAAGAGGAGTCAGAAGCCCGCCTTCAATCCTCCGCCGGAACATCTTGGGGTCCTATCGCTTCTGATGGTGAGATCCTCCACACTACCACCAACCGCACGATTAGGCCCTGCAATTTCCTCGCATGTGGCCCCCCTGGCGTATCCATCCTTTGGCGGCGGCCGCGGGGGCCAGGCGCCAGCAGGACCGCTGCCTGCATTACCCTCTCGCGAGCTTCCGCAATTACGGGGATGGTTTTTTATTGATGTGATAAGTCACCTTATCCTCTCCTCGCCTGCATAGATGTTCGCGGCCGGGCTGCGCACGAAGGCGGCAAGCGTCATGTTCAGCTCTTTGGCCAGGAATATGCCGGAGGCAAGCGCGGAAGCCCTGCTTGCGACAATCGGAATCCCCGCCCGGGCAGCCTTCATGACCATCATCTCGGAGAGGCGACCTGTTGTCAGGAGGGCAGAGCGTGAGAGGTCTATCCCCTCCAGAAGGGCGCTTCCAACCGCCTTGTCGACGGCGCAGGAGCGGCTTACATCCTCAGAGAAGGTAAGGGATCTACCATTGCCATCCACGATCATCGAGGAGTGGGTAGCTCCAGTGAGCCTCCAGAGCCGGGAGCCGAGGTTGATCCTCTCCATCGCGGACATTAGATCTTCGAGCTTTAGGGAGAAATCCATTCCCTCTATCGGACTTATCGGTAGGCGGCGGGCTCCCGGACGGGAGGTTCTGCAGAACGCGCGCTCCCCTTCCACTTCCAGGGAGACGATCTCCTCCATGTTCTGCACGTAGCCCTCGCAGACGAGAAAGCCAGTTAAAAGCTCCAGCACCTGGGGCGGCAGCGGCCGAAGGGTTATCGCAGCCCTGCTGTTGACGATCACATCCAGCCTTGCCTCCTCTGCCACCTTGTCGACCTTCTCCTGGCTGCTTGCAAGCATCCTCTCAACGCAGCGAACGGGAACTAAGTGCAAGGCATCTTGATCTTCATTGCTACTATCGATTTCTTCTCCTTCACATCTATCGATCGAATCCCCTTCGCATCCCCTATCAGATGTCGTCCTCAAGGCCTTCTCCTCCCATCTTCTCCACCCAACCCCTCAGCTCCTCTTCCTCTCTTTCGGCCCTCTCATCGACGGCCGAGAGGGCGGTCCTCAATCCCGCGATCTCCTCATTGGATCGCTCGATTCTCAGCATCAGATCGGCCTTTTCCCTCTCTATCTCCTCTGCCACCCGCCCTGCCTCCCCAAGGCAAGAGCGATGCCCCTCGATCTCCGCTGCCAGCTCGGAATGGCGGGACTTCAGGGCCTCGAGGGAACGCGTCTCCAACAGGTGGTCTATGTGGGCGATGACCTTCGCCTCCATCCGATCCTTCAGCCCCAGGAGGGACAAGTTGGATTTAAGCTCCATCAAAGGGCTGGAGATCTCCCCATCCATCGCCTCCCAGGAAACGGCGGAGAGCTTCTGGAGGGATGCGCGGTTCTTGAGGTCGAGCCGATCGCTTGAGTCCTGCTTCACCAACCTGGATATGGCCTTGTTCAGCGGTGCGACGAGCGCTGCCATCTCGGCCTCGATCAGTCCTTGCCTCTCCTCCATCGCGTCGAGCTCTGACTGCAAGGAGACTATCCTACGCCCCTCCTCGCTTGTGGCGAATAATTCCCCCCTCTCGCGTAGATCGGCTTCCAGCTCTCGCAATTGGGAGAGGTTTGTCTCCTCTTCAAGGAGGTCGCTTCTTTTGGTCGCCCCCCTCGCTCGATCCTCCTTGAGCTGGGCGAGGAGCTCTCTCGACCTGACGAGTCCCTCGCGCTCCACCTGTCTCTTCTCCAATGAACGGCCAAGCAAAGCCAATGCCTGGCTTATCTCCATCATGTCCGAGTTGATTCGGTCGAACTCCTGGGGAAATACGGCTGCAGCGTATCTCTTCGCCCGGCCGAGCTTAAGGGCTGTCCTCTCTACGTGGCTGACGAGAGCCGAGTGGTACTCAACTGCTCGATCGAATTCAGGATCCTTGGGTGGCTCCATCTTCTCCAAGAGGGGCTCGATCTGCTTTGCGATCGATCCTCGAGCGGCATGTCCGGCCTTTAGGAGCCTCGGGGCGATACCATCCGGGGGCTTGGCAGCCCTCGCCTTTTCGAGATCCTTTGAGAGATCCCGCGATAATCCGGCGAGGCGGAGATAAGTCTGCATAACGGCCTTCTCGAACTGGGGATGCCGGGACCTCTCCTCCAGCCACAGGTCGAGCTCGGAGATCCTCAGAGCCTTGGACCTTTCGCGGGGAGATTCTCTCTGAAGGATGTTCTTGAGCCAATTCAGCGCCATCTAAGAATCACTGCAGATCGATCGAATACATTCGATAAAGGCTTTATGATGGATCCGACCTTCGCCATGCTGCTATTTCAACCGCGAATGAACGCTAATATTTTCCTTTAATTCGGGTTTATTTGCGGTACCTCTTAGGGTTTATATAGCGCTTCCAAACGAGTTTAGGCGTTTTGAAGTTGACAATAAGTTCAAGAGGAAGGTTGGCAGCCTCCAAGTAATTGAGGTTCCTCGCTATTTGATGTGGGTGAGCGCATTCCTTCCGATTTCAACCACGAA
>CAZWDT010000092.1:0-3183 GCA_964632755.1 uncultured Methanotrichaceae archaeon
CGGTCTAACCTGCCTTTGAAAAGGCAGGGATGCGGCCTGCTCTTTCTCCTCAAGCTATCCTCATAGCTCCCCGAATAAAAGCCAAACTCATCCGAGAGTATATGGTCAGCTACATCGAAGATGATCGAAGCCCCAGCGATCATACCCCTCTCGATGATCCATCGAAGGCTCAAATCCTTTTTCAGCATCTCGGGGCTCGCATCTCTGTACTTCGAAAGCTCGTAGATTATCCCATCCAGCTCTTTGAGCCTGAGATCTACCGACTCTCTTCTGACCACAGATCCATCCTCCTCTTCAAAGCCGCCCTCTGCCTTCGGCGCATCGGTGCAGTATCTCTGTACAAATGCAGGACGGATAAGACGAAGTCCTCCTTGACAGCCTCGTCTGATGCGTAAAGCAATTTTCCGGACCGGACGATCTCGAAGAGCAGTACTGGCGATGCGCATCTTAGGTCCACGATGTCCAGCCGAACAGATCCAAGGGCCTCGGCGATCTCATCCCGGAGCATCCAGGCAGGCTTCTCTTTTACAAGCAGAGCTAAATCAACGTCGTGAGGTTCTCTCGTGCCGACTACGTCTGCCTTTGCAAGAGAGCCGAAGAGGTAGGCTAGAGCAACGCCCTCCCGTTCGAAGATAGGCGCAAGCTTTCCAAGGGAGCTTGATATGTCCTGAGAAAGAGACTTGTGCCCTTTCCAGCGTTCGGCGATGCCCATGTCGTATCCTTTTAGAGAGCGATGATACAAATAGCCTCTCATAAATGCGAGGGCGGAAAGAAAAGGGCCTCGCATACCCCGTATATTCCACCTCAAGCCCCGCTCGCCAGCAATTTACGGGCTATCTGTACACGAGAGATAGGCCGACGCCCACCTCCCGAAGCGGGACAGATCCTGCAAGTGCGATCTTGGACTCAAGGTCGGTGCAGTGACAGGCAAAAAGTGCATCGAGCCTCAGCTCCCTTAGGTGTGAAGCTGTCTTTGCCAGAAGGTCCGGGGATGGACTTAACAGGTGAAGGCCGCCGATGATATCGACGACCCTATCTTCGTTGCAGATCTGCCGGGCGTAGTCTGCGATGTTGCAGATGCCGGAGTGCGAGCAGCCTGTAATTATCACAATCCCGCCTTCTCCCCGATAGGCTAAAGCGGTGTCATCGAGCAGCCTGTCGTCTATCAGGCCGCCTTCAATCGCCAGCTTGCCTAACACCCGCCTTGGCTCGAAGTCGTTCGTCACGGGGATCTGGCCCAGAAAGACGAGCTTATCGGTGAGCCAGACCGGCCCCGTGGTCAAATGGATATCCATTGCCCCCTCCAGCCGTTTTGGGTCGATTGAAAGGCCGATCTGTCCCAGCCCCTCGATGAAGCGGGGCAAAAGGGCGTGCGGATGGGCCACAAGAGAGGGCCTCTTGGGCTGCCTGCCCTCGAAGGCCGCCTCAGTGTGCATCCTTAGAAGGGGTTCCAATCCCCAGGTGTGGTCCAGATGGCCATGGGATAACGCGATGTAATCCACGTCCATGAGGTCAAGATCCATCGATCTGGCGTTTCTGAGGAATAGATCCGAGTAGCCAACGTCGAAGAGGATCTTTGCCTCCTCTGACTCGATCAGGTATGATACGCCAGGCTCACCCTGGAAATAGCGGTCGATCAGAGTGTTGTTGTCCACCAGGACGGAAAGCTTCACCCTGCCTCACCACCCTCTGCCTAACATCCCATTCGCCTCATATCCCATCTGCTTCTCCACCCTTTTGATCATAGCCCACTTGCGCTTCAGCTCGAGAAGAGCGCAACATCCTCACACGAGCCTAGGGCCCCTTCTGCTGGTGATTAATATCGGCCTTCAGATAGATCGATGTCGTCTTCAGGTCGGTGTGGCCGATCTGAGCCTGGAGGTCGTTGAGGTGATCCCACGGTCAGTGGTCCGGACCGCTCGAAGGGGCTTGCCATCTTTCGAACTATCGTCGATATGAAAATCTAGTCCCGTTCAAGCCGCGAATACCTGAATTAGGCCATGAATCCAAGTCCCTTCAATCTTCTTATCAGATCCCGGCGAGATACTGGATCGAGCCTATTCGACAACAGGAATCGACTCCTGGGAGAAGCTAATAGCATGACATCCAATCGGAGGAATTGGATGCCCCAGCCGGATTCCTAAAAGTACCCACTCCTCGATGACCCCTATGAGCTCTTTTCGAGCCTCTTCAACCGTCTTTCCCGTAGCCCACGCACCTGGAAGCTCAGGTACTGAGACAAAGACTGGCTCCTCTTCTCCTTCGAGGGTCTTGTAAACCGCACAGTCCAAAGCCGCCTGAATGTACTCTGCGAACATGTCAATATTCTATGTGTCTCGAAAGGATTTAAATCAGATCCTATGCTGTAGGATCGCTGCCCTTGAGACCTTGGTCGAATCATTATATACAACCGCAGTAATCCATGCCACCTTTCGGCTATCCCCTCAGCTCTTGTATGATCTCGCCCCTCATCCCGGCCCGCCCATATGGTTGCTGCTTGCCGGCTCCGGAAGACGCGCGGGCAGCGCTGCCCTCCGGCCGTGGGCGCGGCGGGAATGCGGATGCAAGCCCGACCGGGCCTTGGCCGCTGCATCAAGGGCGGCCCGGCCCTTTCGCCTTCGGCCACAGCATCCAGGCCGCCGGTGGCATCTGGCTCGCCTCCTAGGAGAAGGCCGCGAAAGGTCGAGAAGCTGGTCAATCGTCAAGAGGGTCAGCTCCTATCGGCCTTCTTATGGGATTCGATCATTGAAATGTTCTGATCAAAGAGGATTGGCCTCTGTCGAATCCAGAGCAGCAATTGAGTCTCCAGCGGATAAGAATCAATTTTCGAGGTCTGAATGCCTCGACCCCCATTTGGCGTAATGGCAAAACGGCCCAAAAGTATATCTTGTTGAATATGCTATATTAAAAGTTAAGTTCATTGGCTATCTCAGTGCATTGAAGATGAGCTACGGAGTGGAGAATGATGAGGATTCTAATATCGATATTAGCCTTGACCGCACTAATCTGGTCTCCGGTTTGGGCAGATGAGTATCCGGACCTGGTAGGCAACTGGACAAGTACGACGGGATTGGCCGTTAAATATGGATCGGGGCAGCATTTCCCAGATATCATTGATGAGAATATAAACTAGTGACTACTCCCCCGAATGAATTCGGGGGCATCTAGGTTGTATCCCAACCA
>CAZWDT010000093.1:0-2146 GCA_964632755.1 uncultured Methanotrichaceae archaeon
ATCCCGATTTACCTCGAACTGATGCTTGGATCGATCAGGGCGCGTCCCTGGGCTCCGGCAGAAGCTGAACGCCCTGTGGCTCATCAAGAACCCCGAATAGGGGGGAGAATCGTCGTTGTGATGATGCACATGGGGATGCGAAAGGCGTCCGCATATCCATGGGTCCACCAGCTAGTACATCCAATCCCTCTCCTATGGCAAGAAGTATGGTCGATTGCCTTTGTCGATTGCAGGCAGAGGATAATCGAACTTGCAGCTAAGCCGATCCAGAAAGCCCTTCTTATGTAACGGTCGGATCCCGGTGACGTTCCATGAGATCAGCCGCAAGGCCGCCTTTCCCCGTCATTCGTTCTTCAGAGAGTCCTGATAAGCCTTCCACCCAGGGCACCATCCCGTATGCCAGTGCCAGATGCGGGCGAGGATGGATCCCGGCCTCTTCTCGGCGTATCTCCTGAGGGGGCACCTCTCGCATTGATAGGTCTTCTCCGCCATCATCGGGATATTACCTCCTCAAGTATATAGATCTGATTCCGTGGTATTGGCTCACCTGGAGGAGACCTTCGAGGGACTGCTCCTTTGGGCCTACGACCAAGTGGGTGGCCTGGTTTACCTGGGGTGTGGGCTCGGGCTTCTCCGAGGAAGACCTGCAAGAGATATCCGGCCAACTCCGCACCCCGAAGAGGACCCCTTCGACCATCCACCGAAAATCCAAGGATAGAATAGGCCAGGCCAAATGAGATTGAACTAACGAGTCAAGGGTGGCAGGGGGGCTGGGCAGACGGGCTCGATTCGAGCTTCCTCATCTGATGAGGTAGGTCTTGCTGATGGCGGTTATGAAGATGGCGATGGCCACAGAGCCGAGCAGCCGCTCCAGTATGACGAGGCGGGCGTGCTTCTCTGTCCGATACTCAAACTGGGGATAGAGAAAGGACGTCAAGCCCGAGGTGAATGTCGAGAGGCTGAAGAGGAAGGGATCGATCAAGGTGAGCTCTCCCCTCTGTAACGTCGTCTGGATCTCCACGGCAACGGAATCGCCCGATTCCTCTACGGCCCTCTCCGTCTCCACGCGGATGTACTTCTTGATGCTTCCATCGTTTCTGAAGAGAAGCCCAAAGAGGAGCACGAGGCCAAGCATCCACGCAAGGGTTCTTAGCGGCCTTACGCCGTATCCGTAGACTATCCACTCGATGGAGTCCAGAAAGCCCTCGGCGGATAATATTCCTTCCGCAGCCCTGCACTTATTCCTGTACTCGAAGTAGCAGTCGTTCGAGTCCTCGTACCAGCCGAGGTTTGCGTAGTTTCTAACCATGGCGAGATATGCATCGTAATTAGAGCAAGAGAGCTGTTCCTTATCAATCAGCTTCCAGGGAAGGAAGAGGCGGGGGTACTCCGTCCGCGTCAGGTTGAGGCTGCCGCGAACTATGGCATTATCGAAGTAGGCATTGCCACCGAACTTCGTCCCATAGAATGAGACATTCTCGAAAGTTGCATTTATAAAGCTTGGTTGCTTGCTGAACTCTGCATAATCAAAGGCGACATCGCCCCAGAACACAGCATTTGGGAAGAAGGCACATCTTCCGCTAAACTCTGTTTCCGAGAAATAGGCATCGCCGCTGAACTCAGCTTCGGTAAAGTCGGCATATCCTTCGCTGAACTCCGCAAAGTAGAAGTCCGCATCTCCTCCGCTGAACTTCACATAGCTGAAGTCGGCATTTCCTCCGCTGAACTTTGCCTTTTCGAACCACGCATTCCCTGCAAATTCGACCCCCTCGAAGTTGACCGATCCCTCGAAGACGGTATCGTTGAAGTGGACATCCGCGAGCCGCCCAACCCCGCTCAGGTCCAGGTCGCCCTCGACGATCGCGCCATCGTATTCCAGCGAATCGCCCCTCTCGACCGCGGCGAGGATATCGCCTGCCTTGACGAGCCTCCCCTCGGTTGAGTCAGCCCCCTCGGCAAAGCCCATAAGAAGCAGTGCCGCAAGCACAATCGCAGATCCCTCTTTCGTCCGCCTTCCTCCTCGAAGCTGTATTCGAAATGATCTATGATAAAAGTTGGGTTTCTCGTTGTTCTGTGTGGATGATCATATGTCTACCCATTTTAGCCGCGAATGAACGCGAATGAACGCTAATTTCTTTATCGGATT
>CAZWDT010000094.1:0-2089 GCA_964632755.1 uncultured Methanotrichaceae archaeon
TATTGTCCGGCCCGGCTTTCAGGGGGCGTCCACCCGGGCCTTGACCTCCGCCAGGCCTTCCCCTCTGTCCAGCTTGTACGATTCTGGCAGGTTCGGTCCCCGAAAGGACATTCCACCAGCCGTTTCACCCTTCCTGCCTCGTCGAACTCGGCGACGCCGAACCGCTGCGGATCGTCAACCTCGGTGAGAAGCACCAGCGCCTCCGGCCCAAGAAGCTTGAACTTCTCCGCATGCTGCACAATCCCGCCTTTGATTATGTTGTCCCCGAGATACATGATGAACTCATCATCGCAGAGAAAATCCTCCGCCACGAGTATGGGTGTGGGAAACGCCCTTGGGCGCTCCCTGGTAAATGAACTCGATATCAGAATCCCACTCAACAGAGCTTACGGTATCTACGACCTGGTCCCTGTTCGGCCCTGTGATTATGCCGATCTCTCGAGCACCGGCCTCGATTACGTCTTCAATAGGATAGAAGAGGATGGGCTTGTTGGCGACAGGGATGAGCTGCTTCTGCTGAGGGGGGCTGCCGAAGCCTTGTGCCGTGGCCGCCGGAAAGGATGAGCGCCTTCATATCGATCTATCCATAGCTGTTGCATTAGATTGATTTAAGCAGTAATACTCATCAACATCGTTCCATTCTTTTAGCATGATATCCTACCCGATGATCCTGGCTGTTTTATGGGACTATTGCCGCCTGCCCCTAGACTTCAGATATCCTCTCCGAATCTTCCTGCACGGTACTCTGGCGCATACCTCCATTGGCTGTCGTTGGGAGAGGGGTATGGGCTGGCAGGAACACGACCGGCAGATGACCTTTTGCGATGGACGCCAGAAAATGGATTTAATTATATATATATCTTTTGAGTTTTATAGTATGGGCGATTGAGGAGTTCACCAGCAGCCGGAGCCAGGCCTCAAAAACTTTGGCTTATTCATCCTTCTCCTCTCCAAGAACACGCCTGTAGAGGGCATCCTGGATCCAAAAATTCCCCTGCTCCCGCAGCCGGTCCATCTCCTCCTCAAGTGAAGAGATCTGCCCTTCATGCTTCGCCTGGATCAGCAGCCCGATGATACCAGTGATAGGAAGGCCATAGAGCCCCGCTATGCGGCGGGCCTCGGCCTCATCAAGGATCAGCACATCGGGCTGGACCTCAAGGGCAAGGACAATACTCTCCGCTTCGCCCGCGTGAAGTTCTTGCTCAAGGAGGCGCACCATAGCCCTATCGGAGGGCTCGACCACGCGCAACCACCCTGACTCGTGGGCGTCCCGGATCTCGGTTGCCCCCGGACGGCTGCCGCCCAGTTCCACGACCTCCCGCCAGACCGCAGGAGGTATGCATATCGATGAAAATCGACGAAGCAGACTGATATGGCCAACCATCGAGAGGTGAATCAGCGGCGAAGAGTTACTGATTGCGAGTGGCATAGGCAATGTCCTGATCTAGGTCCTCATTGGAATAATGCCGGGGAATCTTCCGTGCCCCGAGCAATTCCTCCCATTCCCACCGGTTCATCCCTGCTAGAGCAGCTGCCTTCCCAGAAGAGAGTATGCCCCGCAGGTAGAGCGCCACTGCAAGCTCCCGCTGCAACTCAACGGCAATGGCATCGGGAGGAAGCCGAAGCGCCTGGACAATATCTTGGGGAATCCTGATGGTAACATCGGACATACCGGTTTCACCTAATGAATAGTAGATAGAGGGGAGAATCGATAAACCTGGCGGTGAGAAATTCCGGTCGTGAATTCGTTATGGGCTGCAATTTAGGCCTACCTTGGAATACGACATCAGTGGATATCGATTCACCCAGAGAATCCCTCGTAATGACTTCTTATGAGACCGCAAGCTGCATACGGATTATGGAAACTCCAACCTATTTCGGATTCACGACCGATCTCCTCGGCAAGCGCTTTATGCTCTTGCGAGCCCCGACGATATCGGGCAAGCATACCTCTGCAAGAGCGAAGTTGGACGGTGGCACCTTCGGCTTCTCCACAAGCCTCTTTGCCCGCCCTCGTCAAACTCTGCCACGCCAAAACGCTGTGGATCGTCGACCTCGGTGAGCAGCACCAGCGCCTCCGGCCCGAGGA
>CAZWDT010000095.1:0-1973 GCA_964632755.1 uncultured Methanotrichaceae archaeon
CTTCAGCGCCCCATTCGGGCCAAGTGGAACGCCGTCTGGGCTGATGGTGTTGAGGTTCCTCGTTGTTTTATATGGGTGAATGTATCTCTACCTATTTTAGCCGCGAATGAACGCGAATAAATTCTTATAAACCCCATGCATTGGAGGTACATATAAGCATATATAGCGCTTTCATCGAAGTTTAGGCGTGTAGAAGCTGACAATAAGTCCAAGTTCGAATATAAAAGGGAAGGAGAGAGGGCCCCCTCACGGGCATGGCAACACCAATGGGGATCCGTCGCCGACCTCGATCTCCTGCTGGATCTTTGCCTCGCCCACGTAGACGCCACCCAAAACCATTACGGGAACGCTGTTGTAGGAACTCTGGTATCTCGATCCGATCCTCGCAGTGCCGTGGACGTAGGAGTTCATCTGGTAGACCGATACGTTGTCATCCTGATAGATATCGGTGTCCTTGACGAGCTGGCGAATATCCGAGTAGCTCTCCGAGAAGACCGACCCGACCTCGTAGTTCTTGGCGCAGAGGGCGTTCTTCAGGTCGCTCTCCGAGGGATCAGGGCTGTAGGGCTGGTACTGGAATACCCCCCACTCGTTGAAGTCCATGAAGTCGCCGTCGTTTACCGAGTCGTGATAGACGTCTATGCTCTGCCGGCGCGAGACCATGCCGCTTCCCCTCGTGCCCGTCACGAGCTTCTGCCCGGCAAAGCCGGAATCGGTCTGATATACGCTTGTATCGTCCATGTAGCCGTTTAGGAAGATATAGGAATGCTGGGTGAGGTTCTCCGCCCTCACGGCATCCAGGGGCAGCTGGACCATCAATATCAAAAGCACCAGCGGGATCAAGGATCTCAATCTCAACACCTCAAAGCGGATAAACCACTCTCAAGCTCTTCCATAAGTGGCATGGGATATAAATCTGATGCCCTCACCCCCTCCTTTTTCTCCCCCGAGAGCGAATCTGGGAAAGGCGCTCGTCGAGCGACTCCTTCAGCCCGGGCAAGGGGACCCCTGAGTATTGGTCCACCCTCGCAGCGATCGCAAGCTTTCCCGCTAGAGCCCGGGAAAGCCTTCCCCTCAGCCACTTCGGCGCCGAGAGGATTGCCGGGTGGCGAAAGATCAGGCCATGCTTAGGCGATGGCGCCTTTCCCTTTAGATGCTTGAAGAGCGACTTCTCCGCCCCCATCACCTGGATGGCAGAGGACGGCATCTGGGAGAGCCGCTTTAAGCCGCCGGCGCGCGAGATCAGGCGCGCTGCGAGAAGGGGACCTGCCAGCGACGATAGGTTGGGGGCGAGAGCCATGGCATGCCTTCCAACATCATCCTCGAGGGAGAGGCGCCCCTCGCGAAGCGCGAGGATGGATCTCGCAAGACCGCCTATCCCCTCCTCCGACTGGAGACGGCTTGCTAGATCCGCGCCCCTCGGGACGTCCGAATGAAGGCGCGACCATTCGTAGAGACGCTCATCGAGGAGGTTTGCAGCAACGTTTATGTCGTCGAGCGCTTCGATCATCTGCAACATCTCGGCCTCGCGGTTTGCGAGCAGATCGAGCTTTCTATGAACGAGGGCTAAGGCGACCTCCCTTAGGCGCTCGCGGTACTCGGCCTCTCCCTCGCAGAAGCCAGAATTGATCGCAAGGGCGAGCAGGTCCGGCTGAGAGGGAGGCGCGACCTCGGCTGGCACGAGCAGGGCCTCGGCCATCTCCTCCACGGATCCCGCGGGGTTCAGCTCCAGGCTGATGGGATCCACGCTGCCAAACCAAGTCTGGATCGCGTCAAGGGTCATGGGGAGAGGTAGTGCGGGCGGGGATTTATGGTTTATTACATGACTTTCGGCCATCTAGATTATAGCGACATATTTAATCAGACAAGTATGAAATTGTACTGTATCAAATTAACTATTTTATCTTTGTTGATCTGCTCGGTCGTGAACTCAGAATTGGTTGGAATTTCTCTGGCATTGATGAGGGCGATAA
>CAZWDT010000096.1:0-1919 GCA_964632755.1 uncultured Methanotrichaceae archaeon
CAAGGAGGCGCAGAAAGCGGATGGGAAGTGGTTGCTTCTTTGTACTGATAAATCGGTAGATGCACACCAAGCAGTCAATATGTATCTCGAAAAAGACTTCATTGAGAAGGTTTTTCGCGTCTTAAAGTCACATGAGGAGATTGAACCAGTACGCCATCGTCTTGAACAAAGGGTGAGAGCTTACATCTTCGTTTGCATGCTGGCTTATAAGTTGTTAGCAGTTTTACAATGGAAGCTGAAAGAGGCTTCTCAAAAAGATGATTCATGGGAAAGTGCTTATTTATTTTTGCAGGATCTCTCTCGAGTTGAGAAGGTTGAGGTCAAGTTCGGACATGAGATCAAGACTTGGTATCTCAATCTGACTCAAAAGATGAGTTCTACATTGAAGAGCATTGGCAAGAAAGATCTGTTCAAGGAGGTAGTCAGGCTCATCGAGCCCTAGGATGTAGGTGGCACACCTTGCGCTAAGCAGGTTTCTACTTGGCGCATCACATACTACTGAGATCCATGAACGAGACCGATGGCTCTGCAAGAAACTGGGCTGCGCTATGCCACGCAAGCGTCTTAGTCTTCCTGCTCGGAGTCCCCTTAGGCAACATCCTTGGGCCCCTTGTGGTATGGCTGTTTCGGAGAAACGACCACCCTTATGTAGACTCGCAGGGAAAGGAGGCGCTCAACTTCCAGATATCCTTCTCCATCTACATAATGGCCTCCATGCTCCTCATGGGGATACTGGGCCTCAGCTACTTTCCCTTCTTCTGGCCGCTTCACCCAAGCAGGCATATGTGGGCCTTCTGGGACGTGCTGGCCATGCCCATGGCATTCCTCTCCATCATCATATTGATCATGGGGCTTATCCTGCTCGACCTCGTCTTGACCATCCAGGCAGCCTACAAGGCCAGCAACGGCCAGGACTATCGCTATCCTCTCACGATCAGGCTGATCTCATGATCCCGGCCTAGATGGGCAGCCGATCCTCTTCTCGTGGTAGCCAATTGCTTCTCGTGGTAGACTATCTCTTTCCCCTCTGGATCGGCTTTTTGGTGGTAAAGGCCTGCGGTTCAGAGGAGACCCTCTCCATGAAGGACGTCCTGGATATCATCCCAGCTGGCCGAGGAGATCGGCGCAACCCATGTCATATTGACAAACTTCCCCGGAGCTGTCGACGGGACGGCGACGCTTGAAGATGTGATTCGCTGCAACGAAGGGGGGGGGGGGCTCGCGGCTGCAGCATAAGATTGCAGGAGTTGCCCGGGGGTTACTTATACGATTCGAAGGATGGGGGCCGCGTTGAGAGTCCGCGTCTTTCACCCCTGGAATGTGACATATCGTAAGGCAATCTCCATCCAGATCCGCCTTCGCCATGAGCTCATCGAGAGGCCGCTTGGATCCGTGGAGAGGATCGCCGCAGTCGACGCATCCTTCGTGGAGGGCAGGGCCTATGCAGTGGCAGCGGCATTCTCCTATTCCAGCATGGAGCTATTGGGGCAATCGATGGCGATGTGCGATCTCGATTTCCCCTATATCCCCGTCCTCTTGACGTTCAGGGAGGGCCCGGCCCTCCTCATTGCCCTGGAGGGCCTGGCGGAGGAGGTCGATGTGATCCTTCTTCGACGGTCAAGGTCAGGCGCACCCAAGGTCCATGGGCGAGGCTGCCCATCTGGGAATTCTGCTTGACAAGCCGAGCATCGGCTGCGCCAAGTCCTGGCTGTGGGGAGAGTATGGGGAGCCTGGCTGGGAGAAGGGAAGCTTCTCCCCTCTCATTGCCGGCTGCAGGCAGGTGGGAGCAGCCCTTCGCACCCGGTCCGGCGTCAAGCCCATCTTCGTCTCGCCGGGCCATTTATGCGACAATGGCTCTGCGAAGGATTTTCCATCTGCAGTTTTAGATATAACAAGCTTTACTTTTTCGAGTTTTCCCA
>CAZWDT010000097.1:0-1903 GCA_964632755.1 uncultured Methanotrichaceae archaeon
CCGGCCCGGCGGCGGCCTACCTGCATGGAGGCTCACGGCTGCAGCTGGCTGGCGTCTCCTGCGCCATCGTCGCCGGGGTGGCTGCTGCCCACCCGAGGCCGAAGGGCCCCGGCATCCCCCCCGCCCGGTCCGGCGGCGGCCATCTGCGGGGAGGCCTTCGAGGGGGGCCTTGTCAGCAGGTCCGCTTCTTGGAGGCTGGGATCGGGTGAGGTTCTGGAATCAGGGGGCAATTGCCAATTATCGGGCTTGCATCTTTTGATGACTTGCTGAGGCAATCCCATTCCGGCTCATGCAGAGAGCAGGATCTCTCCCACCAAGGTTATCCGGACCTCCTTTGACTTCCCTTTAGCGATAACATCTACCGCATTTAGATCCTGAAGCTTATTGATCCGCCTGGATACAGTGCTCTCGGAGAGAGCATTCCTTCTTGCGATCTCCGTAATGGTTGTTGGCTGGTTTTCCAGGATATCGCTTAATACAGTCCGCAATTTATCGTCTATCAGATTGGGGATTCTGATTTCCGGCAGGTTGACATCTCTAATAGCCCTATCGATATCGCTGAAATTGGTGGTCTTCGATATCCTGCTCGCCTGTGCAATGGCAGCAACGGTCAAGGCCAAGAAAATCTCCCTCGGCCCGCCCGATAGATTGACCACGATCTCCCCCTCAGATCGCCTTATAAGGTCGATGAAGGAGATGACCATTCCCTCGAAATCCCGATGGTCAACACGGTGTATATCCACAATTATGGTGGTGTTGATCTTCCTGGATAGCTCCTGGATGGCCTGAATAGCGGCTTCTCCCCGAAGGTCGTCCTCCTCCCCCTCCGGCCTTATGAGCACCAATCTATCGTTGCCCTCGATTCCGAACTTGACCATCAGAGAGACGATCTGGGATGTGTCGAAGCCGGAGAGGGAGATGTAAGTCTTCATCTCATTGATAAGAGGCATCATTTGCATAAGGATCTTTCCATTGCAGAAATAGGCCAGACAATCAATATGATTTCACAATTGTGCAAATATTGCATCTATCGACACCTTTAAATCAAATGAGGCATGTCTATGTAATCGATGCCCCAAAAGATCTCTTTGATAATGCGGCCTCGCTCCAGATTTGCGATTCCCAACAGCTCAGGATACCAGATCTACTCGGCAATGCTCGCGATCATGGGGGAGGCGGACGAGGGAATAGCCAAACACGCTCATGATTCTCCAATCAGTTCCATCTCATTATGCCCAGCGGAGGGAAGGTTCCTGCGCAGCATAAGGCCGAAGCATAAGGATGTCAATCCTGATGAAAGGTATCGGATCCGGATAGGTATAACCGATCCCAAGGAGGAGGCGATCTTCAAGTCCATAATCCAGCCCCTGATACTGAAGGAGAGGGATCTTGAATTGGATGGGGGGAAGCTTTGGGTCGAGGAGATCACCAGCAAGACCGCGAGCTATGATGAGATGCTCAAACAGGCAGGGAATTCTAAAGATCCAACAATAGACATTACCTTTCGCTCCCCAACCTGCATCCAGTACAAGAATACCAAGGTCTTCGAGATGTTCCCTCACAGGGAGGCGGTCTTCTCCTCACTGGCATCCAAGTGGAACGCGGTCTGTTCCGATGGGATCAGGTTGGCGCTCGATAGGGACGAGATCGCGCGCCATGTGATGGAGGTCCCTGACGCTTCCTCTTACAAGACCCATAGCGTGGCGATCGGAACTGTGATTGACAAGAATAAGGGCCATCCCAGGCCCATCCTCCGGCAGGGATTCACCGGCAGGTGCAGGTACGTATTGGCCAAGAACGCCCCGGCCGACTTGAGAAACGCGGTCCTTGCGCTCTCCCGGTTTGCGGAGTTCAGCGGGGTGGGCAGCGCCGTGAGCAGGGGATGTGGGGCGGTTGATGTGGG
>CAZWDT010000098.1:0-1794 GCA_964632755.1 uncultured Methanotrichaceae archaeon
ACATCCGTCAAGGCCGCAGTATGGATGATAACCTCCGGCCGGGATTCTTCCATGGCTTTTCTAATGCCATTATCCACAGAGAGATCGAACTTTACGGGAACTCCCACCTCTGGCCGACTGCGGTTGTAGCCGCTGAAGACGTCATGCCCATCTGCTGCTGCGACCTCTGCAAGCTTCGAGCCCAAGAGGCCGCCAGCGCCGGTGATGAATATCCTCATCTCTACCAGACCAGCTTCCAGGGTGTGGGGCTCAAGGTCTTCTCGTCATTCAGCATCTTCCACCACTCTCTGTTCTCCTCATACCAGCGGACGGTTTCACTAATTCCCTGCTCAAAGCTCATCTCCGGCATCCATCCCAGCTCGCGGAAGAGCTTCGACGAGTCCAGGCTGTACCTCAGGTCGTGGCCCGGCCGGTCCTCCACGAACTCTATAGCGCTCTCGTCCTTGCCGAGGGCTTCGAGGATCGTTCGCACAACCTCCAGGTTGGTCCTCTCTGCATCGGATGAGACGTTGTATATCTCCTGAGGCCTGCCTCTTCTCAATACGGCCTCGACTGCCCGGCAGTGATCCTCAACGTAAATCCAGTCCCTGATGTTCTTTCCCGATCCGTAGATTGGGATCTTGAGGCTCATCGCAGCCCTGATGATCGTTTTAGGGATGAGCTTTTCCGGGAACTGATATGGTCCGTAGTTGTTGGTGCATCTGGTGATTGAGGCGTTTAGGTTGTAGGTCCTGGCATAGCCGAGGACGAAGGCGTCAGCTGCAGCTTTGCTTGCCGAGTAAGGCGAAGATGGCCGGATGGCATCCGTCTCCTTGAATGACCCCTGCACGATATCCCCGTAAACCTCGTCCGTTGAGATATGGACGAGCCTTGCCGATGGATTGATCTTTCGCAGAGCCTCCAAAATGGTGAAGACTCCTACCACGTTGCTCTGCAAAAATGCCTCTGGAGCCGATATGCTCCTGTCCACATGGGTCTCTGCGGCGAAGTTGATTATCGCATCAGCTTTATCGACCAGACCAGAGACAAGATCATAATCCGAGATATCCCCCTTTCACGAACCGATATCTTTCGTCTCCTGCGACATCTCTTAAGTTCGACGGGTTGGACCCGTACTTCATGGCATCGAGATTGATTATCTCATCGACTTCTCCGCCCTTGAGGATATGCCTGATGTAATTCGATCCGATGAACCCGGATCCGCCCGTGACAAGATATCTCATTTGAGTCTCCAGTTCCAAGTCCACTCGATAATTGCGGAGATCACAGCATTATCTCCGAGTTGTCGCCGACCACAAACCTGTTCCCCGCGGGCCTGCTTCCGTTCTCCAAAATCCGGACGTTCTTTCCAATCAGGCTCTCGAGTATCCTGCCTGCCTTGATGATTGAGCATCCTGCCATGATCACGCTGTCTTCAATCTCCGTCCCCTCTATGGTGCATCCGTCATTGATCGAGGTGTACGGCCCAATGTAGGAGTTGACGATCCGGCAGTTATTTCCGATAATGCAGGGCCCCTTAATCGTGGAGCTCTCAATGATAGTTCCGTCTCCAATCACTGCCCTTCCAAAGACTCTGGATCCTATGAGCTCGCCGCCATTTATGGGCTTTATCTCGTCCAGGATTAAGCGGTTAGCCTCCAGGATATCCTCCGTCTTCCCTGTGTCCTTCCACCACCCCTGAACTGCCGAAGCCTCCACCCTCCTGCCGCTGTCGATAAGCCACTGAATGGCATCAGTGATCTCGAGCTCATCTCTCCAGGAGGGCTTTATGCTCTTGCAGGCCTCCATGATATC
>CAZWDT010000099.1:0-1687 GCA_964632755.1 uncultured Methanotrichaceae archaeon
GAGAGTAGTAGCATGGCCAGTCTCATCGGGCATCGCGGAGCGCGCCTCCTATCACCGGAGAACACGCTAGCCGGCCTTCGCGCCGCGGCTGCTTGCGGTGCCGACTGGGCCGAGGTGGACGCAAGGCTCTCCTCAGACGGGGTGCTCGTACTGATGCACGACCCCACCGTCGACCGGACGACTGATGGATCTGGCAAGGTCGAGGATCTCTCCCTCGACGAGCTTCGAGGGTTCAGCGTCGGTGGAGAGCCACTTCCAACGCTCGAAGAGGCCACCTCGCTCGCAGGCGAGCTTGGAATTGGGATCGTCGTCGAGATGAAAGAGGTAGGGCTCGAGGCGCTCGTCTCCGAGGCGCTTGAAGGGAGAACGGCCATGGTCACATCCTTCTACCATTCCAGCCTCTGGGAGATCAAGGAGCTAGGACGCTTCAAGACGGGGATAATCATCTCCTCCCTTCCCCTCGATCCGGTGGCCCTGGCCCTGGACGTTGGGGCTGACGCCATCTTTCCAAGGCTTGTTAACGCGAACCTCTTCAAGAGGGCCCATCACTCGGGGTTGGAGGTCTACCCCTGGACCATCAACGATGCGAGCGAAGCCGCATGGATGCTCAAGCTGGGGGCAGATGGACTTGTGACCGACGACCCTTGCCTGCTCAAGGGTGTGCTTGACCGTCCCATCCAGGACACCTCACAGGAGAACTGCGCCTATTACCCATGCCACCTCCCAGGGCAGGACTGCACACACTGCTTCTGCCCTCTATACCCTTGCCGCGACCCGGAGCTCGGCCGCTACGTAAGGACGAAGAGGGGTAAACGCTTCTGGTCCTGCAAGGACTGCGACCTTGTCCACCTGCCGGAGGTAGCCCGCTATCTCGAGAAGAACCCCAGCGCTACAACTGCCGAGCTGAAGAAGCAGGCATCGCGAAGGTAGGAGTCGAAGCGAGCTCCACCAGCGAAGGCCTGCAGTTGAAGGCCCCTCGACAGAAAGCTTTATGCCTCACCTGGATCTAGTGGGAGCATCATGAGACAAATCCTGGCTGCATTGGCTGCCATGCTAGCCCTCCTTACGGTCATTCCCGTGATGGGGGTGGATGCGAACTACTTGAGCCCACAGGCAAACTTTTCGACCACTCCGTCCATCGCCGCTTTTCTCGACGATAACTGGGTGCCTCCTTCTTACGTCCCGCCCGTTGATTATGCCCAGGGAGTCATGAGGGGCAACGGGAGCAATGGCACGATCCCCAACGCCACAGGCTACGCAGGCCAGTTCTTGAGCGACGATTGGACGCCCGGTGCCGACCTGGCATTCCCCACCGAGACTGCCATCTGGCCTGGCAAGGATGGAAAGATCGCCACAACCGAGTATGCGATCTACCAGTTCCTCAAGGATGACTGGACGCCTGGACAGGCAATCGCAGAGCCGGATAACACCCCACTGTACAAGCTTCACCAGATGAGCTGAGAGATACACTCTCTCGCCACCCTTTTTTATTATAGCCATATTGCAATACGGCAGATTCTTGCCAAATTGCTAATTGATGGCCCAAATGCTGGACGAGGTGCTGGACAGAGGTCTCCGTACCCAATATTTCTTGCGTAGATTACGGGCGTCCCCTCTGGTGTGTAGTCCGATGCTTTGAGGAGAAAGAGCAGGCCGCATCCCTGCCTTTTCAAAGGCAGGTTAGACC
>CAZWDT010000100.1:0-1675 GCA_964632755.1 uncultured Methanotrichaceae archaeon
GGGCACCCCTGGAATGGCTCTTTTCCCTTAAAACCCTTTCTAAGAGCTCAAAAAGAGACCCTTGTGATCATGGACCTATCGCGTACCCTGCGTATATATAGGTCCATGATCGCTTCAGACTACGTTCGACATTCGCTCCGGCGTCTTGGCTCCCAGATCCACGATCTTATCCACGCACCGCTCGCAGAGCTGGTATATCCGCACCTTATCGCCCGCCTTAATCACTTGCTTGATCTCGTTTTCCATATTCAAGCGCTGCACGTCTGAGATCTCCAGTTCGAAGACGCTGTACTGCTTCCAGGCGCCATACTTCTCAAGTATCTTGAAGACGCGAGTTCGCACGCGATTCTCGCTGATATCGTAGGTGACGGCAAGTCTCATCGTTTGAACTCCAGGGGATGGTACTCTTTCAGCTCCCCGGATATGGCCTTTCGGAGAAGGATCGATTGCAGACGAACCGACTTCCTTCGAGTTACCTGATATTTGAACCGGGGATGCTCGAACTCCTCCAGCATATAGCCATCGAACTTTTCGAGATAGGGCCTGAACGCGTAGTCCTTGAGATGGTTGTCTGCCTTAAAATCGTCATGGTTCAGTATCCCTTGATTTATCAGGCGTAGCGCAAAGGCATCGCAGAAGATGGGGCGAAACTCCTCGAGAAGATCCAGGGCGAGAGCGGGCTTGCCGTGTCTATCGGCATGCAGAATTCCAAGGTACGGATCGAGGTTGTATTGCCGCAAGGCGCTTAGCACCTCGTTCTTCATCATCACATAGGTGAGGGAGAGCAGCGCGTTTATGTGGTCCTCGGGAGGCCTCTTCGTCCGGCGCTGGAAGCTCCAGCCTTCAGCCAGGCAGCCATCGAGAAGTCCGAAGTAGATCCCAGCAGCCTCCCCCTCGATTCCCCTCAGGTTGTCCAGGTCGGTGGCCTTGGCGGTCTGTGCTTCCAGCTCGGCCAATCGGTCGTTTCCCGGCGATCCTTTGCGACTCAGTAGGGTGCGGCTGTTCCTGATCTTGCCTCGAATCATCTGCCGAGCGATCCCGAGGCCCGCCCACATCGATAGGGCATATTGGGCTCGCCTGACCTCTGCGATTGTGTTATGTTCGGGAATGAAGCTTCCGCGATACTGCCCGTTCTGGGTGAAGTAGTTCAGGCCGATCCCGTGCTCGTTTGCCCGGGCCACGAATGGCGTGGTGAAGTTGATGTTTCCGAATATGTTTATGGTATCGACCTGGCCCATGGGAAAAGATGCTATCTCCCCCTCGCCCTTCATGAACACCACGATGCGGCCACCGTCAACTCCAACCTGGCTCCCCTGCTTTGTGACGTAGATCACGTTATGGTCTAATATTCCTTCGCTCTCCTTCATCGTCCTCCCTCCAGGATCTTCATCTCGAAGGGCAAGCAGTACTGTGCAGTGCTGCACTTCTTGCACTTCTTAGGGTTGTCGGCAAAGTCGGGGATGCTCTCGAGGCGCATGCTCCGGATGGCCTCCACCACCTCAACCACCTTCTCCCGATGCCAGTCGGTGATGGTTATTGCGTAGCGCTCGTTGGTGCCGAAGAGGTAGAGGTACCCCATGCGCACCGGCTCGTCCAGGTAATCCTCCAGGAGCATGCAGTAGGCTGCGAGCTGAACCTCGTCGTTGTCGAAGTAGGAGGATCCGCGCTTTCGCTC